>NZ_WTFA01000003.1:0-294961 GCF_009795755.1 Gilliamella sp. Pra-s60 | reverse complement strand
GTTGAGCGATGTCTTTAACTAGCTCTACCGATTCTAATTTGTCTAGCTCTTTTTGTTTGTTAAATATCGGTTTGAGTGAGTTATTTGCATGCTCGGTATCTCGGCTTAGTTCGTTGATATCTTGTTTTTGGTCGTCTTTGTTGCGGATGATGAGTTGTCCGTTTTCTACCGCTGAATGGGTTATGCTGGACTCTTTTCCACTGTTTTGATACGCCGTCGGGGCGCCCGCTCCGCCAGTGCCGCCACTCACCGAGACTTGGCTAACATCAAAGCTCGCTTTGTTTTCGATATCACTAAAACTGATTGTGCCCGTGTCAAGTTTGTTTTTGCTAGTATCTTTCGCTTCTGAGGCTATTACCGCCCCTTTTAGGTCGGTGTGGTTGCCCACTGTGATATCATAACCGCCACTGCCGGCAAATATGCCCGATTGGTCCGTCACACTTGCCCATTTGCTGTCAATATTCGTGCTCGATAATGAGCCGTTGGCACTAAAACCACCAAAGCCTCCGCTTCCACTCACCGATGCGCTGATTTTTTCGTAATCGTAATCATCGGTGTCTTGCAATGATTGGATGTTTAAGTTATGACCCACGTCCATTTTGACGCTCTCACCCTTAACTTGACCGCCAATGATATTGACATCATTGCCTGTCTTGATTGTCAGTTTGTTGTTGGCGTCAATGACACTTTCTGTCCAAGCACTGCCGTTGGCATTTTCTCGCTCTCGACTAAAGTTGGCATTGCCTTTAAAACGTAAGCCACTTTCATCCCCGCCAAATTGCAGCTGGATACCTACCCCTCCGCCATAGCTCTTTTCATCACTATCACTATGCTGAGTGTTGACTGCTCCTATCACATTTAAATCTCGATTAGCCGTTAGATTAATATCATTCCCCGCTTTTACTTCACTCCCTTTTAGCGTTATATCGCCTCCTTGTTTATTCGCATCCCCTGTCGCTATAATGTCTATATTTCGTCCCGCCGAAACGCCACTACTTATTACCGAATGCTGCTCTTGGTTCACTTCTCGCTCTGTGCGTTGCGTGCCCACCATCGCACTCACCCCTATTGAGGCTTGACTTTGTCCTTGTTGGTTTTTCAGTTGTGAATCTTCAAGCGCTTCTATCGCCGTTAACGCCGATTTAATCGATTGGAGTGCTAATAGTTTGTCATTGCCCTTTTTCTTGGCTCGCTCGACTGCTTTTGCCGCTTCATACATATCCGCAGCCGTGCCCGTTAACGCTACCGTTAAGCCTGACTTTTCGTAACTGTACTCTTCTTTATACGTCGTTTTGGCATCTAATGCTTCGATATTGACGTTTTCGCCTTGCATTCTAATATCACGCTGGGCTATCACATCACTGCCTTTGATATTTAGGTCTTTGCCCGCTTGGAGGGTGACATTGCCATTTGTGCTGCCTACCACACTGCCGACAAAGGCTTGTTCCGTATCGGTCTGTTTGAGATTTTCTTTTTCTTTACCTACCGTAAAACCAATTCCACCACTGCCCATTAACCCCGATTTTTTGGTGACCGTTTTTTGCATGTGATAGTAAGACTCTTCCGCCGCATCAATGGTGATATCTTTACCTGCACCAAGACTCACATTGTGCGTACCTATCACTTCACTGCCCGTGACCGTTAAGTTGTTACCGGCATCAATAGTGACACTATCGCCATAAATACCACTGCCTTTTTGCGTGATATTATCAACCTCTATATCTTCGGTAATTGAACCCTTATTGAGCAATCCTTTCGTTTTGGTTTTGTGATGCTCGGTTAATTGTAAGCGTTCTTGCTCACTGCCAATATCAATGTCATGCTCGGCTAATAGATTTATGCGCTTATCGCTCGATAGCTCCGCCGATTTCGCCAAAATATCATGCCCTGCAATTAAGTTTAGGTCGCCATTGGTTAAAAGTTCACTGCCTACGACATTTTCTATATCCACTTTCCGGGTGTGATTTTTACTCCATATCGCATCTTGATAGCTTTCCGTCGTTAACGTCGATAAATTAATATCGTGACCCGCTATCATGTTAGTCACACCATCTTCACCACCATTAACCACTAAGGCTGCCCCCAAATTGATGTCATGCCCCGCTTTTAAAACGATATCTCCATCCTTAACGTTGATACTTGAAATCTGGTCAATCACGGTATTTTTACTTTTGCTCGCACCGTAATGCGTTTCGGTGGTGGAGGTGGTGCTGTTTAAGTTGATGTCGTTATTGGCCTGTAAATACGCCAGCTTATCCGCACTTAATGTACCACTGCTGTTAATGCTGTCTTTTGCTTGAATAACGATGCCTTCTGCATTAATCAACCCTTGGTTATTGATGTTATCCCCTAATAAAGCGACCCGTTTTTTACCTAATACCGTCCCCGAAGATTCAATATCATGCTTCGCTATTACCGTGACACTTTTTCCTGATAATAATGCCCCATCCGTCGTTAATTGTGGGCGATTAACTAGGTATACTTGTGGCACCAATACCGATACCGGTTTTCCATCAACCATGACGGTTTTGCTTTCTAGCCAAACTATATCGCTGGTTAAGGCTTTCATTTGTTCCGCTGATAGCGAGGCTCCTATCGATAATCCGTACTGCTTAGCAAATGCTACCCCCGCATTCATTAGTGCTTTATATTGCTCAAGGTCACTGGTGTAATCACCAATATAACGATGACCCGTTAAGGCAGTTATTTGCTCTCGAATTAACTGCTGCTCGTAATAACCATCCCCTAACCGTTTTTGGATGTGATTCGGATCAGCCCGTAATTGATCAAGCATGTAATCGGAACTTAACCATTTTTTCCGATTGATAAAACGGCTGTCAGTTTCGACAAGATAATTGCTCTTCGGGTCTTTGTTAATGATTGATAAGCTATTTTGCGGTAAGGTTAAATTAGGCTCAACAAAGGCGATTGAATCTGTATTTTGATCTTCGTCAATAATTGCCCCATCTGGATTGGGGTCAATGATAGGGTTGGAGCTCGGCAAATCATCCAACGGATGTTCGGTTGAAATGATGATATCTTCTAGTGAATTGTCTAGCTGTTTTTCCGTTTTGACTTCGGTTACAATTGGATTAAGAATTTGACCCACGCTAACTGCATTCTCTTCCCGTTGTTGCAAGTTAACGTTGGTTTTATCCACATGACTATTTGATTGGATTTTGGCGTGCTCAAGATCAATGGTGGTAACGGATTGGTCTTTATAGTCTCCCCATTTTGCTTTTTTGGTGTATACAGCTTGGCCTTTACTATTATGTTCTTTATTTCGATAATGATAAATTTGATTACCCACATCAGAAACCGTTCTCTGGCCTTTTAATGAGTGATTATTGAGCGTGCCGGTCATAATATCTAAGGCATTACCGGCAATAATTTTACTGTTGTCATTCTCTAAATGGTCGGATTGGATAAGTAGGTCTTTGCCAGAGATGATTTCAGCCGGTGCCGTACTTTTGATTTTAGTTTCATAAGTATTTCTTGTGTAATCATATTTGTAATACTTATAAGTGGAACTAAAAGCACCATTATTTGAATGCAAAACAGGGTATCTATGCCGTTTTTTAGGGCTAGTGCGGATGCTGACTTCATCAGGTTTAAATCGTCTTTCATCACCGCTTGGAGAATATTCAATAATATGTTGGCTATCTACTAAGACCTCTTCAGTTTCAATATGGTCATTAATGTTGTTAATTTGATTAACTTTTAATGCCATATCGTCAGCTGATTCAATCCGTGCTGAGTGGTTGTTTAATGTTTGCCCTTCAATGTACATATCCCCTAAACTGAGTATTAAGGCGTGATTGCTGTTATTTAACGTGTTGACATCAAATAAAAGTGCTTCCCTTGCTGCAATGGTTGGAGCGATAGTACTAGTTAATGAAGTTGCACGGTTGTTAACTTCATTGGCTTTGATATAAATCCAATCACCATATAAACGAGCACCTTCTAGATTGTCAAAACGCTGTGAAACGTTCAAGTTTACGTCTCCACCATCAATAAGGCCTTTATTTTCCAATAAACGGCTATTGGTGTTGATTTCCTCGGATTCAATAATGCCTCTTTCTGTGTTTTTTATTTCATCACTCTTAAGCGTAATGGCCTGACCCGATGAGATTTTGCCGTCATTGGTAATGTGACTGGCATTGATTAAAATCCCTTTATTAGCTAGTAAGCTGTTTTTGTTATCAAACGCATGCGTTAAATTGAGCTCAATATTGTTTTCAGCAAGTAGTTCACCATCACCACTGAGTTGGTTTGCGTTAATAGTAATATCATTAGCTAATAAACGTGCTTGACTATTGGTTATTTTATCCGCTTGAATATGTAATAATGTTTTAGCAATGATATCAGCTTCTTGATTTTCAAGTGATTGGGTTTTTAACTCAATGCTCCCTGCATTAAATTTAGCACGTTGATTACTAATCGCATTTGTATTAATTTTTAATAAGCTTGCCGTTTCAAGTTTAGATTGACTATTATTAATCGAATCAGCTTCAATCAAAATGCCATTATTGGCTACCTCTGTTGAATTTTGATTATCAATAGCACCATGAGACTGCAATTGAATTTGTTGCATCGCCGTAAGCTTGGCACGATTATTGGCTAAATTGTTTTTTGCATGTAACCGAATATTTCCCATGCTCAATAATGTTGCTTGTTGGTTATCAATGGTTTGTCCATCTATATTGACATTACCTTTAGCTTGGATATCTACGGACTGATTATTAATATTATTAGCTTCGATTGTTAAATCACTTTCTGTTACCAATTGTGCTTGATGATTATTGACATCATTGGCTGTAATTGCCAATCCCCCTTTACTGCTTAATTCAGAATCTTCATTATTTAAAGAGTCTGCATGAATAATAAGGCCATCTTGCCCCGAGATAAGCGTTGCTTGTTGGTTGGCTAAATTAGCCATAATATCCATTTGCATGCTTTGTTTCGCCTGTAAGGCCGCATTACGATTGTCGAGATTATTGGCATGAATAGAAATGTGTTTATCTGCTAACCATAAAGCGTCTTGGTTATTTATTTCGTCACTATTAACCGTGATAGCATTTTGACTGACCCATTTGGCCGATGTGCTATTGAGTTTTTTGGTTTTTATATGAATACTATCACCAGCTTTTAATATAGATGACTGACTATTAAGTTCGTCAGCATTGAGCGTAACTTCATTACCCCCAACTAATAAATTATTTTGATTATTAATTTGCTTAGACGCCATTATGATTTTACTTTGCGTTCGAATGTCAGCTTGTTGATTATCTAATTGCTCATCCGCACTAAAATCAACATCGCCTGCCGCAATCATGGTGCTATGTTGGTTGTCAATGACTTTACCTTGCATTGTTAGGTTATTCTGGGATTTGATTTTTGAGCGTTGATTATCAATTAACTGTGATTCTAGTTTTAGTTTATTACCTGAAATTAGCGTCGCATCAGCATTGTTCAACTTATCAATAGCTATTATTGATAACGTTTTACCCGATTGCATGGCTAAATGACGATTATCAATATCTTTACCTTCAATATTTATCGATTGCTGGCTAATGATTTGTGCATTTTGGTTGTCAATATCGTCAGCCTGAATATGTATATCGGCCCTTGCGTTGATTTGCGTATTTTGGTTATTGACCTTGTTTGACACTAAGCCAATTGTTCCATAACTGAGTAATTTACTGTTAAGGTTATTTAAATGAGGTGCTTTAAAATAAATATTTTTATAACTTGATATTAACGAATTTTGATTATTAATCGTTTGCGCATTAGCACGAATATTACCTTCACTAATCCATTTTGCATTGTTATTATCTAATTGTGAAGTTGCAGTGACCGCCATATCATCCTTGGCGCTTAAGGTTGCTTCATTTAATTTAACTACGTTGGCTTCAATGGTTGATTGTTGTTCACTCACCATTAATCCATTAGTGGCATCAATATAATCAGATGCATTAAGTTTTATATTACCTTTTGCTTTAAACTTTGCCTTTTGTGCATCAATATGTGAGCTCATAATGTTGATATCATTATTGCTGACTAATAGTGATTCATTATTAACAATATGCTGGCTTTGTAAATTAATCGCCCCATTAGCTAAAAGTGTCGTATTGTGATTATCAATTAAGTTCTCAGCGTTAAAATTAATTTTACTACCCGCATTTAATTTCGATTGAGCATTGTTTATGCTATTGGCATTAAACGCAATACCTTCCTTAGCCACAAGAATAGATTGTTGATTGTCAATTATCTTTGCATTAGCTAAATAATTTGCATTTGTTTTAGCCTGTAAATGACGGCTATCAATAGCATTATTTGCCTGTAATTTGATGTCTTTTTCACTATGAATTGTTGCTGTATTAATATCGATATTTTCAGCAGTTAATGTAACCGACTGAGCAATATTTTGGCTGTTTGATAAATTGATATTCTTTTGTGCATTAACGTTAATATCTTGACCCGCTAAATTTTTACCGTTGAGGGATATGTTATTCGCATCTGCGGTAATATTGCTTTTTTGTGTTAACTTTCCTTGTTCATCAATCCCCGCTGCAAGCGTACTATTTTTTGTACTATTTATATCCGATGCGTTAAGAATAATATCATTTTTTGCAACTAATGAACCTTCATTAACAATTGATTTTTTACTCTTTAATTGGATCGCTTTTTTACTGTAAATTTGTTTGCTGTTACTGATGTCATTTTGACTACTCAATCGTATATCTTGTTGAGCCTGCAAAGCACCCTTATTGACGATTTTACCATCCGCTGTCACGGTAATGCTTCCTGCACTCGCACCTAATTCACCCGCATTATGCACACCAACCCCTTTTTCGGTTCCCACTAGGTTGATTTTACCTGCGTACATGCCACCCAATGCCGAAACATCTATCGATACTTCAGGTTTGTCACCTGCTTGCTCATCCAACGGCGTGATTTTTTGGGTGTCTCGACTGACTTTATTACGCCCCGTCACCACGGTTAACTCATTCGCCCAAACCGATGAGTTAATCGATACCGTACGAGCTATTAAATCCGTATAACTTTGTGTTGAACTGTCAAGCCCTTTTCCTGTGACCGCAATATGTCCTTGCTCAACCTGATACCCCGTTAAATCACCATTCTCTATTATCGGTTTTCCTGTCGTTAGCGTGCCACGGCTGGCATTAATAAATCCACAACCATTACAGGTGATCCCCGATGGATTGGCGATAACAACCTGCGCTTTTTGACCCGCAACTTCAACCACTCCATTTAATTGACTCGGGTTGCGTGAATTGACTTCGTTTAATATGATTTTTGCCGATCCCGTGCTATTTAATAATTCATTCCCCTGAACATACCCCCCAATTTGCGTTTTGCTAATCTTACTGCTGTTATTTAAAATAACCCCTTGCTTGGAAACATCAAATTGTTGGTATTTATTATGTGATACCCCTTTCTTATTCGGCGTTTGTATATTTACCTGCGTAGTGCCATTAGCTGCTGATGTGACCAAGGGTTGTTGTTTTTTGTTGGCTTGACCGTCTGGTACGATGTGACTACCATAAACTGGAGAGCTAATACTAACAAAGCCTAACGAAATAGACATAAAAAAGGTTATCGGTTTTAATTTAACAAAAAGCGATTTAAGGGAAGCTTGCTCCCTTGCAGATGAAGTTTGTTCACTGCCTATCGGTGTTTTAGCAATATCCGCAACAACCATCTGCATGCCACGTTTTTTGTTAAAAATCACTCGGTATAAACGCTTATTCATAATTTATTCCTTGGTCCTTATTTATTCTGTTATTGTTTTTTATGCTACTTTTAATTGGTAAATTCTCAATATACAATACGCTAAAAGCTAATTTAGTAATTCCAGTTAACACTGAATCCTAACACTAATGGGTTAGTTTTAAATCCTTTGGGTTTGCGTATCGGTGTCCCCGCAAATAAATCATAGTAAAAACCATAATTATTGCCCCTAACACCCATAACTCCTCCCGTTAAGTGTCTACCTAATAAATATTCACTCTTCGCCCCAGAAACTTCACCCGTATCTATCCCTAAGTAAGGCTCATGATTAAAAGGGGCTTGCCAAGCAAGCTCATTACGCACATACCACCCTCGGTCCGCTTTTAACGTTAATTCTCCATCAAAACCACGAACACTCCAGCGACCACCTATCGAAAACTGGTCCGGCGAGGTTAAATGCTCCCCCCGAGTATATTGACCTTGATAATCAAAACGATAACGTAATTGTTGTTCGCCTAAACGAAAAGGAACGTTGGCTGAAAAATTAACTAAAAAAATGTTCGATAACGCACTGCCATTATCTTCCGGATTATGCTCCTCTGGCGCTTTTTTAGCATTGAACCAACGAACCCCTTTTTGATAGGTGAGCCCTGCATCAAATGTCATATCATTAATATAATGCCGATGTTGTAAACCTAATTGCCAGTGTGTCGTTTTTCGTTGCTGGATTTCTATTTCGGTGTCATCAATGTAGTTATGTGATTGACGTAAGCTAATACCATAACTTAATGTCGTTTTTTGTGACTCATTGCGGTGAATCACCCGACTAAGTTGTATATTTTCATTGCGACTTCGACCACTGTATTTATAATCATAATTTTGTCCAGCTACCGTTTGATGATATTTATTCCCCGATAACGAAGCATTAAACAACCAATAGCCCCATGGCACAGAATACGATAATAGATAATTGCGTGAGCCATATTTCCCTTTACCATTTAAATCATGACCTCCCGACGCATAAAAAGAATCACTCAATGATAATAAGTTATCCAAATAAATTGTCGCACCACCTTGGTCCCGACCTGTCGTCTTTGTGCCTGAATCATCCACCGATAAACCAATGCGCCACATCTTACTTTGCTTGCGACTAATAACAATATCACTTTCTCCTGGTTTGTCTCCAGGGACCAGATGCATCTGAGCACTTACCGTCGGCAAACGTTGTAAATTTTCAAGCCCTTGCTCAATATCGCGTAAATTGAGTGTTTTCCCTTCTCTAACCGGTATAGCACTATAAAGTTGCGCATATTTATCACTATCATCACTATAGTTAATGTGTCTGACTTTTCCTTCAACAAGCAATAACTTTAATGTCCCATCACCTAAATCTTGCTCTGGCGCAACCACTCGGGTCGTAATAAAACCATAACTCACTAAACGGTCTTGTAATTTACTCATCAATAAATTGATACCTTGACCGCCCAAACAATGCCCTTCCCCTTGTTGGACAAACTTTTTTAAAGGAATATACCAGGGCAACTGGTCTCTACCTACTAATTCAACACGATGAATATTGAAACACAATGACTCAATAGGGAAATCTATCTCTGAAGTTGAGGTTGTTGCAGGTAATAAACGAATATCGGGAGAGGTTGGAGTTAATGTTTCTTCAAGTGCTTTTTGACGTTCTTGTTGGTGGATTAATTGCTGGTCACTAAGTGTTTGTGTTTGTGGTTCTGCCAACAAATTTGAAACGGGAAAGATAATTAATGTTAAACCTAATAGATACTTTTTCATCAAAATGTTTCTTAGTTTAATTTAAGCCTAATATTTAATCAAAATCAGATCAAATACTAAACTGGATTAAATTTAATGTCTATAAAAAACACAGATTAATGTTATTAAATAATTATTTTTTATATTATTTCAGTAATTATTTTTATCATTTATTAAGCTTTAACGGTAAAAGTCACTTACGTTATTTACGATAATTTGAGAAATGGGCGTAATAAATATAGAAAATAACGCTTTTATTACATACAAGAAATATAATAATTACTCTAAAAAAAACACCCTAGATTACACAAAAAACACAAATAAAATCAATACCTTTTCTGACCGATTTTTTGTAAGAAAAAATAGTGAGTTAATGTGTTTTTTATGTTTTGAATAGAAGGAGATATGGCACAATAAGCAATACAGTAAACAGGATTTGTTAGCCATCGCGTATGAAAATAATAATGGCTAAAAAGCGGTGCTAAGCAAAAATTAGTAATTAAAAAATTAATTATCTGATTTAGTGAAAATATTAACTACTATCTTTAAATAACAAAGATACAAAATTTTTGACAAGATAAAATCCCAGCATTAAAGCTGGGGTAATATTATTTACCCGAATATTTTAATTCCATAGCGACGACACTCTAAATACCAAAATGCTATCCCTGTAGGAATACCAAAACAAGCTGCTTTACAAGCTATATATATCATTAACATCATATATAAAATCTACTTTATACATAATAAATAGTATTATTGATATGGTTAATTCAATTATGATTACACTACAAAAAAACAGAAAAGGAACTACAGTTACACAATATAATAATGCCAAATATTTTCTATTTTTTATCCTTAAAGCCTTTTTTAATAATATTTTCTGTTAATGTACTAAACCTGTAACTATCCTCTAAAATAGTACAGCAAAAAGTAGTACATTCGCTTTGGTAAGAATAACACAGTACCAAATCGTCTTTATATTAAAATTATAGTTTAAGCAGAGATTTTCTGAATCTAGTTTACAATCACAACTTCTGCGGTACTATTTGCCCATTTTTTACATTGGTATTGCTTATTATCTTGTAAAAAAGATTCAGGATTTTATACCGTTTCATATCTAACCAAGTCATTAAAAACCACTAGCTTGAAGAACTTGTTTTTTTGTGGTTAGCTTTAAACTAAGCAAAACTAGTTGATGAATGTTGATATTAAACGCTTTGGCGATAATTTGTGATACAGCTGTATTCCTGCACCGATAAATTGCTTACCTTGATAAATTCGCACTAAGGTTTCAACTTGCGCAGAGCTTTCAAGTTCGATGCTTCGTCCTAATAATATGTCTTTACCTTGCGCATTACTAAGGATGATTTTTGGGCGTTCTTGCAATGGGCTGTCTATCGGCATTAGTAAATCATCTTTAAGTTCGATATTTTGTAGCTGCTCTAAGGTGACCATGTTTTCAATCGGGTAATTGGATACTTGTAAACGCCTTAAATAAATAACATGTGCCCCACAACCAAGTAATTCACCTAAATCATCAATGATCGTTCGAATGTAAGTTCCTTTAGAGCAGTGTATTTCTAACGTTAATTCTCGATTATTGGCGTTAAAATCAATAAATCGATTTTCGTAAACGGTAATAGGTCTTGCTTCACGTTCAATGACAATGCCTTGGCGAGCATATTCGTAAAGTGGTTTTCCTTGATATTTTAGTGCTGAAAACATGGTTGGTACTTGTAAAATATCGCCACGAAAATGCGTTAATGCTTGGTTAATTTGTGATTCAGTCACTTTGACTGGTTTAGTACAAATAATTTGACCATCAGCATCAGATGTATCGGTTCGTTCACCAAGTTTGGCAATCACACGGTAGCGTTTATCTGAATCCAATAAATACTGCGAGAACTTGGTTGCCTCGCCAAAACAAATAGGTAACATGCCTGTCGCTAATGGATCAAGCGCACCTGTGTGCCCCGCTTTTTTAGCGTTAAATAACCATTTTACTTTTTGCAATGCATCATTAGATGTCATGCCTTGTGGTTTGTCTAGTAATAAAACGCCGTGAAGATCACGGCGAGTTTTTTTTATATTTATCATTTATTTTATACACAAATATATAGTTACCTGAAATTTTTGACAAAATCAGGGCTATTTTTAATATTAATCTTTATGACGTTCATTATCCTGTTTGATAACATCTGCTACCAAACTCGACATTTGCATCCCCTTAACTAGCGATTCGTCGTAAAGGAATTTGATTTCGGGAATGATTCGTAAACGCATCGCTTTGCCAATTAAAGTGCGAATATAACCTTTAGCGTCATTAAGTACCGCTAAACCTTGTTCAATCACTTGAGGATCGTCGTCATTTAAAAAAGTGACAAACACTTTAGCATAGGCAAGATCACGAGAGATATCAACACCTGAAACCGTTACCATACCAAGACGAGGATCTTTAATTTCTCGTTGTAAGATAATTGCAATTTCTTTTTGTAGTTCATGTCCTACTCGAGATGAACGATTAAATGCTTTTGCCATATCTATTTTCCTTAAAAAATGAATAAGCAAGGCCTAAAACCTTGCTTATAACATGTTGCGTAATAATTAGATAGTACGCTTGATTTCGATGGTTTCAAAGACTTCGATCGTATCGCCGACACGAACGTCGTTGTAGTTACGCACACCAATACCACATTCTGTTCCGTTACGCACTTCATTAACGTCATCTTTAAAGCGACGTAATGATTCAAGTTCGCCTTCATAGATAACAACGTTATCACGCAGTACACGAATTGGGTTATGACGTTTAACCACACCTTCAGTGACCATACAGCCAGCAATAGCACCAAATTTAGGTGATTTAAACACATCACGCACTTCAGCAAGACCAATAATTTCTTGTTTATATTCTGGTGCAAGCATACCACTCATTGCTTGTTTAACTTCGTCAATTAAGTCATAAATAACAGAATAGTAACGTAGATCTAAGTTTTCTGATTCGATCACTTTACGCGCAGAGGCATCGGCACGTACGTTGAAACCTAAAATAATCGCATTCGATGCCGCAGCAAGTGATGCGTCTGTTTCAGTGATACCACCTACGCCAGATCCAATAATTTTAACTTTAACTTCGTCAGTAGATAGTTTAAGTAATGAGTCGGAAATCGCCTCAGTAGAACCTTGAACGTCTGCTTTTAAGACAATATTAAGTTCAGAAACATCCCCTTCAGTCATGTTACTAAACATATTTTCAAGTTTCGCTTTTTGTTGACGAGCAAGTTTTACATCACGGAATTTACCTTGTCGGTAAAGGGCAACTTCACGTGCTTTCTTTTCATCACGCACAACAGTGGCTTCGTCACCGGCAGATGGTACGCCAGATAAGCCAAGAATTTCAACCGGTATTGATGGACCTGCTTCAGTCACTTCTTTACCAAGTTCGTTACGCATTGCACGGATACGTCCGTATTCAAATCCACAAAGAACAATGTCACCTTTACGCAAAGTACCTGATTGAACAAGAACAGTTGCTACCGAACCACGACCTTTATCAAGGAATGATTCAATTACCACGCCACTTGCCATACCTGTTTCGTATGCGGTTAATTCAAGGACTTCTGCTTGTAGTAAAATCGCCTCAAGTAGTTGATCAATACCTGTTCCCGCTTTTGCTGAAACATGAACAAACTGAGTATCTCCACCCCAATCTTCTGACATTACACCATATTGTGCAAGTTCACCTTTTACCCGTTCAGGATCGGCTTCTGGTTTATCAATTTTGTTAACAGCAACAACGATTGGTACATTTGCAGCTTTAGCATGTTGAATAGCTTCAATTGTTTGTGGCATCACGCCATCATCGGCAGCAACAACAAGTACCACAATATCAGTAGCTTTAGCACCACGAGCACGCATTGAGGTAAATGCCGCATGCCCTGGAGTATCTAAGAAGGTAATTTCACCGCTTGCAGTTTTAACATGATAAGCACCAATGTGCTGAGTAATACCGCCAGCTTCGCCTGATGCGACTTTGGCTTTACGGATGTAATCAAGTAATGAGGTTTTACCATGGTCTACGTGTCCCATAATAGTAACAACTGGTGCACGAGAAACCTTTTCAGCCCCTGTATCACGGTCGCTCATAAGTGATTCTTCAAGTTCATTTTCACGACGTAATACCACTTTATGCCCCATTTCTTCAGCAACTAATTGCGCAGTTTCTTGATCAATAACTTGATTAATGGTTGCCATTGCCCCCATTTTCATCATGGTTTTTATCACTTCAGAGCCTTTTACTGCCATTTTGTTCGCAAGTTCAGCAACTGTGATCGTTTCACCAATCACAACATCACGATTAACCGCTTGCACTGGTTTGTTAAAGCCTTGTTGTAAGGTACTTTTACCTTTCTTTTTATGACCACTGCGAGTTGCTGCTCGTGCTTCTTCGCGTTCTGCTTTACCTTCTGATAATTTGCTACCTTTTTTCTGTTTATTCTGTTTACCACTGCGACCTCGACCACGTGCGCTTTCAACTTCACGGTCGGTGTCGTCTTCAGCTGCTCGGGCATATTTCGATGTTGTTACATGATAATCTTCTTCTTCGGTAGTTTCGCTTTCATCAACATCATTATACTGCTCCGCTAATTTACGTGCTTCTTCAGCCATACGTTTAGCGTCTTCTTCTAATTTTCGACGATTTTCTTCTTCGGCTTTACGTTTAATTTCGTTTGCTTCCGCTTCTAATCGTGCTTTTTCTTCTTGTGCTTTTTTTACTTTTGGATCAGTGGATTGTTCTTGCGCTGCTTTTGCCTTTTCTTCTTGTGCACGCTTTTTAGCTTGTGCTTCTTCGCGTTTTTTTGCCTCTTGTGCGGCTAGTCTTTCTTTTTCTTCCGCTTCTTTTTGGGCTTTTTGCTCAGCTTCAAGGCGAGCCTTTTCTTGCTCTGCGGCAATTTCGGCGGGATCGCGTTTAACGAAAGTTCGTTTTTTACGAACTTCTACTTTAATTTCTTTGCTTTTGCCACCCCCACTCGACACATTCAAGGTTGAGTGCGTTTTACGTTGCAATGTTAACTTTGTTGGGCCTTGCTGAGGTTTTAAGTGAGCAAGCAAAGCTTCTTTTTCCTTTTGTGTCACAGTATCAGATGCAGATTTGTTCATCCCCGCATCGGCAAACTGTTGCAAAAGAGTTTGCACTGGAGTGTTGATCTCTTTAGCCAGTGTTTCGATTGATACTTTGGTCATGTATTACTTTTCCTCAATTATTCATCTGCAAACCAACAAATATTACGTGCAGCCATAATAAAATCGCCAGCTTGTTCTTTTGTTATACCTTCAATATCAGCTAAATCATCAGTACCTTGTTCTGCTAAATCTTCCAAAGTAATGATGTCATGTTGTACTAATTGATAAGCTAACTCTTGTGTCATACCAGGTAGATTTAGTAAATCTTGAGCTGGTTGTTTTTCACCACTATTTGCTAGTGCAAGTGTTGTTAATGCATCTTTTGCTCGACTTCTTAATGCTTCAATCAGATCTTCATCAAGTTCTTCGATTTCAAGCAATTCATCAACCGGTACATAGGCAAGTTCTTCAAGCGAAGTAAAACCTTCTTCAACCAATAATTGAGCAAGGTCTTCCTCAATATCCAAATGTTTTACAAAATTACTGATTGCCGCAAAAGATTCAGCATGATGTTTTTCCTGTAAATCTTCGGTGCTCATTACGTTTAATGTCCAACCAGTAAGTTGCGATGCTAAGCGAATATTTTGACCGTTTCGACCAATGGCCTGTGGTAGAGTGTCGACATTAACCGCAACATCCATGGTGTGCTTATCTTCATCAACAACGATCGAAACCACGTCGGCTGGAGCCATAGCATTAATAACGTATTGTGCTGGGTTGTCGTCCCATAAAACAATATCAATACGTTCACCACCGAACTCATTAGATACGGCTTGCACACGTGCACCACGCATTCCTACACAAGCTCCAACAGGATCAATACGGCGGTCGTTACTGCTTACGGCAATTTTAGCACGGGAACCTGGATCTCGAGCCACGCCTTTGATGTCAATCGTTTCTTCACCAATTTCAGGCACTTCAATGCGGAATAATTCTTCCATCATTTCTGGGTTTGAACGGCTAATACAAAGTTGAGCAGGTTTATTATTTTGCTCTACAAGATATAAAATACCACGAACACGATCACCAATACGGAAATTTTCACGCGGTAACATGTCATGACGTGACATCATAGCATCAGCATTGTTGCCTAAATCAAGAATTACGCTATCACGATTGGTCTTTTTAACAATACCTGTCACAATATCGCCAATACGATGTCTAAACATGTCAATTACCATGGCACGTTCTGCTTCACGTACTTTTTGTACAATCACTTGTTTAGCCGTTTGCGTGGTGATACGATCGAAAGCAACGGATTCAATTTGTTCTTCAACATAATCACCTAGTTGTACTGATGGGTCTTCGTATTGTGCTGCATCTAACGTCATTTCTTTCGTTGGTTGCGTAACGTCATTAACAACTAGCCAACGGCGGAATGTGTCATAATCACCAGTTTTATGATCAATTTTTACGACAACATCAATATCAACAGCATGTTTCTTTTTAGTGGCCGTTGCTAATGCAGTCTCTAGTGCTTCGAAAATTTTGTCGCGCGTAAGCGCTTTTTCGTTTGATACTGCTTCAACAACAGCTAAAATTTCTTTATTCATCCTTTTACATCCGTACTCTATTTAAGGTTAAAATTAGGTACAATGTTTGCTTTTTGTATATTGCTAAAAGCAAACACTTCATCATTATCATCAACAGTTAATGTGATCATTTCACTGTCGATAGACTTAATTCGTCCTTTCCATTTGCGACGGTTAGCAACAGGAATACGCAGACTCACTGTAACTTCTTCGCCGATAAAACGCTGATAATGTTCAAGCGTAAACAAAGGCCTGTCCATTCCTGGCGATGAAACTTCAAGATTGTAAGCATCTTTGATAGGGTCTTCGACATCAAGAACTGCACTGATTTGTCGGCTAACATCAGCACAATCATCAACCGTTATACCATTTTCACTATCGATATAGACTCGTAATACAGGATAACGACCACGAATATATTCAACCCCGACTAATTCAAAACCAAGTGCATTAACTGGCTCTTGGATAATGCCGGTTAATTGTTGTTCTATATTAGCCAAACAAACCTCCACTGCAGAAAATAAAAAAGGGCATAAAGCCCAACATTTTTTTAAACTTACGTTTAAATGATAACACGAAAAAAAACCTCGACATGCGAGGCTTACATTTAAATACTAACTATAATGAAGCCACTTGTTTCGAACTTTCATAAATAAAAAAGGGTAGATTGGTTTATGAATGAAAATTTAAGTGGTTGCGGGGGCTGGATTTGAACCAACGACCTTCGGGTTATGAGCCCGACGAGCTACCAAGCTGCTCCACCCCGCGATAGATGAGTGAGAATTATACGGTATTTTGAATAAAATGCAACTGGAAATCACGGTAGTTTTATTAATATGTTTAAAATCACAAAAAATATTACACATTAATTTTTTCGTGTTTAACATTGTATCGGTGCCTGCTTCCTTAAAATGAAATAATAGCTGAGTTTATATAAGCACAATAATTTGATTTTCAATGCAACTATTGTGCCTATAACTCATTGTCATAAATTACTTACATAAATTACTTATTAGTTGTCTTTTTCATTGTTTTAACAAAATGGGCTAACTGGCTAAGCATCTGTTCTGAATTATTAAGATTTTGCTCAATAATTTTAACCGTTGCTGATCCACTGATTGCGCCTACCGCACCTGATTTAATGGCTTGGGCCACTTGTTCAGGATCTGAAATACCAAATCCTTGAATCGCTGGTGGTGCACCAAATTCAGTTAATTTCTTTAATAAATGTGCAAGTGGTTTATTGGCACGATTTTCAGTACCTGTGACTCCTGCTCTTGATACCAAATAGGTATAGCCTTTGCCTTGACTTGCGATATTTTTAATGACTTCATCGTTGGCATTAGGAGGACAAATAAAAATAGGAGCAATATTGTATTTTTCGGCAGAATTTGTAAATTCTGATGAATGTTCAACAGGGACATCAGCAATTAAGACTGAATCAACCCCTGCCTTGGCACATTTGGCATAAAAATTATCAATACCTTTTTTAAAAACTAAATTAGCATAAATCAATAACCCAATTGGAATATCAGCATATTGCGATCTAATCTTGGTTAAGATATCAAAACACTTTTCAACCGTTATTCCACCATTAAATGCACGAATATTGGCATTTTGGATAGTTGGACCATCGGCCATGGGATCTGAAAATGGAATTCCAAGCTCTAACGCATCAGCACCCGATTCGATTAATGTTTGAATAATTTTAAGCGACAATTCTGGTGTTGGATCACCAATAGGAACAAAAGGAACAAAGGCACCTCGTTTTTCAGCTGTTAACTTAGTAAACAGTTTTTGATAACGGTTCATTCCACTTCTCCTTTTGCTTTTAAAATATCATAAACGGTAAAGATATCTTTATCACCACGACCTGATAAATTAACAATTAATAGCTGATCTTTAGTTGGGTTTTCTTTGATCATTTTCATGGCATAGGCTAATGCATGCGATGATTCTAATGCAGGAATAATGCCTTCACTACGTGATAAGGCTTTAAATGCTTCTAACGCTTCTTCATCAGTAATAGAAACATAATCAGCTCGCCCTATGCTATCTAAGTAAGCATGCTGTGGTCCAACCGATGGGAAGTCAAGCCCTGCTGATATTGAATAGGATTCTTCGATTTGTCCTTCGTCGGTTTGCATCATTGGCGATTTCATACCAAAATAAATCCCCAATTTGCCGTGTTTAAGCGATGCGCCATGTTCACCTGATTCAATACCATGCCCTCCAGGCTCAACACCAATTAATCTAACCGATTTATCGTCAATAAAATTAGCAAACATACCAATAGCATTTGAACCACCACCAACACAAGCAATAACAGCATCAGGCAAGCGTCCTTCTTTTTCAAGAATCTGCTGTTTAGCTTCACGGCTTATCATCTGTTGAAATTCACGCACAATTGTGGGGAAAGGGTGTGGTCCAGCTGCTGTACCAAGCATATAGTGGGCTTTTTCATAACTACCAGACCAATCTCGCAATGCTTCATTACAGGCATCTTTCAAAGTTGCTGATCCCGTTTCAACAGGGAGCACTGTTGCCCCCATTAATCGCATTCTAAACACATTTGGGGCTTGGCGTTTAACATCTTTTGCCCCCATATAAATTCGGCATTTTAAACCAAGTAATGCGCAAGCTAAGGCTGATGCAACACCATGTTGACCTGCGCCTGTTTCAGCTATAATTTCGGTTTTTCCCATTCTTTTGGCAAGTAAGGCTTGCCCTAATACTTGATTTGTTTTGTGTGCACCACCATGAACTAAATCCTCTCGTTTTAAATAAAGCTTAGTTTTAGTTCCTGCAGTTAAATTTTTACATAATGTCAGTGCGGTTGGTCTACCAGCATAATTAACTAATAGGTCATTAAACTCTTTTTGGAAGCTTGGGTCATTTATTGCAGAAATGAAGGCATCCTCAAGTTGCTCAAGTACTGGCATTAATATTTGAGGAACATATTGCCCACCAAATTCGCCAAAGTAAGGATTTAATTTAGACATAACCATTCCTTTTTAAATTAAAAAATTAAATTTTTTCAAATACTGCTTGGATCTTCTGTTTATCTTTAACCCCGGGTGAAACTTCAACCCCTGAATTAAGGTCAACACCAATCACATTCGTCGCTAAAGCTGATTTGATATTTTCTGGATTAATGCCTCCAGCTAAAATGACATTATTTAGATCTTGATTATCAAGTAGCGACCAATCAAAGCTTTTCCCTGTACCGCCAGTACCGTGATCAAAGATATAACGAGACACTAATGGATTGGCATGTTCAGGTACAGCACCATCAATACTTAATGCTTGCCAAATTTGACAAGTTTTGGGTAATTCTTGGCGCAATGTTTTGATATAGTTTTCATCTTCATCCCCATGCAATTGCACTGCATATAAAGATAACTGTTTTGCTATTTGGCATACGGTTTCAATATCTTCATTGCGAAAAACCCCAACCCAGTTAAGTGGTGCTGCGGCAATAACTGTTCTTGCTTTAATGGGTTGGATATAACGCGCTGAATTTGTAACAAAAATCAAACCACCATAAACCGCACCGGCTTGATAAGCACTAACCGCATCTTCCGCACGGGTTAAGCCACAGACTTTATTTTCCCCTAACATTACTTTGCGAATTGCTAACGTTAAGTTGGCTTCTGACATTAACGCACTGCCAATTAAAAAGCCATGTGCATAATGGCTAAGATCTTTAATTTGATTGTGAGTATAAATTCCTGACTCACTAATAATAATACGATCATTAGGAATCAATTTAGATAAGTTTTTTACGCGATTTAAATCAACGCTAAGATCACGTAAATTACGATTATTAATCCCAATCACTCTAGCCCCAAGATCGATTGCTCGTTCAACTTCGTCTTCGGTGCTGGCTTCAGTCAATATGCCCATATTAAGTTGATGAGCAATATGACTTAAATGACGATACTCATCGTCCGTCAATACTGATAGCATTAAAAGTATTGCGTCAGCTTGATAATAACGTGCCAAGTAGATCTGATATTCGTCAATAATAAAATCTTTACAAAGTATAGGTTGTGTAACTTCATTTCGAACTATGGGTAAAAATTCAAAACTACCTTGAAAATATTTTTCGTCTGTCAGCACCGAAATAGCCGAAGCATAATTTTTATAAACCTTAGCTATACTTGCGGGATTAAAGTCATCTCGAATTAATCCTTTTGATGGTGACGATTTTTTACATTCTAAAATAAAGACAGTTTTAGGTTGATTTAGCGCCTGATAAAAATTGCGATCACTAGGGGATATCGCTGATTTAAAGGTATTAACTGGCTTTACTGCTTGCTGCTCAGTTAACCAAATTTGTTTATCCTCAATGATTTTTTTCAATACTGTTGCCATTTCAACATTTTTTACTAATGCTGCAATTGCCATATTATTCTCCACTCATTATCTTGCTGCTAATTGTTGTAATAGTGTATAAGCTTTACCACTGTGCATCATTTCTATTGCACGCTGCGCATTTTGTTTTAAGTCTTCCTCACCGAACAAACTCATTAACATCGCAACATTAACCGCAATAGCTGCCTGATGAGCTGGTTTACCATGACCTTGTAAAATGGCAATCAACATATCACGATTCTGCTCTGGTGTCCCGCCTTCAATATCTTTTAAGGTAAATGTTGGTAAACCAAAATCATCAGGAGTAATTGAGAAGTAATGGATTTCGCCATTTTTAACTTCGGCAACTTGAGTTTCACCATGAATAGCAACTTCGTCCATTCCTGCACCATGCACCACATAAGCATGGGTATAGTTCAACATTTTTAACGTTTCAGCAATTGGTTTAATTAAATCAGGATGATACACGCCTAATAAAATACGTTTAGGACGTGATGGGTTTATTAATGGTCCTAGTACATTAAAAATGGTACGCGTTTTTAACTGTTGGCGAATTGGTGCTGCATGACGGAATCCTGAATGATATTGCTGCGCAAATAAAAAACAGACTCCAAGTTCGTCTAATGCTTGACGAGATGCTTGAGCTGGCATATTCAATTTAATACCTAAAGCAGATAATACATCCGAAGATCCCGATTTACTTGATACCCCACGATTACCATGTTTTGCCACTTTATAGCCCAATGCAGCTGCTACAAAAGCACTCGCTGTTGAGATATTAATACTATTGGTACCATCGCCACCTGTCCCTACAATATCAGTAAAATCATAATCGGGAATATCAAAAGCATCAGCATTTTCAAGTAAGGCTTGAGCGGCACCTGCAATTTCATCAGGTTTTTCACCGCGAACTTTCATACTAATCACTGCGGTAGCCAAGACGGTTGGTTCAATCTTACCTTGAATAATTAAATTAAAGAGGATTTTACTCTCATCTTGAGTGAGCACTTGCCCCAAATATAATTTATTTAAAATGGATTGAACATTGTATTCTTGTTTATCGACAATGGCTTCTTGTTTTGGTTTTTCTTCTTTTTGAGGTGGCGTAAGTGCCCACTCTATCGTTTGCTCTAATAATTTTACGCCTTGAATAGTTAAAATCGATTCTGGATGGAATTGAAAACCACAAATGCGATCTTCATCATTACGCACCGCCATAACAACATTATTACAAAGTGCATTGATAGTAAGTGTTTTGGGAATATTCTCCCCTTTTAAAGAATGATAACGTGCAACAGGTAACGGATTTGGTAACCCTTTAAACATGGCTTGCTCGTCATGCTCAATCAGCGATGCCTTGCCATGTAAAATATCACCAGCAGGTACAATACTACCACCATAAGACTCCACAATAGCTTGATGACCAAGACAAATACCAATGATAGGCAATTTACCTTTTAAACGTTTTAACAGCTCTGGCATACATCCTGCATCACTTGGTGCTCCTGGACCTGGTGATAACATTAAAATAGGGTTTTGCATTTGCGATAATTTTTCAATAATCACATCAGCCGGAATAGTATTTCGATAAATCGTCACACAATGCTTACTATTACGTAATTGATCGACCAAGTTATAAGTAAAAGAATCAATATTATCAATAAATAAGATATTAGCCATTAGAATACACCTTCTACATTATGCGCTGCCATGATAGCTCGAATAACTGCTCGTGCTTTATTTCGTGATTCATCTGATTCAGATTGCGGTTCCGAATCTAAAACAACACCACTACCAGCTTGTACTGTCGCTATGCCATCTTCTACATAGGCACTACGAATCACAATACAGGTATCAAGATCGCCATTAGCAGTAAAATAGCCTACTGCACCACCATAACTACCACGTTTTACTTTTTCAGACTCAGCAATTAATTGCATGGCTCTAATTTTAGGTGCCCCAGTTAAAGTTCCCATATTCATGGTTGCTTGATAGGCATGAAGGGCATCTAAATCATCACGCAGTTGCCCAACAACTCTTGAAACTAAATGCATCACAAAAGAGTAGCGATCGACTTTTAACAAATCTTTGGTGTAACGAGTACCGGGTTTACAAATACGCGCTAAATCGTTGCGCGCTAAATCGACTAACATTAAGTGTTCTGCCAGTTCTTTCTTATCGGTACGCATTTCGAGTTCTAATCGACTATCTAAATCATAATCAATATCGCCATTAGCAGTTAGACCTCGTGGACGTGTTCCTGCAATGGGATATATCTCAATCTGATTTGTTGCTTTAGTATATTTAAGTGCACTTTCAGGCGAGGCGCCAAATAACACAAAATCACTATCTTGCATATAAAACATGTAAGGGCTTGGATTATTGGTTTTTAATACCTGATAAGCTGATAACGGTTGTGGACAAGGTAAACTAAAACGCCGCGAAGGCACAGCTTGAAATATTTCTCCCTGCTCAATTGCATCTTGCATTTTTTTAATAACTGTATTGAAATCATCATCACTTTTATTACATGTCACATCGATATTAGCAAGGGACTGAGTATGAATGGTTTTCATTGGGCTATTTAATGTTGCTTGTAAATTAGCTAACCGTTGTGTTAAACGCTCAGTTTCTTTTGAATCAGAAGTAAAAACCGTCGTTTTTAAAATGGATTTATGATCTTTGTGATTAATTTCTAGTAATGTTTCAGCTAAATAAAAACAGAAATCTTGACAACGCTGCTCATTAGGTAACTTAGGTAAGTTTTCAAATCCAGCGACAAGATCATAACCAAATAATCCCCCGACAAAAATCGCATCAGAGCTTGCTGTCAAAGGTAGATTTACTACAGTTAACAGCATTCTTAATGCATCAAAGACAGATAGCGATTTTAAACGTGAATCTTCGTCTTGCAAATTATCAATAGTCGGAAAAACTAACGTTAACTTTTGCTCATTTACTCGTTGCTCCACAACATTATTCGCAAAAGCCTGTTGTAATAACGGTAACAGCTTTTCACCATTAGAGGTTAACGCATGGAAAGTGACTTCATTGTTGATTGCCGTAATACGCAATGCACTATCAACAATCATTACACTTTTAATCCCTTGCTTATTATCAATTTCGGCTGATTCAAGCAACAATGTTGCCGGTTTACTATTACATAACTGATAAAACACTTGGGTTGGATCTTGATAATAACCGATGGTTTGGGTTATTTGTGTTAATGTCGGCTTATTCATTGTTGACTCTCTACTGTTTAAATTTTTATTTAGACTGATTCGTTTAACATCCAAAAACTAAAAAACCCGCATAAAACGGGTTTCGTAAAATAAGATAATCTCATTACATCACCCACAAAAAGTCATACGCCACCAACCAAAGCGAGTGAATTGACGAGTAATAAGATGTAAATATTGTGCTTTCATAATTTTTATTGATTAAAAATAAACTTTGTACTATTAAACTAGTTCAATGATGCAATGTCAAGGATTTAAATTTAATTTTATGATGAAAAACCAATCAATTTAAATAACTCACTATTTTTTTTAATAGGTAATAAAAAAAGACTTAAATAAAAAACTTCTTATTTAAAACTAGTCAAAAAATTCAATAGCCTATAAAATAGTTAACTCATTTTTATTATAAAAAATTATAAGGATTTTTGAACTATGCCAGTATTTTATATCGTCATTGGTGTTATTGTTTTACTTGCGTTAATTACGGTTTTAAAAGCAATTACGATCGTTCCACAAGGTTATCAATATACTATTGAACGTTTTGGTAAATATACCCATACCCTTGAACCTGGTTTAAATATCATTATTCCATTTATGGATGGTGTTGGTCGTAAAATTAATATGATGGAACAGGTACTTGATATTCCATCACAAGAAGTTATTTCAAAAGATAATGCCAATGTGCAAATCGATGCGGTATGTTTTATTCAAGTGCAAGAAGCTGCAAGGGCTGCGTATCAAGTTAATCAGCTTGAACGTGCGGTGATTAATTTAATGATGACCAATATCCGTACCGTGCTTGGTGGCATGGAATTGGATGAAATGTTATCACAACGTGATCACATCAACTCTAAGTTATTAAGCATTGTTGATGATGCAACTAGCCCATGGGGAATTAAAATTACTCGTATTGAAATTCGAGACGTTCGCCCACCAACAGAATTAATTGCTGCGATGAATGCGCAAATGAAAGCAGAACGTAATAAACGTGCAGAAATTCTTGAAGCGGAAGGTGTTCGCCAAGCAGCGATTTTACGCTCAGAAGGTGAAAAGCAATCTGAAATCTTAAAAGCAGAAGGTGAAAGACAATCTGCCTTTTTACAAGCTGAGGCTCGTGAACGTGCTGCTGAAGCAGAAGCAAGAGCTACTCAAATGGTTTCTGATGCAATTGCAGCAGGTAATATTAATGCAATTAACTACTTTGTTGCCCAAAAATATACTGAAGCGTTACAACAAATTGGCTCAGCTGATAATAGTAAAGTGATTATGATGCCACTTGACGCGTCAAGTTTAATGGGTAGCATTGGCGGTATTGCTGAATTGATTAAAAATACGAAATAAAAAATCAATTTTTATACTTAAACATAGTGTTTCCCTAAAATTTTTTGACAAAATTTATAAACGCTATGTTTAAGATTTTTACTGAATGAATTTTAAAGGTAATTGATAATGAATGATTTTTTTATGGTTTTCTATAATTCGCCTCATTGGGTATTTATTGCCTTAGGAGGTTTACTGCTAATTGCAGAGTTACTTGGCACGGGTGGCTACGGGCTTTGGAGTGGAATTGCAGCCATTATTGTTGGTCTAATTGCTTGGGTTTTACCCCTTTCTTGGCCAACTTTGTGGATTTTATTTGCAATTCTAACGCTTGTATCTGCTTACCTTTGGTGGCTTTGGCTCAAAAAGCAAGGTAAAGATAAATCTAGTAAAGGCGAAATCAATCAACCACAACAAGATTTAATTGGTATTAAAACCGTTGTCACTGATGCTATTGTTAATGGTTCAGGTCGAGTAAAAATCAAAGATGGAACGTGGTCAGCTAGCTGTGATCAAGATTTAGATATTGGCCAAACAGTTGAAGTTATTGGTGTGAATGGTTTAACTTTGGATGTACTGCCTATAAATCATTAATATTATTCATTCTATTTGGTTATAAAAATAAACAGGACGCATTAACAATGCGTCTTTTTGTTATAAGAGCGAAAAATGAATGACAAAAAAATGATTTTCATTTGGGTAAATATTTGAAATCACCTTTTTCAATTCACTTAATGTCATATTCTCTTGTTTTGCGTGTTCTTCTGTTAATTGTTCAAGAGTGATTGGTGTAACGCTAATTATTTTTATAGTACAAAAATACTCATCAGTTTCAAAAGTTCCAACACGAAGCTTATCACCAACTTTAAAATGTGATTCACTTCTATCTCTGATAGTAATGACTTTTAGACCTGCTAATATATCAGACTTAAAACGTTGATAAAAAGTAATATCATTTTGCACGGTATCATCCTATGTAAAAAGTTAATTAGCTTTAGATTTTATTTTTACAACAGTATATAACCATTATTACCTAAAAAAATACTCAACAATAGACTTAAGATTGTTGAGTATAAAATAGCAAATTGATTCTAGATAATACGGCTAGGATACTATAATTAATAGTATCCTATTGCTTAGTATTTAATGCGACATCGATGTCTTCACGCCACCCTCAGGAATTGGCACATAAGCCGTTTCTTTATCTGTTCTTTGTTTATTATTGCGTACTTTTAACGCCGTTTTAATACCAAAGAAGATAATACCGTAAACAACCAATAAGAATAAGATACTTAAACCCGCATTGGTATAATTATTAATAACAATATGGTGCATATTATCAATTTGTTGTGCGGTTAAATCACTACCCTCAGCAATGCGACGATTGTATTCATTCGCTAAATAGAAGAAACCTTCTAATTGCGGGTTATTGCTAAATAATTTCAATGATAATGCCCATGTTGTACAAATCAATAACCAGATAGCCGGAATGATAGTTACCCAAATATATTGCGCTCGTTTCATTTTGATTAATACAACTGTTGCTAAGACTAATGCAACCGCGGCTAACATTTGGTTAGAAATACCAAATAATGGCCATAAGCTCTTAACGCCACCTAATGGATCAACTACACCTTGATAGAGTAAATAGCCCCACAAACCAACGCAACCAATTGTGCCAATAAAACCAGCAATAAGTGAGTCTGTTTTTTTCAAAAATGGAACAAAATTACCTAATAAATCTTGTAGCATAAAGCGGCCAGATCGGGTACCTGCATCAAGTGCTGTTAAAATAAATAGCGCTTCAAACAAAATACCAAAATGGTACCAAAAGCCCATATCTGCACCAGGTAGAATTTGATGGAACACATGCGCAATTCCTACTGCTAATGTTGGCGCACCGCCGGCACGATTTAGTACTGATGGTTCACCAATGTCTTTTGCGGTTTGGATAATTTGATCTGGAGAAATAACAAACCCCCAAGAGCTCACTGTTGCCGCAGCATGTGCTGTTACGTCTTGCAATTGAGCCATGATCATCGGCGCATCTTCAGTACCAAGTTTATGAAGATCAGGCATAGTAATACCTAATGCTGCAGGTGGTGTATTCATTGCAAAATAAAGACCAGGTTCAATAATTGACGCCGCAACCAAAGCCATCATCGCAACAAACGATTCCATCAACATTGCACCATAACCAATAAAACGGGCATCGTTTTCATTAGCAAGTAATTTAGGTGTAGTACCTGACGAAATTAATGCGTGGAAACCAGAAACTGCACCACAGGCAATAGTGATAAATAAGAATGGAAATAACGACCCTTTCCAAACAGGTCCTGTACCATCAACGTATTGTGTAACAGCTGGCATTTTTAAATCAGGATTTAAAATAACAATACCAATCGCTAAACCAACAATAACACCAATTTTTAGGAAAGTCGCCAAATAATCTCGTGGCGCTAAAATTAACCATACAGGTAACATTGCAGAAACCAATGCATAACCAACTAATACATAAGTAATCGTTGTTGCTTTGAAGGTTAAAGCTGGGCCCCAATATGCATCATGAGCAATAACACCACCAAACCAGATAGATAAAACAAGTAGTACAATACCAATCACAGATACTTCAGCTACTCTACCTGGTCGAATAAATCGCATGTAGATCCCCATAAACAGAGCAATCGGCACAGTTGAGCAAACAGTGAAAACACCCCATGGACTTTCCGCCAAGGCTTTAACCACAATTAGCGCCAATACAGCTAAAATGATCAACATAATTAAGAAGCAACCAAATAGCGCTATCGTGCCTGGTATTGGTCCCATTTCTTCTTTAATCATTTCGCCTAAAGATGAACCGTTACGGCGAGATGATAAAAATAGCACCATAAAATCTTGTACAGCACCAGCAAAAACAACACCAGCCAGTAACCAGAGCGTACCCGGTAAATATCCCACTTGGGCAGCAAGTACTGGACCGACTAAAGGTCCTGCACCTGCAATAGCGGCAAAATGGTGCCCAAACAATACATATTTATTCGTTGGAACGTAATTTAAACCGTCATTATTGAGGACTGCTGGAGTTGCACGAGTTGGATCTAATTGCATTACTTTTTTAGCAATATACAAGCTATAGTATCGATATGCGACTAAGTAAATCGAAACTGCCGCCGCAACAATCCAAAGTGCACTAATATGTTCACCTCGCCGTAGTGCAACAACAGCTAAACAACATGCACCAACAAAAGCTAGGATGAACCATGGAATATGCTTAAAGATTTTATTATTCATAATGATTCTCTTTGTGATTTATAAGATTAATTAGTTTGTTACTTAGTACCATAATGCGTATTGTTAAAAGACATTGTGACAAGATAAAACGGAAATTTTACCAATATCAACACCTATTTTTCATACAAACTAAAGAAATAAGCAACAACTAAAGACCTTTTTGTGTTCAAGCGTATAGTAATTTTTTGTTTTTAAGAATGATAACAATATTTAGGTTATAGGTTAGATAAAGAGTGTGAGTGGTTATAATTGGCAACTTAGCGGTAAAAGAAATAGTAATAAGGCAAAAAGATATCAAGGTTATTATAATCCCAATAGCTCTTTAAGTGATTTTAAATAACGACGGCTAACTGGCACAGAAACATCGTTGATAAGAATAACATCAACCCCTCCAGTTTGATTAAAACGAATTTCTTTAAGTTTTTTCAGATTAATCAGATATTGCCGATGGCAACGGATAAGGTCCGTTTTATTCTCAAGAGTTTTTAATGTTAATTCGGTTAGATACTCATTATTTTCTTGATTAAATACATAAATACCACTTATTTTGGAGGAGACATAAAATACATCATCAAAATTCAATAAATAAATTCGGTTATGGCCAACACATGGGACATATTTTAGATTTTGATTAATGCCATCTAATTGATTAATATTTCCTGAAGAACAATGATTATGCAAACGATATAAAGTTTTGTTTAATCGTTCTTGTTCAACAGGCTTAAGCAAATAATCAAATGCTTGTTCTTCAAATGCTTTAACCGCAAATTCACCATAAGCTGTTAAAAACACAATTCTTGGCATAGTTTCAGGATCAAGCATTGATAACATTTCCATACCATCTATTTTAGGCATTTGGATATCTAAAAACACGACATCGGGTTGAAGTCGATGAATTGCACGAATCGCTTCAATTGCATTGTTACATTCAGCCACGATACTAATTTCAGGATCAGTTTCAAGCAAACAGCGTAAATTTTCACGGGCAAGTAATTCATCATCAACAATAATAACGTTTAACATTACGCACTGATATCCTCTTGTAAAGGTAGTATTAGCATAACTTTAGTATATTCATCAGGTTTACATACTATTTTTATACCATACTTTTCACCATAACGAATCTTAATTCGTTTATCAACTAAATTAAGCCCCAAACCTTTGGTATCTTTTTTATGTTCACGATAATGGCCTGCATTATCGATCACTTCTAAAACCAATGATTGATCTGACTTATAAGCACAAATAGTTACATTACCATCACCAAGTAATTGAGATGTACCATGTTTAATAGCATTTTCAACAATCGGTTGCAATGAAAAAGCAGGCAATTGTGCATATTCTAGTTGAGGGGAAATATCAATTTTGATAGTTAACTGATCCATAAAACGCATTTTTTCAATTTGTAAATAAGCATTAACGTGTTCTATTTCATCTTTTAATGTAACAATTTCTTCTGTTCGTTTTAAATTTTTCCGGAAAAAGGTTGATAAGTTTTGTACTAATTGTGATGCCTGTGTTTTATCACGCCGAATAACCGCCAATAGTGTATTTAAGGCATTAAATAAGAAGTGAGGATTAACTTGCGCATGCAACAATTTAATTTCAGTTCTAGATAACAGTTGCTTATAGTGCTCATTTTGACCAGCCAAAATTTGTGCAGACAATAAACTTGCAATTCCTTCGCCAAGTGTTCGATTGATCGAACTAAATAACGTATTTTTTGCTTCATAAAGTTTAATTGTCCCCACAACAGTATTATTTTCTCCTCTCAAAGGAATCACGAGAGTCGATCCTAAACGACAGCTTTTATTGATTGAGCATTGATAAGGCTGATGAACGCCATCAAGATATTGCACTTCATTTTTCTCGATCGCTTCTAAAGTACTATTAGATGTTATCAATGTTCCAGGCAAATGATGGTCATCACCAATACCAATAAATGCGAGTATTTTTTCCCGATCGGTAATTGAAACAGCACCGATATCAAGTTCTTGATAAATAATATTGGCAACTTTAGTACTATTTTGCTGATTAAAACCATCACGCAACAAACCTTCGGTACTCACAGCGATTTTTAATGCCTTAGCTGAAAAAGCTGAAGTATAACGCTCAAACATCGCGCGTCTATCAAGTAAAATCCTCATAAACATCGCAGCACCAATACTATTGGCTACAATCATGGGAGCTGCAATGCTGCTAACAGCATGTAACACTACATCAAAAGGTCGAGAGATAAGTAAGACTAAGATCATTTCAAGCGATTCAACTAATAAACCTAACATACCAACTAAAAGTGGATTATAAATCAGATCAACACGCCCCTTTTTCATCAATACATAATGCAATAACCCACTAATTAACCCAATTAAAATAGTAGATAGCATACAACTCTCAGCTGTAATTCCCCCTAAAGTATAACGATGAATACCACTTGTGATCCCAACCAACAGACCAACGACAGGGCCACCAAGTAAACCGCCTAAAATAGCACCAATGGCTCGTGTATTGGCAATAGTGTCTTCAATATGCAGGCCAAAATAGGTACCCATAATACAAAATAATGAAAAAATGCAGTAACAAACTAATTTATGAGGCAAATGCACTGTCACTTGCATAAGCGGAATAACGATAGGTGTTTTACTTAGCAAATAAGCTATCACTAAATAAACACACATTTGTTGAAGAAGCTGTAAAATAAGATCAAATTCAAACATAATACTGACCACAGCAACAAAACCGTCGACAACTGTCGACGGAAATTAAAATTTATTTATCAAGCAAAGAGAAGGTTTTCTTATCTTGTGTTCTTGAATCACTACCAATAAACACATTAAATTTTCCTGGTTCTGCAACATATTCCATTTTATCATTCCAAAATTTTAACATGTCATATTTAATAACAAACTCAACTTCGCCTTTTTCATGAGGCTTTAAATTAATATTTTCAAAACCAATCAACTCTTTAACAGGGCGACTTACTGATGCTGTCACATCTTGCAAATAAAGTTGCACCGTTTGCATCCCTTCTTTATTACCGATATTTTCAACATTCACTTTAACAATAATTTCGCCATCTTTGTTCATTTCAGAACTCGATAATGAAAAGTCCATTGCAAAGTTGGTATAACTTAAACCAAAACCGAATGGAAATAACGGATCATTTGGACTATCAAAATACGACGTCGTATATTTGCCCATATTTTCAGTACCTCTTGGACGTCCTGTATTTAAATGACTATAATAAACAGGGATTTGTCCAACATTATCAGGAAAAGACATCGGCAACTTTCCTGAAGGGTTATAATCACCAAATAACACATCAGCAATAGCGTTACCACCTTCCGTTCCTAAAAACCACGTTTCAAGCATAGCATCAGCTTGTGCATATTCTTCAGATAACGTTAATGGACGACCATTCATTAAGACAATAACCAACGGTTTACCCGTTTTTTTCAATGCGTTAAGTAACTGTTTTTGGGTTGCGGGCAAAGAAAGATTTGTTCGACTTGATGATTCATGAGCCATACCTTCAGCTTCGCCAACAAAAGCAACTACAACATCCGATTTTTTAGCGATACCAATGGCTTCGGTAATCATTTGTTTCGCTGATCTATGATCAAATTTGGTGGTTTCTCCGTATAAATTTAAAAATCGATACAAATTTGCATCATCTGAAAGATTAGCACCAAATGCATAACTTACTGATTTTGAATTATTAACTGCACGTTTAATGCCTTCTAATGGCGTTACCGCCAAATTAGCACGCCCTGCTCCTGACCAACTACCTAAAATATCACGTTGTGAATCAGCTAATGGACCTATAACTGCAATTTTTTTATTCTTAGTTAATGGTAGAATTTCATTGTTATTTTTTAATAGAACAATGCTACGTCGAGCCACATCACGCGCTTCCTCACGATGCAAACGATCGTTAGCAAACATCGTTTCAATATTTAATTTCGGATCTAAATTGCGATAAGGATCACTAAATAACCCCATATCGTATTTTAACTCTAAAACATGACGGCAAGCTTGATTAATTTCATCTTCGGTAATCGCCCCTTCTTTAACTAATTCAGGTAAAAATTGTAAGAAGTATTCATCGTTCATACTAATATCAATACCCGCTTTAATCGCAACTCGCACGGCATCTTTCGGATCACTGGCCACACCATGATTAATCAGTTCACGTATCGCCCCGTGATCACTTACCACAACGCCATCAAAATGCCACTGATTACGTAATACTTCGGTTAATAACCAATGATTTGCCGTCGCAGGAATACCATTAACACTCACAAGCGAAACCATCACAGCACGGCTACCAGCATCAATTGCGGCTTTATAAGGCACAAGATACTCTTGGAACATTTTACGTTCACTCATATCCGTACTATTATATTCACGTCCGCCTTCAACTGCACCATAGAGTGCAAAGTGTTTTACAGTAGTAACTAGAGATTTTTTATCTGCAAGCGACTGCTTTTGCATTTTTTCAACAAAAATTCGTCCCGCCTCTGATGTCAAATAAGGATCTTCACCAAATCCTTCTGACACACGGCCCCACCTTGGATCGCGTGTAATATCAACCATCGGTGCCCAAGTAATGTTTAATCCATCCGATGTTGCTTCATCGGCTGATACTTCAGCAGCTTTAGCTATCGCACTACGATCCCACGTTGATGCAATACCTAAATTAATTGGAAACACGGTTCGATGACCGTGAATGATATCAAATCCAAAATAGAGAGGAATTTTATTAGGGGATTTTAAAGCTCGTTCCTGCATTTGAGAAAGATCTGGCTCAACAATAGTATTAAAAATACCGCCAATTTCACCTGCTTCGATTTGATCAAGTACCTTATTTAATGTTAGATCACCACCAACACTGACTAAACGCAGTTGCCCCACTTTTTCTTGGATCGTCATTTTTGATAATAGATTATCAATAAAGACTTTCTTTTCTGCGTTTGTTTTGCCATTTAGTTCTTGCGCAAATAAAGGACCAGAAAAGACAAGAAAAAATAAAAATAGAGCTAATTTTTTTATCATAATAAATATTGTTATAATTAAGAGGATAGACAAGTAAATAGCATAACGTATTCATCAAAAAAAATCTTGCTCTTTAAGCTACTTATGTATAAGTTTTAAAGCACTATCGTTTTATTTTATAAACAATCATGCTTAAAATGAGGCCTTTTCTTAATCTTTCTTTATTTTATTTAAAATTCTTTACAAAAATGAAGGTAAACAATTAGTTGGAAAAGATAATATTACCGATAAATATCGGCAATATTACTCACAAAAAGCATCAATCTCTAAAATTAGTAAATTGGAATGGTTGACCAAATTCGCCGTTTTTAACTAACGCCATCGTCGCTTGTAGGTCATCGCGTGATTTACCTGTCACACGAACTTGTTCGCCTTGCACTTGGGCTTGTACTTTAATTTTGCTGTCTTTAATTGCTTTTACAATTTTCTTAGCTAACTCTTTATCAATCCCCTGCTTAAGTTTAACCGTAATACTATAAAGCTTACCGCTGTGCTCCATTTCTTCAGGGATTTCAAGTGCACCACCATCAATACCACGTTTAGCAAGTTTATCTCGTAAGATATCAAGTAATTGTTGTACTTGGAAATCAGATTGGCTCGTTGCTTTAATCGTTTCATTTTTTTCATTTAACTCAAACGATGCTTCAACATTTTTAAAATCCCAACGGGTGGTTAGCTCTCGAGTAGCATTTTCAACGCCATTTTTAACTTCAGGCATTTGGATTTCAGAAACGATATCAAAAGAAGGCATAAATTCTCCTCTTCTAATGGTTATAAACTTAATGGTTATAAAATAATATTAAAACCGCCTAACAAGTTAAGCGGTTTAAAAAAACAAATGTAAAATTAATCAATAGTACGAAGTAATTCATTGATGCCAACTTTACCTAAAGTCTTAGCATCCACTTTTTTCACAATAACCGCACAATAGAGGCTATATTTACCATCTTTGGTTGGTAAATTACCAGAAACAACCACAGAACCTGCTGGCACACGTCCATAATGAACTTCGCCCGTTGCACGATCGTAAATTTTAGTACTTTGACCAATAAACACGCCCATTGAAATTACGCTGCCTTCTTCAACAATTACACCTTCAACAATTTCACTGCGTGCACCAATAAAACAGTTATCTTCAATAATTGTTGGGTTAGCTTGTAACGGCTCTAAAACACCACCAATTCCCACACCACCTGACAGGTGAACATTTTTACCAATTTGTGCACAAGAACCAACAGTTACCCATGTATCAACCATAGTACCTTCATCAACATAAGCACCAATATTGACATAAGATGGCATTAATACAGTATTACGAGCAACATAAGCCCCTTTACGAGCAATAGCAGATGGAACAACACGGAAACCTTCTTGTTGAAATCTTGACTCGTCGTATTCAGCAAATTTTAATGGTACTTTGTCATAATAGTTAGTCGCCCCACCATTGATTAATTGGTTTTCGTTAATACGGAAAGAGAGCAAAACAGCCTTTTTTAACCATTGGTGAGTCACCCAATCGCCATTGATTTTTTCGGCGACACGCATCTTACCGCTGTCTAATAAAGCGATACATTGATTGATTGCATCACGAGTTACGGTATCCACATTTGATGGTGTAATTTCAGCACGTCGTTCAAATGCTGCTTCAATAATTGTTTGTAATTGTTGCATCTCTAATTTCCTTTAACTTATAAATCCGTTGGCAAAGAATAAATGAGTAAACAGTATAATATAATATTCCTCGCTTTTTAAGTGGTTTAATCAAAACACCACAATCAATATCCAATCAATCAAAAACAATCGAAATCTTAGTAAAGTAATAGGAAATTACAAAAAACAGAAAAATAAAAACTTTAATAAAATCAATACCTTTCCTGACCGATTTTTAGCGAAAAATCAGGCCTTTTTGTTTTGGTTAATAGAATGAATTGGGTGCGGTGATTTCGGACGTTTTGACCTTGGGTGAATAAAATAGCTCTCGTGACCACGTCCGAGCTAAGGAAATTAAAGCGAATTCCCTTAGCAATCCCGCGCTTGGCTGCAGAATGTGGCCTGCGGCTGCCCTCCGCCGTCGCTCGGTCTTAACGCACCGGCTATGATTCGCTCCCAGCGAAGCATAGCCTCGCCAAACATCCCTGTTTGGCGTGCTAACCTCGCTCTGTTGTCGGCACATTCTGACGCCGGAATAGGACAAACAACATAACCATCGTTTTTTGGAAGGGTTATTGTGTTTTTATAAGGCGATTTTTGTTAAAAAAATAGCAAAAAAAACTTTAATAAAATCAGTATCTTTTCTGACCACTTTTTGAGTGGTTAAATGACTGTTATTAAAGTGCTCTATTCGCGGTTTTGTTGATTTGTTAGTTGCCGGCACTTTGCTTAGGTTGTGTAAGTGTTTGATTTAGCTTGAAAACGGAAAAACAAAAACTTCAATAAAATCAATACCTTTTCTGACCGCTTTTTGGCGTAATTTTTAAATAAACCTTTCATCAAAACAAAAAGAAAAGTATTAACGAAAAAAACACAATTTATTTGAGCAATGTATCACAAATCAAGAATAAAAAATAATCAATTGTTTTATTCAAATATACTCTACAACCATTGTGATATATACCAAGACAATATTATGCAAGATTTGGGATTTTCATTACTAGAATTGTTAATAACTATCTGCATTAGCGCTATTTTAGCCGCTATTGGCATTCAACATTGGAAAGAGCAACAACTTCGAAATGAGTTAGCATCCACAACTAAACAGTTGGCTTATTTTATATATGAAGTTCAAGTAAAAGCTTCAACTAAAAATGAAAATTATATTATTCACCAATTTACATCACCATGGTGCATCGCAATTACTCAAGATGAAAAACCCACCTCGTGTAATGAAGGTGTGCTTTATTTTATAAAACCAGATAATTCTGTTGAAATTAGTGAACTATCAAACAATAAAGACGCTTTAATTTTAGGACGCCGTAACTTAGCACAAACGATGTCTTTTCAATTAAAAAATAAAATAGGTACCAGCAGAGTTTTTGTTTCCTTTCTTGGGCGCATTCGTTTTTGCGCAGAAAACAGTCATATAGCTGGCCTACCACCATGTTAAAAATAGCTGGATTTTCCTTATTTGAAATGCTTATTAGCATCATATTATCTAGCCTTATTATTATGGGAATGACGTCATTTTATATTCAATTACAAACCAATATTATGCAATATTACCAAAAAACACGTTTACAGCAGGCAATCGATCTTGGATTAGCTGGCATGAAAAAAGATATCAAGCGAGCAGGTTTTATTGCAAATGATCCTCAAAAAATGACAACCAAAGCGATTGAAATTAATGAACGGATGAAATGTATTATCCTTCGATATGACAGTGAAATCCGCAATTCTTGGGTTTGGAACATTGAAAACCCCATGAAATCAGATGTTTTTACCTATCGCTATAAAGAAAACAACATAGCCTATAGAACAGGATCATTAAATTGTTTTGGGAACAAGTGGGAAAATTTATTTGATTCAAATGAAATCAAAATTACCTATTTTGCAATAAAACAACTGCCTGATGCGATTAGATTATCAATTACAGCAGAATTAATAAAAAATAAGCAAATTAAATATCACACCACTGAAATTATCAAAAATGAAAATCGATTTTAACTCAAACCCCGCCTCGTCTGGATTTAGCACCATTATGATGATGATCATTTTGATGGTTGTTGGGTTGGTGTTATTAATTGGTTTCAATTTACTTATTTGCTCGTGGCAAAAAGCCATCTTAATAGAAAATCAATATTATCGGCAATTTAATCAAGCTAATTCATCTTTAACTTGGGCAATAACTCAAAATTGGCAAGCCCCTAAGGCTAATTGGCATTGTATGACCGAACCAACGTACCATTTAAAGGCCTGTATAAAGCGATCTTTATTAAAAGTTGATAATTATGTATTAGTCCGAGGCGAAGCCGAAGATGAAGACTATTTTCTATATACGCTTGCACATTTTGATAATAATCGATTGATTGTTGAAAAAGGCCATTGGCTCGACTATTGCCCTGAAAAAAAGGCTATTTATTGTGAATAATAAAAATTTTGCTGGCTTTAGTCTGATTGAAGTCATGATAGCTACACTACTATTTTCAATTATTATGTTGGGTTTTATTAATTACCAACAAACATTACTCAATAAACATCGCTATTTTGCCAACAATCTACGTGCCAATAAAATTGCGTTTCAGCTACTTGATAGTTATCCCTATACTAGCCACAAAATTATCCCTTCTGGTTGGCAATATAAGATCACAAACAAAATCTATAATGCCCAGTGTAAAATGGTGGTGATAACAGTTAGCACACCGAATAAACAAGTCGTCAAGCAACAGCGCTTTTTTTGTGATTTACATTAATATTTATCAATTAAACATCATTTAGTCACCTAACCAGTTATGCAAAAGTTGTAAAACTTGTTGCGTTTTTTCGGCGTGGACATTGTGCCCTGCGCCTTCAACCACTTCGATTTTCGCGTTAGGAAATTGATCAAAAATAGCTTGATAAGCATCATCCGTAATATAAGTTGAATTGCCACCTCGTATAAATAACGTTGGTTTTAACCAAGGCGAAATTATTTGCCAATCACAAATATGTTCATACTGATCATTAATAGCTTGAACATTAAATAACCAACGTTCATTTTTAAACGACTTTAATAAAAAAAGAATGATTGCATCATTAATGCCGGCTTGTTTCATCAAATCCATGATCTGTTTTTTATCGGTAATATGGTTTGTAAGACAATAAGTTAATACTCTTAGAATAATCGCATTGGCTGAGCGGTAATATTTTATCGGCGCAATATCAATTGCGGCTATTTTTTGAATATCATTAGAGAGCAGTTGTGACAATCGCAAAGCAACCTTTCCGCCCATAGAATGACCAATTAATATCATCTCTTTTAACTTTAAATCATGACAAAGTTCGGCCACATCTTCGGCCATCACTTGATAGTCCATTTTATCAGACCAAGGCGAATACCCATGATTACGCAAATCAACTTGCACGGTTTGATAATGCTTTGCAAACTCTTTTGCTAGCATATTTAAATTATCTAAACTACCAAAAACCCCATGCAAAAATACAATCGGTTGTCCATTACCCTGTAATCTATAGTTTAATTTCATATTTTAATTCAACTCATTATTTAAGTGGCATTATTATACGTCTATTTTCAATACCATCACCGATTAATTCAATAACCATAATTTGTATAAATATGATAGAATTTAACACCAACTTTTTAACTAGTGTTAAGCCATATGTTTCAAAATAACCCTCTACTTGCACAATTAAAACAAGAACTCCACGAACAGACCCCTCGCATTGAAGGTATTGTTCGAGCTCATGAAAAAGGATTTGGTTTTTTAGATACCGATAGTAAAAAAAGTTATTTTATCCCAGTTGCTAAAATGAAAACGGTTTGTAATGGCGACAAAATTTCAGGATCAATTATCAGTAATAACGATAAAGAATTTTTTGAACCCGAATTATTGATCGAAAGTAGCTTACAAAAATTTATTGGCAAAATAGGCTTTCAAGATCGTGCAATGGTTGTTTACCCTGAAAACATGCCTACTCATTTTGCTATTCGTTGCAAAATAAACGAGCAGGTTAGTGAAAAACTAAAAGAAGGCGATTGGGTTGTTGCAACGTTACTTTCTCATCCTTTACAAAAAGAAACTAAACATTTTTTTGCCGAGGTTACTCGTTTTGTTGCCGACGGTAATTCACCTTATCAACTTTGGTTAAAAACTCTAGCACGCTATGATTTAGAAACACATTCCCCTCAAGCCAATGAATTAACTATTAGTGATACAGAACTTGATAACCGTCAAGATTTAACCGATATTCACTTTTTTACCATCGATAGTGAAAACACCGAAGATATGGATGATGCTATTGCGGTTTCTAAAGATGAACAGGGTTTTTATCAACTAATGGTTGCTATCGCTGATCCTACAGCTTATATCTTACAAGATAGCAAACTTGATAACGTGGCCAAAACTAGGAATTTTACCACTTATTTACCTGATTTTAATATCCCTATGCTTCCCAAAGAGCTCGCCAATGAACTCTGTTCATTAAAGGCCAATCAAAAACGCCCTGCAATGATCTGTAAAATGCGCATTGACAATATTGGCAATATTATTAACGATGATACAACCTTTATGCCGGCTTGGATCGAATCAAAGGCTAAGCTAGTTTACAATAATGTTTCTGATTTTTTAGAAAATAATGGCGAATTGGCAACCAGTGACCCTACTATTAAACAGCAACTTCATTGGTTAGCTGACTTAGCTAAAATTCGTATCACATGGCGACAAAACCATGCATTGGTTTTTAAAGATAACGGTGATTATTGTTTTGAACTAGATGAAAACCGCCAAGTAAAATCAATAATTAAAGAAACTCGTCGAATTGCTAATCATATCGTTGAAGAGGCCATGGTTCTTGCCAATCAGGCTTTAACGTTACAATTACAAACTAACATTGGTTTTGGGATTTTTAATATTCATTCTGGTTTTGATAATAAATATATCGAGCAAGTCGTAAAATTTTTAAACGACAACGGAATTTCTGAATTTGATAAAGAATCGCTATTATCCTTTGACGGTTATATTAAATTACGACGTATTATAGATAATGAACCATTTTTAGCAACCAAGCTTCGTAAGTTCCAAAGTCCTGCTGATTTTTCAATTGAACCACAACCCCATTTTGGCTTGGGCTTTGATGCCTATGCAACATGGACATCACCAATACGTAAATATGGCGATATGGTTAACCATCGATTAATAAAAGCATATATCCGCTCACAAGAATTAACTACGCCAGATAAAGAGCACCTAAAAAGTATGAATGAAAGGCGTAAAATGTTACGGCTTGCTGAACGTGATATGACCGAAAACCTTTATGCTCAATATTTAGCAAATAAAATCGATCAAAGTTACTCGGCTGAAATTGTCGATATCAATCGTGGCGGGGCACGTGTACGTTTATGCGATATCGGTGCCTTTGCTTTTGTGCCAATTTCAATGATTCACCCAATCAAGGAAGAGATTACACCATATCCAGATGAAGGCACTATCAAAATAAAAGATGAGGTGTGTTATAAACTTGCTGATATCGTTACTGTTATTATTCGCCAAGTTAAAAACCAAAATCAATCAATCATCGCCAAGTTTGCTGATGAAGGTAAAAAATAAGTTTATTTTTATCTGAACTTACAGACTTTACCACCACTGCTTGCCCCGATATAAATCAGGGCAAGTCAAACCCAAATTAACAATATTTTTTAATCTTTCCCCCCCTTTTTTTTATTAAAAATATCTGCTATCTTTCACGGCTCAAAATGATAAATTTTAAAATCTAAATCAACAACAACTTGGGGGGCGATAATGTCAATTCATGGACATGAAGTATTGCATATGATGGACGGAAATAGTTACACGGAAGCTTCCTTACTTAATGCTATCAACGACAAGTTTGGAGCAGATGCAAGGTTTCATACTTGTTCTCAGTCTGACATGAATGCTGAGCAACTTATTGCCTTTTTAAAAGCAAAAGGTAAATTTAAACCTTCTGTTGCTCATGAATCTGAATTTACAGTAGATAATAAAAAAATATGTAAACATTAAAAAAGCAACTATACCTAATATATAATACGCTTTTTATAAATTTAGTTTAATCTGCTAGTGTTTTTGAAACAATAAGAGTATATAATTTTTCGCAACAATAGTCGTTAGTCGTATTATTATGGCTAATAATGCATGATATTAATAGTAAAGTTATTTACTTTAAAAATTATATTCAAGAATATGTTCATGGAATTTGATAAATGAAAATAAGTAATATCCTTGTATGCGCCATTGTTTCTATTCTTGTGGCAAGTTGTGCAAAAAAAATTTCACCAATAAAAAACAAAGAAACAATATCACAGGTGGATCAGATATCTTTATTAAAACAACAAACAGAAATAAATAACCCTTATATTGTTGATGCAAAAAATAAATTAATTCAATTTGTTGGTAGCAAAAACTTTGATAACTATATCATCAAGCATGGCATTTTAAATTGTCAAGGCGATAATAACCAATCGTCCTGTGTTTTGAACTTTTACTTAAGTGAATATTATAAGTTAAAATATGATATGCAACTTAAAAAGTGGGTAGAAGAAAACCAAGCCCAACACGATATTGAATTGAATAAAATAAAGGCAACTGAAAACAATATTAAAAACTATTGTCAATCCTCGGCTGATTTTATTGAAGCAATTTATACAAAAGATACAGATAAAATAACACAGTATTTTCAACCGAAATTTAAAATGTCTGCTCAAGATATATTATCCTTACAAACAAAAGTAACCAAGGATAACTATTCTCTATTTTTGATCGAAGAAAACCCTAGCATCCTTCAAGAAATGAAAGTTGATTATGTTGAAGAATGCTTGAATAACCCAAAAGATAATATTATCAACTACTTTAATATTTTTAGATAATAATGCGAGTCTTTATGTACAATTTATTACCCAATAATTCGTTTAATAAAAAACTAATTTACAAGGCGCTTTGTGTGGCTTGCGTTTCTTGCATTAGCTTTTCTTCGTGGGCTTTTTCGTTTGATGATGTGATTGCAAAAGCTGAAAAATTATCAAAAAAAAATTACGTTCAACCGTCTAAAAATATTCCCAATGAATTGTCATCTTTACAATTTGCGGATTATCAAAAAATTCTATTTAATCATCAAAAGGCTTATTGGGGAGATCGAAAGAGCCGTTTTAAACTTGAATTTTATCACGAAGGAATGTACTTTGATATTCCAATAAAAATCAATGAAATTGTTGATAATCAAGTTAACCCAATCCAATATGACCCTAGCTATTTTGATCTAAGCCAAATCAATCTTGATAAACTTGAAACTAAAGACCTTGGCTTTGCAGGCTTTAAAATTCATTATCCAATCAATAACCCAACAAAAACTGACGATGAAATATTTTCAGCTCTCGGAGGTAGTTATTTTCGTGCCGTAGGTAAAGATCAACACTATGGTCTTTCAGCTAGAGGGCTTGCCATTGATACGGGGGAAATGTCGGGTGAAGAGTTCCCTCGTTTTAAAGAGTATTGGATTGAAAGACCGCAAGCCAATCAAAAACACTTAGTTATTTATGCTTTGCTCGACTCACCAAGTGTCACCGGTGCTTATAAAATTACACTGATTCCAAGTGTGGATACGACTATCACAATGCAAGCAAAAATCTTTTTCCGTAATTCGGTAAAAAAATTGGGTATTGCTCCATTAACTAGTATGTTTTTATTTGGACCTAATCAACCCTCTCCATTACTAAACTATCGTCCAGCTATGCATGATTCTAATGGTCTGTCAATTTTAGCTAATAATAACGAGTGGATCTGGCGTCCATTAAATAATCCTAAGCGTTTATCGTTTTCATCCTATAGCTTAGAGAACCCCAAAGCGTTCGGTTTAATTCAGCGAGATAAAGGCTTTGATGATTATCAAGATCTTGATGATCACTATGAAAAACGACCAAGTGTCTGGACTGAAATTTTGGGAAATTGGGGAAAAGGTCGAGTTGAATTAGTTGAAATTCCAACCGCTGACGAAACTAACGATAATATCGTTGCATTTTGGGTGCCTGAAAAGCAATACAAAGAGGGCGATATGCTTGACATAAAATATCGCTTACATTATTCATTAAATGAAAATAAGCGTTATCCTAACGATGTTGCAAGAGCGGTTAGCACACGTTTATCGCTTGGTGATATAAAACAAGCCAACCTGATTCGTAAACTTGACGGTTCTAATGCTTATGTAATCGACTTTGCAGGCCCTGAGTTATCAGAAAAATTGCCAGTTAAAGTAATTTCAAGTATGAACAATGGTTCTATAGTCAGTTCTGAGGCACAATATAATCCGGAAATTAAAGGCTGGCGGGTCATTGTTCGCTTCAATGTTGAAGACAGTAAAAAAGCAACTGATATTCGCGTGCAACTCGCTTCGCAAGAAACCAATAAAGTGATTTCTGAAACGTGGAGTGGGCAATATCCCGCACAATAATTATTATAATATGATAAAAATATGAAAAAAGATTACTTTGCCAATCTTTCTGACGCTGAGCTTTGGCGTCAGAAATCAGAAAACAATGCAATATCGCCTGACGATGTCAATTTTTTAAAATATCGTTTAAATCAAGTCGGTGACACGACTTCTTTTATTGATGAGCGAAGGCAACAGCCAAGTTACCCTGAAGTTGACCGTGTTTCAATTCAACCTCAAATCTGGAACCAACGCTATACCGCCAAGTCAAAACATGGCATCAATATTCTTGCCATCATTCGTCGTCTTATTATGTTTGCACTTATTGCCGTACAAACATATTACGGAACCACTTACCTTGCTTCTTTACTACCTTATCAAAGTTGGCAAAAAATCAATTTTATGGCCAATTGGGATATCAATCCTGAATTAGCCATTTACAGCATAATACCTTATATTATACAAGGTGCAATTATAGTCCTATTTGCTATTTTATTTTTCTGGATTTCAATTGGTTTTTGGACCAGCATTATGGGGCTAATATTAGCGGTAATGGGTAAAGACCGTTATACTATTGCTATTTCTAATGATCCGGCATCACATATTGATACTAAACATCGAACCGCACTTGTTATGCCAATTTGCAATGAAGATGTCGCTCGAGTATTTGCGGGATTGCAAGCCACTTATCAATCCTTGGTTGAAACAGGTCATGCGGCTTGTTGTGATTTTTATATTTTAAGTGATACAAATGATCCCGATCTTTATGTAAACGAACTTAAAGCATGGGCTGAATTTAATGCGACAAAACAACAAAATGGCTGCAATATTTTTTATCGTCATCGCAAACGCCGAGTTAAACGTAAAAGTGGTAATATTGATGATTTTTGCCGTCGTTGGGGGCATCAATACGAATACATGATGATCCTTGATGCCGACAGCATTATGACAGGTGATTGTATATTAAAAATGATCGCCATGATGGAAATGAACCCTAAAGCCGGCATTTTGCAATCACCGCCAAAATCGGTCAGAATGACGACACTTTACGGAAGGATTCAGCAATTTGCCAACCAGATTTATAGTGATATATTTTGCTCTGGCACACACTTTTGGCAGCTAAGCGAAGCACAATATTGGGGACACAATGCAATGATTCGCTTAAAACCTTTTATTGAGCATTGCATACTATCGCCACTGCAAAAACGAAAAGGTCCAATACACATCTTATCGCACGATCTGGTTGAAGCAACACTAATGCGCCGTGCTGGTTATGGCGTTTGGATTGCTTATAATATGAATGGTAGTTACGAAGAACTACCTGGTAATATGATTGAAGATCTTAAACGTGATAACCGCTGGTGTATGGGTAACTTAATCAATCTAAGACTAATCTTTAAAAGTGGCATAAAATTAACACACCGAGTCATGTTTGCAACCAGTGGTATGGCGTATATTTCATCATTATTGTGGTTAGTGTTTTTAATATTTTCAACACTATTGTTATTGGTATTTAATATTTCTGAGCCTCAATATTTTTTCCAACCAAACCAATTTTATCCAACTTGGCCTAGATGGGATGAACAATTGGCGATTCAGCTACTGTCCACCACCATGGTTTTGCTATTTGCACCAAAATTCTTTAGCTATGGCATTATTATAGCCCGAACTGGGGCAAAAGATGTTGGTGGCATATTTAAATTAACTTTATCAATATTTATTGAAATGATTTGGTCAATGATCTTAGCACCAATACGTATGATCTTTCATAGTAAATTTGTACTTAAAGCATGGATGGGAAGTAAAATTCAATGGAAATCACCATCTCGAAGTGACGATGCATTAACATGGGGCGAGTCATTTTATTTTTGTTGGCCACTATCATTATTAGGTATTGTGTGGTTATGGGTGATTATCTGGTTAAATCCACAATTTACTTATTGGTATATTGCCATATTAATACCTTTAACTATTTCCCCTTTAGTGATTAGAGTATCAGGACTTTCAAGTATTGGTATGAAAGCCCAAAAATTAGGATTATTTTTAACACCGGAAGAAACCCACCCTGCAAAAGCAGTCACACTGACGGGTGAATATCTAGTTAAAACCGAAGCGGCTTTTATGCAACACGGTTTTGTGATGGCGTTAGTCGATCCTATCTATAATGCGCTTGCTTGTGCATTATCAACATCACGGCATCGAGTTAATAATAAAAACCAACAAAAACGCAATGAGCTTATTGCTCAGTATCAACAAATAGATTTAGAAAAAATAAGTAAAGAACAACAGTTAGCGATTTTAGAAGATCCTATTATTCTTTCAACTTTACATCGTCATATTTGGCAACAGCAAGAAAAATACGACAATCTATTCACTTTATGGCAAAATGAACGCCAACAATAAAAAATAGGGCTATTGCCCTATTTTCTTTTTTAGTAATAATCAAATTCCATGGATATTTTTTATGACTTGGCAACCTTCTGCATCTATTAACAATTTACTTAAGCGCGCAAAAATTACTTCTCAAGTACGGCAATTTTTTGCTGATCGCTGTATATTAGAAGTCGAAACGCCGACCTTAAGCCAATATGCTGTAACAGACGTATATTTAAGTTCTTTCCACACTACATATTTAAAACCAGGGGAACTCGACGAACAACAAGGGCAAAAAATGTCATTAATTACTAGCCCTGAATACCATATGAAACGTTTACTTGCCGCTGGTAGTGGTCCTATTTATCAAATATGCAAATGTTTCCGCAATCATGAAGAAACCAGTCGTTATCATAATCCTGAATTTACCATGCTTGAATGGTATCGTATCCAATTTGATATGATGCAAATGATCAATGAAGTCGATGACTTACTACAAACCATTCTAGATTGTGAACCTGCTGAACGAATTTCTTATCAAAAGGCATTTCAGCGTCATCTTAATATCGACCCTTTAGAAGCGGATCATACAACGTTAATCAATGCTGCCAAACAACTTGATATTGGGATTAATACAGATAGTTATGATAAAGATGGATTACTCCAATGCTTATTTACTTTTGGCGTTGAACCCCATATAGGTAAAGATAAACCTGTTGCAGTATTTAACTTTCCGGCATCACAAGCCGCATTAGCCGCTATCAGCACAGAAGATCATCGTGTTGCTAGCCGTTTTGAGTTTTATTATAAAGGTGTTGAACTTGCCAATGGTTTTAAAGAACTCACTAACCCACAAGAACAACGCATGCGTTTTGAACAAAATAATTTAGATCGCGCTAACCAAAATCTACCGCCACAAAATATTGATATTGAGCTACTAGCCGCAATGGAAGCAGGACTACCAGACTGTGCAGGCGTTGCCGTAGGGTTAGATCGTTTAATTATGCTCGCCTTAGAAAGCAACAACTTAGATGACGTCATTTCATTTACTTTTGAAAGGGCTTAATCATGTTCAGCACTTTAGGACTAAGTGGATGGTTTACCATTATTATTGGCATTTTCGCCTTAATTTTATTGGTGTTAATTATAAAGTCTCAACTAACGATTAATAATTTACATCAACTGTTTGATCTGCAATTGTTACAAAAAAAGGAAGAAAACCAAACTTTAACAACTCAAGTAAAACAATTAGAGCATGAGTTAGAACTGTATCGACAACAGAATTTGGCACAAAACGTCAAAATTAGCGAACTCAAAACTCGTTTAGAAGAAACATTAAGTGCAACACAAGAACGTCAAACTATACTAGAACAAAGCGAACAACGGCTTACGACTCAATTTGAAAACCTGGCCAATCGTATTTTTGAACACAGTGGTAAAAAGATTGAACAACAAAATAAACAGAGCCTTGATTTTTTACTTTCACCACTTAAAGAGCAGTTAGAAGGTTTCAAAAAACAAGTTCAAGATAGTTTTGGGCAAGAAGCTAAAGAACGCCACACATTAACCCATGAAATTCGTAACTTGCAACAGCTTAATGAACAAATGAGCAAAGAAGCAACCAACCTAACCAATGCATTAAAAGGCAATAACAAAACCCAAGGAAACTGGGGAGAATTCATCTTAAGCCAGATTTTAGATAATTCAGGATTGCGCTCAGGTTATGAATATGAAACTCAAGTCAACTTAACCAATGAAAGCAACCAACGATTACAGCCTGATGTCATTGTTCATTTACCGCAAGGCGGTGACGTGGTTATTGACTCCAAAGTCACCTTAGTCGCCTATGAACGACATTTTAATAGTGATGACGAAACCGTCAAAGCAAAAGCGATGACTGAACATTTAGCTGCGGTCCGTAATCATTTAAAACAGCTTAGTCAAAAAGACTACCATAAACTTATTGGTATTAATTCATTAGACTATATTTTGATGTTTATTCCTGTCGAACCTGCATTTTTAAGTGCAATCGATAATGATCCCGCATTAATCAATGATGCCTTAAAAAGTAACATTATGATAGTCAGCCCAACCACCTTGTTAGTTGCATTACGAACTATCCACAATTTATGGCGCTTTGAGTATCAAAACCGTAACGCCGAACTGATTGCTGATAGAGCAAGCAAACTCTACGACAAAATGCGGGGCTTTGTTGAAGATATGGAAAACCTAGGCAGTTGTTTAGACAAAGCACAACAAACTTATCAAAACTCCATGAATAAATTATCAAAAGGTCGTGGCAACGTTATAGGACAAATTGAACGATTCCGTGAAATGGGTATTGAAGTTAAAAAACCGATTAATCCGGACATCGCCTCACTTTCAATGGAAGAGTCAAATAATAAAAATGATGAGAGTGAATAAATCAATTAGTACATTGCTAATGAGTTAACACGCATTGAACCATTTAACTAGTTGTAAATTATATTTTAGCATTACATTATGATAAACATTACATTATGATAAATAAGTAAAAGCCTTGATTCACGATTATTTGAAATAAGTGTATACTCATCGAATGTAAAGAGGAATTGAATATGACCAAAAAACAAGACAAAGAACCAAGTTTCGAAGAGACACTTAAGCAACTTGAAACTATCGTAACTCAACTAGAAAATGGTGATCTTCCATTAGATGAAGCACTAAGTGAGTTTGAAAAAGGAATTAAATTAGCAAAAACAGGACAAAAACAATTACAACAAGCCGAGCAACGCATTCAGATTTTATTATCTGAAAATAGTGACGCCGAACTGTCAGAATTCTTAATTGATGATAATGAATAGTTTAAAACCATTACAACAACGAATTGATTCGTTTTTAACTGCTTGCATGTCGCAAATCGAACCATCCACACTTCAACAAGCAATGGAGTACAGCTTGCTAGCAGGAGGAAAACGAATACGACCTATTTTGGTCTATTTGACAGGTCAAATGTTTAATTGCTCACTTTCTAAATTAGACGAAGCCGCAGCAGCTATCGAATCTATTCATACTTACTCATTGATTCATGATGACTTACCTGCCATGGATAATGACGATTTACGCCGTGGAAAACCAACTTGCCACATCCAATTTGGTGAAGCTGAAGCAATCCTTGCTGGCGATGCTTTGCAAAGTTTAGCCTTTTCGTTGTTGTCAAAAAGTAAGCTCATTGATGCAGAAGCTAAAATTAATATGATAACCGAGCTTGCTCATGCTAGTGGTGTTGCTGGTATGTGCCTTGGACAATCACTAGATTTACAAGCGACACATCAACAAATCGATATTGAACATTTGCAAAAAATACATTGTTATAAAACTGGAGCATTAATCAAAGCATCCATCCGTCTAGGCGCTTTCGCATGCGGTGAAATTGCAAAACCTTATTACCTAATGCTTGATCAGTACGCCGAAGCAATTGGACTGGCATTTCAAATTCAAGATGATATTTTAGATATCATTGGTGAACAATCAATTATGGGCAAACCGAAAGGATCAGACCTTGCTCATGAAAAGAGCACATATCCTGCATTAGTTGGACTTGATAACGCAATAAAACTCACCGAACAACTTTATCGGCAAGCTATCGATAGTCTAAAACAAATACCTTATAATAGTCAGCCACTACAAGAACTGGCTGGTTTTATTATTAATCGAAATAGCTAACAGCTAATTAAAAAATAACATTACATAATGAATTTAGATAATTATCCTTTGTTAAAACAAATAAACTCGCCCAAGGATTTAAGGCAGTTTCCTCAGTCACAGTTATCGGCTATTTGTCGAGAGCTTAGACAATATTTACTAACGTGCGTTAGTCAATCAAGTGGGCATTTAGCATCGGGATTAGGTGTGGTTGAATTAACCACTGCATTGCATTATGTTTATCACACTCCGTTTGATAAAATCATCTGGGATGTAGGTCACCAAGCTTATCCACACAAAATCTTAACGGGTCGCCGAGATCAAATGCTCACTATCCGCCAAAAAGGTGGTTTACACCCGTTTCCTCACCGTAGTGAGAGCGAATATGACGTACTTACCACGGGTCATTCTTCAACTTCGATCAGTGCTGCATTAGGGATTGCAATTAGTGAGCAAAAAAAACAATCAGGGCAAAAAGTAGTAGCCATTATTGGTGACGGCGCATTAACAGCAGGAATGGCATTTGAAGCAATGAATCATGCTGGGCATATCAAATCCGACATGTTAGTGATTGTAAATGACAATGATATGTCAATTTCAGCAAATACTGGTGCGCTTAAACAACATCTAGCTCAAATATTAGCAAGTAAAGCTTACACCTCTTTTCGTGAAAGTGGCAAACGTATGCTAGCAAATATTCCGCCATTAAAAGAGCTCATAAAAAAAACAGAAGAACACTTAAAAGGTTTAGTCACCCCCGCAATATTATTTGAAGAACTTGGTTTTAATTATATTGGCCCTGTTGATGGGCACGATATTGACGCTTTAGTTGCAACCCTACAAAGGGTTCGACAATTAAAAGGCCCACAACTACTTCATGTTATTACCCAAAAAGGTAAAGGCTATGCGCCTGCTGAAAAAGACCCAACATTATGGCATGGCGTCCCCAAATTCAATCCTAACGATGGAATATTACCTACTAGCCAAAAAGTAGCGCCAACTTATTCACAGATTTTTGGCGATTGGCTATGCGAAATAGCGCAAAATGACAAACGTCTAATGGCAATAACGCCAGCAATGAGTGAAGGTTCAGGCATGGTAGAGTTTGCCAATCGTTATCCTGACCAGTTTTTTGATGTTGCGATAGCTGAACAACATGCAGTAACACTTGCCACAGGGTTTGCTATTAGTGATCTAAAACCGGTTGTTGCCATCTATTCAACTTTTTTACAACGTGCTTACGACCAAGTAATACATGATATTGCTATTCAAAACCTACCTGTATTATTTGCCATCGATCGCGCTGGTATTGTAGGTGCCGACGGCGAAACACACCAAGGTGCATTTGACTTAAGTTATTTACGCTGTGTACCCAATATGGTTATCATGACCCCAAGCGATGAAAACGAATGCCGACAAATGCTCTACACAGGCTATTTACATAATGGGCCTGCTGCAGTGCGTTATCCTCGTGGTGAAGGCACTGGTGCACAACTTATGCCATTAACAGCCATTCCATTAGGACAATCTAGATTATGTCGACAAGGGAAAAACATTGCTTTACTAAATTTTGGCACTTTACTTTCAGAAGCTTTACAAGCTGCTGAGCAAATTAATGCTACAGTCATCGATATGCGCTTTGTTAAGCCACTGGATGAAAAAGTCCTTTTGCACATAAGCCAAACTCATAATATACTTGTCACCATTGAAGAAAACAGTATTAAAGGTGGTGCCGGTAGCGGCGTCAATGAATATCTATTATCGAAAAAAATAAAATGTGATATTTTAAATATTGGACTCCCTGATAGGTTTATTCCTCAAGGATCTCAAAGTGAGATAAGACAAGAAATAGGGTTAGATCAAAAACACATTATCGATAAAATTAATAATTTTATGAATCAATAGGTTAAATATGGAAACTCAAGCTGTCACTATTCAAATTTTTGGACGAACATTAAAGTTCAATTGTCCTGTTGATGAAGTCGACGCACTTAATAGTGCCGCAAAAGATTTAGATGCGCGCTTAACAAATTTACGAGAAAAATCGCCTCAGATTAGCAGTGATCAACTTATTATTACTGCAGCACTGAATATTTCTTACGAACTGACAAAAGAAAAACAAAAAAGCAACGAATTTGGCGATCGACTAAAAATGTTACAACAGTTACTTGATTCTGCACTAAATACCAACAATTAACCATTTAAATTGTAAATTTAATACAAATAGTATTGTATGATCTGATAAATTTTGTATCATGATAAACATCTCTGAGATGATCGCGATATGGGTTAGTCCCCTGAGCCGATAATCTTATCTTAAGAACGGAGTGATTTTTAATTGGTGAGTATGCCTTACTTGTAAGGAAACCTAAAAATTAAAACACAATGTTCACCTTGAACCTCGGGTTCAAGGGTTACGACCCTAACGACATCTTGGAGTTTCCTTTCAACCTTTTTCTAAAAGGTAAAAATGGCATGAACATCAGGCAAATAATTCGTCAAAAAAGACGGCAATTATCCTCCACTGAACGCAATATTGCTCAGCAAACGATATATCAACAAATTTTTCACCATCAAGCCATTAATACCGCAAAAAATATTGCCATATTTTTATCATTTGATGGTGAAGTCGAAACAACCCCCATCATTGAATATTTATGGCAACAAAATAAATCTGTCTATTTACCCATTATTCACCCTTTTGTCTCTACACATTTACTCTTTTTAAAATACACTAGTCAAACCCAACTGATTAAAAATAAATTTGGCATATTTGAACCAAAGTTAAACGTATTAGACGTATTACCTAACAACCAACTTGATATCGTTTTTACACCACTAGTTGCTTTTGATCAACGTGGCTATCGAATGGGGATGGGGGGTGGATTTTATGACCGATTACTAGCAAATTACCAAACAAAAAAAATCTTACCTATTGGGCTTGCTTTTGCTTGTCAAAAGGTACAACATATTGACAACAAACCTTGGGATATCAAACTACCCGAAATTATTTACGCTTAAATTTAATAATAACAAATTAAAATAGCTAAAATTTATAACAAGTAGCAATGTGCAAATAATCTAGATTAATATTTTAGTAATAAAACTGATTTTATTCTTAAGGCTAAATGCATTTTTCGAATATAGAAATAATCGAATATAACTTTATTACTATGCACTACTGTTACCATGTACTACTGTTACGACGTACTACCGTTCTAATTCTAATACATAATATTCAAAAGTAATTGAGTCTTTCATATTTAAAAGCTTTTTTAATATAAAATAAAGGAGTGTTGCAATGTCAGACAAAAAAGTACTAACCACTAATAACGGTGCACCAATAGCCGATAACCAAAACTCCCGAACTGCGGGGCCTCGTGGTCCAGTGTTGTTAGATGATTTTCAACTTATCGAAAAACTCGCCCATTTTAACCGTGAAAATATCCCAGAAAGACGAGTTCACGCCAAAGGATCTGGTGCTCATGGCACCTTTACAGTCACCAATGATATCACCAACTATTCTTATGCCAGCTTATTTGCTAATGTTGGCAAAAAAACACCTGTTTTTGCAAGATTTTCAACTGTTGGCGGAGAGCGAGGCTCATCTGACACAGCGCGAGATCCCCGTGGATTTTCAGTAAAATTTTACACAGATCAAGGCAACTGGGATATCGTCGGCAATAATACCCCTGTTTTTTTTATTCGCGATGCAATCAAATTTCCTGATTTTATTCACACTCAAAAGCGTGATCCTAAAACTAATTTAAAAGATCCACAAATGATGTGGGATTTTTGGTCTTTATCGCCAGAATCGCTTCACCAAGTCACTATTCTATTTTCTGACCGTGGTATTCCTGATGGTTACCGGCATATGCATGGTTATGGTAGCCATACTTATAGCTTAATCAATAAAGATGGCATTCGTACTTGGGTAAAATGGCATTTTAGAACCGAACAAGGTATCAAAAATATTCATCCTAAAAAAGCCGCAGAAATGGATGGCACTAATCCAGATTCAGCACAAGAAGATCTATTTAAAGCCATTGAACGTGGTGACTATCCAAAATGGCGACTTTATATACAAGTCATGACCGAAGAACAAGCCAATAACCACCCTGAAAACCCGTTTGATGTCACTAAAGTTTGGTCACAAAAACAATACCCATTAATTGAAGTGGGCGTAATGGAACTAAACCGAAACCCTGAAAACTATTTTGCCGAAGTTGAACAAGCAGCTTTTGAACCAAGTAATGTGGTTCCAGGTACGGGCTTATCACCAGATAAAATGCTTCAAGGACGTGTTTTTGCTTATGCTGATGCGCACCGCTATCGTATTGGAACTAATTATCAACAACTACCAATCAATGCGCCAAAATGCCCTGTGCATAATTATCAACGTGATGGCGCAATGCGTTTTTATACTCCTGATAATGCACCTAACTATGAGCCTAATAGCATCGACAGCGCACCAAAACAGCAACCACAATATGCCGAACCACCAATGCATGTACCTGCAGGCACAATGGACAAGCATGATCATCGTGTTGATGACGATTATTACTCACAACCACGCGCATTATTTAATTTAATGCAGCCTGATCAAAAACAACTGCTTATTGATAATATCGTTGGCTCGATGAAAAACGTCAATCGAGACATTCAAATCAGGCAGCTCAAACACTTCTACAAAGTGCATCCTGATTATGGTTCAGGAATTGCCAAAGGATTAGGCATTAATATAGACCTAATAAAAAATTAGCACTAAAAATAACAATGCCGACTAAACTTAGCCGGCATTTCATTACCTACTGAAAATACATATCGATAATGGCACAACATTTACACAAAAGCTTTCATTCACTAGGCTACACAGTATTGCCATAGCTTATTATTAAATTAGTCAACCGTTATCAAAATGGTTATATTAAGCAATATAACTGCATACAATAAGCAAAAATATTAAATTTATTCTTATTAAATAATCTATTACAACTAAAAATAATAATGAACAATTCCTTTTTATCGTTTATATTGTACATATACAGTTTTAGATAAGTCAGTTAAAAAGATTGAAGATAAAAAGGACTAACCAATGAAAGCCATTAAACTAGCTATTATATTATTGTTTAATTGTGCCGGAGGATTGCTAAGTTATCAATGGTGTTATCGCTTTATCAAAAAACAATACCATACACCTGAATATTATTATTTAATATATTACGGATTGTGTTATTTCTGTTTTATTCTTATTTCAATCTTCATTTTAAACAAAATAAAAAAACCATCAAAACTAGTCATTTGCGGTTTACTTATTGGCATTTTAATTAGCCTTATTTTTATGATTATCCCTCAGTTAATTCACGATCCTTATTTATATCCGCGTTATTTAATTGATTTAATTGGTTTCAGTTTGCTGATCTCAGCATGGATCACGCTTAATTTTATCATATACCCAGCCATTTTATTGTGCTGTCATTACACGATTTTGGGGATTGAAAAAATATATAGCAAAATTAATTTAAACTGACAATCAATTATCAAACCGAATAGATATGCTTTATTCACGCTATCTTGATCTCAAAGATTTGTGCATAGCTGTTTCATCTATTTTGGATGAATATGGATTAAAATAGTGTTGTTTTTCCCTTCATCTTTCGATAAAGCAGTTAAAAAAATTGAAGATAAAAAAAGGCTAATCAATGAAAACCATTAAGCTAATTATTATATTACTGCTTAATTGCATCAGAGGATTGCTAAGTTAGCAATAGTATTATCACTTTCATAAAAACAATATCCAATTGATTATATTTTATTTTTCACAAAATCAATGAAAATTCACCTACCTAATTTACAAATTAGCGAACTCTATAAAAACCACTTTGCAAACCCTTTTTTATTGTGTATCTTTCCCATCTAAAAGAGATCGTCATACCCAATAAGATTTATAGCATAAGGAAAAAAATTATGTCAATCAAAGAAAATAAAATGGCTATACAAAAATTTTTAGAATTTATTAACACAGGGAATGTTGAGTTATCTAAAGAAATAATATCAGAAGATGCCATATTTTATGCACCAACAAGCCCAGAACCATTGAAAGGACCTTCAGGCTATATGTATGTACTAAATATGATGCGAAGCGCTTTTCCTGATATCCAATGGAAACTAGATGAAGTTGTTGCAGAACAAAATATTGTTGCAACTCGCTTCACACTAAACGGCACGCATAAAGGTCATTTTTTTGGAATTGAACCATCAGGAAAGAAAATTGAAGTAACTGCCATGAATTTTTATTATTTTTCAAATGGTAAAATTATCAAAGAATATGGACAACCTGATATATTTGGATTACTAAAGCAAATAGGTGCATTAAATTAATAACCCGTCATTACTTTTAACGTATTAAATATGTTAATGACAACACATTGTGTCACCAAATAAACAATACACCAAAATCCAACTTAACGACGTTTTTTTCGAGCCGTTATTGCTACCAATAACGGGCGATGACACTTATAAATCATGTCAGCAGGTAACATAATTAATTCAGCTAACGGCACTGCCCAATCAGGAATTTCAGTATTTTCAGGGTGTTTATCATCGATGGGGATATCAACAGAATAACGCTGCTCACTGGCAAACAAAGCTTGTTTTTTAGCGATATCCGTATCATCGGCATCGCCGAGCATTTGGCAGTTATCAAGCACTTTTTGAGCGAAAATATCGGGCCAATTGGCTGGTTCATTTTTAAGTTCAACAATCTCAGCGATATGCCGAAGCATATCACGAAATAGCAATAGATAAACCATCTGCAAATTACGACCTGAAAGCTTGGCTAATTGATCATCAGATAATTTATCATTAATAACACCCGGTCCCCATTTAAAAAACAGCGTCTCTTTATACATTTTGATAACAGGTTTAATTGATTTAAATTGTGGCTCAATGAGTTTATCAATTTCACCTGAAAGTTGCATAGTAGGATAACCAACATGATTACGCCCATTAAGATCTCGCTCAGTAAGTGGCTTTTGTTTCTTACGAAATAACAAATTTTTAAGTAATCCAAACATATTAAACCTTTACTATCTATTTTTTTGCCGAACAATCTCAAACAAACACACACCTGTTGCCACCGACACATTAAGCGATGACACAATGCCCGCCATTGGGATGCTAACCAACTCATCGCAGTGTTCTTTAGTTAAACGGCGCATACCTTCACCTTCAGCCCCCATTACCAAAGCAAGTGACGTTGCAGTTGATGTTTTATAAAAATCGGTTTGATAAAGCGTACGCTCAGCTTCACCAGCGGTGCCCACAATCCAAACTTGATACTCGTCTTGCAACATACGCATAGTACGCGCCAAATTGGTCACTCTAACTACAGGTACGCTTTCAGCTGCACCACAGGCAACTTTTTGTGCGGTCGAATTCAGCGGTGCGGAGCGATCTTTTGGCACAATAATAAAATCAACCCCAGCGGCATCAGCAGTACGAATACAAGCACCTAAATTGTGCGGATCGGTCACGCCATCTAAAATTAAAATAACGGGGCTTGGTTGCTGTTCCATTAATAGCGGAATATCGTTTTCTTGATAACCTCGGTTTGGTTTTACCATGGCTAAAATACCTTGGTGTACGCCGTTTTTTGACTTTTCATCTAACCATTGACGATTAGCTATTTTTACAGGCAAGCCAAGCTGCTCTAATTGGCGCACAACAGCAAGAAGGCGTTTATCTTCACGCCCTTTAATAATAAATACTTCAATGATTCTTTCTGGCGAACGTGTTAATAATGCTTCAATGGCATGCAGGCCATAAACTGTTTCACTCATTTATTTGTTACTCTTTTATCTTATTAACTATTTGGTTTTATTGGTTGATTTACTACGTTTTTTACTTTTAGCTTTCACTTCAACTTTAGCCGTTGATTTCATGCTTGATTTAGCGCTCGATTTTGCCTTTTTTGGGGTACTTGATTTAGTACTTGGCTTAGTATTTGGTTTCGTACTACTTTTTTTACTGGTTGATTTTTTATCTTTTCGCTTAACGGGTAAGTCAGCTTGTTGAGCGTTTTGGGCTTGTTTAGACTTATCCTTTGCCGTTTTACCTTGACGTTTTGGCTTATTATTACTGCCCACTAACGAAAAATCAATTTTACGCTCTTCTGGATTGACGTTATCGACTTTCACTTGCACTTTATCGCCCAAACGATAAGTAAAGCGAGTATTTTCACCAATCAAACGATTGCGTGAACCATCAAACGTATAATAATCATTTTCTAGCGATGACACATGCACTAAGCCATCAATAAATAGATCATCTAACCGCACAAAGAAACCAAAATTCACCACGCTCGAAATCGTACCGTTAAAAACCTCGCCGACATGATCTTGCATATAATCACATTTAAGCCAATCAACTACATCACGCACCGCTTCGTCCGCACGTCGTTCGGTCATGGAACAGTGCTCACCAAAATAGAGCATTTCGCTGGTAGTATAACGGTAGCCACCTGTTTTACTGGTCTTTTGTTGTTTATCCGCTAAAATCCATTTAATCGCACGATGCAAAAGCAAATCAGGATAACGACGAATTGGCGAAGTAAAATGTCCATATTCCTCAAGTGCTAAACCAAAATGTCCGCGGTTTTCAGGATCATAAATAGCCTGCTTCATGGAACGCAAAATAACCGTTTGCAGCATATCATGATCAGGACGTGTTTCAACCACCGTCATTAATTCGGCGATATCTTTAGGTTTAGGATTAGCGCCTCCACCAAGCGACAACCCAAGTTCACTTAAAATACTACGCAAATTATTAATGCGATCTTCATCAGGCCTGTCATGCACACGGAATAATGAAGGAATATCCGCTTTAATCACTAATTTTGCCGCAGCCACATTGGCTAAAATCATGCACTCCTCAATGATTTTATGCGCCACATTACGTTGTGCTAGTTCGACACTTTCAATACGCTTATCAGCATTAAAGATAAATTTAGGCTCTTCTGACTCAAACCCTATCGCCCCACGAGCAACCCGTGCTTTATCAAGCACATTATAAAGCCCGTAAAGGTTCTCAAGATGAGGAACCAAGTCACGGTAATGTTCGCGAAGTTCTTCATCTCCCTCCAAAATCTTCGCCACTTTGGTATACGTTAACCGAGCATGCGAATTCATCACCGCTTCGTAAAACTCATACCCCGTCAACCGCCCACGATTAGACACCGTCATTTCACAAACCAAACACAAGCGATCCACTTGCGGATTTAACGAACACAGTCCATTAGATAAAACTTCAGGAAGCATAGGCACCACACGCGATGGAAAGTAAACCGACGTACCACGCAAACAAGCCTCTTTATCTAACGCTTTGCCGGGCCTAACATAATAACTCACATCCGCAATCGCCACCCACAACCGATAGCCACCGCCACGGTTTTTTTGACAATAAACCGCATCATCAAAATCACGGGCATCTTCGCCATCAATAGTCACTAATGGCAAATTTCGTAAATCTTTACGACCTTTTTTGGCGCTTTCGGGAACTTGATCAGTAAATTTGCTGGCCTCGGCTTCAACCTCGTTAGGTAGTTCATAAGGGATTTCGTGATTACGCAAAGCAATATCAATGGCTAAATTTGTGCCCATCATTTCGCCAAGCACTTCCTTAATCACACCCACCGCTTTTTGGCGACGCTCTGGTCGTTGTTGTAACTCAACCACCACAACCGCTCCCATGCGTACGGTGCGATCGGGTTTACCCGTTATTAAAATATCAAAGTTCAAACGGCTATCATCAGGCACCACAAAACCAACGCCTTGCTCGATAAAATAACGACCAACAATTTGATTACTACGAGGCTCTAAAATTCGCACTACCCTAGCTTCGGTTTTACCACGGTATTGCGTGCCGATAGGCTGGGCTAAAATCACATCGCCCTGTAAGACTTTCTTCATCTGTTCTGGTGCTAAAAAATAGTCCTCAGGATTACCCTCTACCCGCAAAAAACCAAAACCATCACGGTGGGCAATAACCTTACCTTTAACCATGTCGAACTTTTCTGGCAGGGCATAACACTTACGACGCGTAAACACCACTTGACCGTCACGCTCCATCGCACGCAAACGACGGTGCAATGCCACTTTTTGCTCATCATTTTTAATGTCGACAGCTTGAGCAATTTTTTCTAAACTGGCAGGCTTTGCTTCTTGTTTAAGGTAATCTAAAATAAGCTCTCGACTGGCAATTGGGGAATCATACTTCTCGGCTTCGCGGTCAAAAAATGGGTCTTTTATCATAAAGGAATATCCTGTGACTAATATTAGTGCTAGCATAACATAGAGTGGTATAAGTTAACATCAACATTCTATTTAATAAACAAGAATCAATTGATTATTAGCTTAGTTTTAAAAGAATAGTTCAGTATCTGAGTTATAGTAAAAATAATTAAAATAATAACAGTTAAAAATAAGGAAATAAAAAAATGGAAAAAACCCTACCATCAGTATTAAAAATAGTGCATTGGAGTTTAATTATACTACCGGGGTTGTTAGGAGCAAGTTTGTTCGATTACTCAGCAAACAGTTGCTTTGAATTAATACATGAAAATATTATTTTAATTTTTCTTTTGTTAATTATTTCTGTATTAATGATATTTTTCTCATTAAATCTATATCATGAAGACGTATGTAATTTTCTTACTTCATCAATAATGATCACCGTAGCAACATCCTATATTGCAATTTTATCACCGCCTGTTGCTTATTTTGTTAGGGGGTATGGTTTTTATAATTTAATGGCTTTTGGACTTTTTATAATTATAAATATGCTACCAGCTATTTTAACATCGATGTCAATGTAGTTTGTTTTTTGGAAAAAAACTGCGCAAAAAAACTTCAATAAAATCAATACCTTTCCTGACCGTTTTTTTGGAGTTTTTGCGTTTTTTTTTATAAAAAAGTGACTCATAAAAGCCTCTCAAGATTATGTTGTTGTCTTGTTACGGCGTCAGAATGTGCCGACAACAGAGCGAGGTTAGCACGCCAAACAGGGATGTTTGGCGAGTTTGTGGCGCGCTTGGAGCGCTTCCACAAACGGTGCGTTAAGACCGAGCGTCGGCGTCGGGTAGCCGAAGGCCACATTATGTAGCCAAAGCGTGGGATTGCAAAGGGAATTCGCTTTAATTCCCTTTGCTCGGACGTTGTCACTGTAGCTATTTTGTTCACCAAAGGTCAAAACGTCCGAAACCTTGCCGTACTACAAATAGACCACAGCTTTAAACCGCCACAGCGTAATCCACTAAAACTGCCATCGACGCTTTCTGCGTCGGCGGCGGGGGGGCGGCGCTATTGTGGCTTTGCCACAACGGCGCAACCCTAAGGGAAACGCCCCAACTTACGCGGGGGCTTTATTCTTTGTTATATTGTCCTCTCAGGCACCGTAACCCCCTTCCGCGCCCTAAGGATTAAGAACTAAACGCTAAAAGCTAAGGTGCGGTGCAAAGGCCATAGTGACGGTCGCTGTCACTGTAGCTGTAGACGAAGCCGTCGTGCGAGTAGACACCGAACTGGTAGCGACCCGTAGCGGTGCTCGTCCAGTAGACGCTGTAGACGAAGCCTACACCGTAGTCGCGCATGTGGCCCCACTCCGTGAAAAATCCTGCGCCTATGTTACGCTGGTAATGGTTACCAGATGAGCTAGGGGCTGCGCCTGAAATAGGATTAGTTCCTGTTTTGACCGCATTGGTTAAATCCCTTACCCCAGGCATCCGATAACCCAAACTATAACACCATGATTCTTGACGATAAGCGGTATCTGATTTAGTACGATTGACGAACCACTGCCTCAACACAAATCCATACCGAACCTCATTACCACTTCTATCCCTACCCACCAACTCAAACGTCTGTGGCAAAGATGGACGTGTTAGTGAACGTGGATTATCTGACCTTATTTGACTACTACTTGCCCTTGGACCGCTCAATTTTACCCGTGTGACTGAGCCATTCCAACTCACCGTTGCGCTTATACTACCACTTGTGTTAACTGTCCAACTTAACTGACTTCCATCTAATCCACCTATATCCAAATCAAAATACAAACCATCTGCTCCTGTAGTAGGGAAATTTTGGCCGTAAGATGATGGACTCGTTGACTGAACTAAAAAGCCCTTACTAGGATTCCATATGTTAGATGGACCTGCATAGCGGGGGTTGTCGTCAGAATCAATGCCAGTTGTTCCACCATACAACAAATTCGGCCTGACCGAACAAATACGGATATCGTCATTTGGATTAATATAATAATCCACCGTAGCGCCACTAAAACTACTACTTCTTGGTACGCCATACTGCGTACTTAATGTGCCACCTGTACTTGTTAAAGTTACCTTATAAGGTGCACTACATATACTTAATGCATCAGTACGATTAACCGTAGTACCGTTTTTATCGGTAAACGCCACCGATATACCCCCCGATGCAGTTACTCCACCTACTCCCTGTCCGTCTCCATCATCATCACCCCAATAACCCTGACTCACCAAATCATTCATCGTGATTGAACTCCGTGATGGTGGAACTATCGTCTCTATATGACTTAAGTTACTCCCCACATATGGCAACCTGATTGGATTGCTTGGTGTTGATGGGTTCGTTGACCTTGTGTATACCGTTCCATCCTGCAACTTTATTGACAATAAACGGTCTGTATTCGTTAATTTTGTTACCCCTCCATCAAACGTTAAATACGGCGCACTCCCCTCGATAGCCCTTGAGGTATAAGCCGTTAACGCCTCTGTATCCTGCGTATATGACAATAACAACAATGGCGCTAAGAATAATGCCGATTTTGATAATAATGGTGATTTAAATAGTAACGGCGGTTTGAATAACAATGGCGGTTTTAATAACCACTTGGATATCGGCGATAATTTTGCCGAAAATATGGCCGATGACGGCGTCGATTTCGCTACGCGAAATGACTTCGATGATAAAAATAACTGTGGCGCCCTATTTTGAACACCGTGCGAATCAATAAGATTTAGGGCATAGGTTTGGCAGGCCAGATGCCAGATGCCAGATGCCAACCATGGTAATGCATTTTTATTCCCTTGTCAAGTAATTTATTGTTTTTTATCGATTTTTCTATCCGTTCGCTTTATTTTTGAGCGATTCCCTGCTTGAATAAGCCTAAAAATTATAACTTGATGGTGCATAATCTGCCACTTTTTTTGTTAATTTATTGTAAAGATTTGTTAGAAGGTTGAGTGCGTTGCTTTGGATTTTTTTGGGGGTGGTTTTGTTTGATAAAAATGCCTTGAAAAAACTTTAATAAAATCAATTCCTTTTCTGACTGATTTTTTGGTGGAAAATCAGTTTTTTTGTTTTGGTGAATAGAATAAATTGGGTGCAGTGGTTCGGACGTTTTGACTTTTGGTGAACAAAATAGCTATCGTGCCCACGTCCGAGTCAGGGAATTAAAGCGAATTCCCTGACAACCCACGCTTTGGCTGCAGAATGTGGCCTTCGGCGCCCCTCCGCAATTACTCGCATCATCCCTGATACTCGCCTCTTCGAGGCCATCTTCGCTTTGCTCAGATGTTCAAATTTGTTCCAGACAAATTTGTCAAGCGCGCCACAAACTCGCCAAACGTCCTGTTTGGCGTGCTAACCTCGCTCTGTTGTCGGCACATTCTGACGCCGGAATAAGGCAGATAGCATAACCTTCAGTGGCTTTTATAAGTCACTTTTTTATAAAAAACACTGCAAAACCCCCAAAAAATCAGTCAGGAAAGGTATTGATTTTATTGAAGTTTTTATAGGTGTTTTTTTTAAAAAAACACTCCATCACCACTATTTGTTTTGTTCCCGCTCAATCGCACGGTAACCTATATCATGCCGATAAAAACAACCATGCCAATAGATGTCTTTGGCTTGCTGATAAGCCCGTTGTTGGGCTTCAAGTACCGTGTTACCAAGTGTGGTTATGCACAATACTCGCCCGCCATCAGTGTAGACATGCCCTTTTTCTAAACTAGTACCCGCATGAAAGATTTTGCAATCTTCGGTTGATTCGGCAGGCAATCCAAGGATGACATCTTTGGTATTATATTTGCCTGGGTAACCGCCAGCGGCAAGCACCACGCCTAATGCAGGTCTTGGCTAGAAATTATGTCGGTATAGCCACATTAGCATGTTGCATAATATGGCTAAAAATATAAATAGACATATGATTAATACAAAATATCAACAGCTTCTATTTAACTTCAATTAATCATTTCCATTTTTTTCTTTTTTTGTATCTACGTGGGGTTTCGAGAAAACTAATAAAAAAAACGTTTAAAATCATTATAAAAGCCACAAACCAAAAAAAGGTTAAACTTGTTATTGATAAATCTCCATGGGGAACAAGAATAAAAATACTATATAAATTAATAGAATAATAATATATAATCGCACAGATTCTTTTATTATTTAAACTTTTATTCTGCTGATAATCTGTAAGTATATAACCTGAAAAATAGTAACGAATGTAAACACAAAAAAATGCACATATACAAAAACTGACTGTTATAAAACATACCATAGCTATTATATTCTCCTTTATCATTATTTAGGCTTTTCATAATTCATTTAGGTTATTTCCATTTTTTCCTTTTTATGTATCTACGTGGTGTTTCAAGAAAGCTAATAAAAAATACATACAATATAAAAATAAAAACAGCTGACCAGAAAAAAATAATATTTGAAAAAAACCCTTCTCCTGGCTGACTTATAATTAACAGGCTATATAAAGAAATAAAATAAAAATAAAAAAGAGCTAAACGTCGTTTACGATTTAAAGTCTTATCATTTTCATAGTCCATTACAATATATCCCGAGAAATAGCGCCGGATAAAACACCCAACAATAGCAAAAAAATAATAGCTAACCCATATTTCAACAGCCATGCAAATCTCCTTATTTTATAATATTACCGCCTCTATCTTTTCTATATGTTGAACCATCACTACTTTCACAGCTATAATAATCTGGTGCATCATCATTACCTATTGTGATTATCAATGAACAATTCTCAACAATTTGTCCTGTATTAATAATTGTTTCTGGCTCTTTAACAACCATGCTCACTTGGTTGGTATCTTTATTAAGTACAAAAGCTTTTTTTAACTGATTAGCTAGTTATCTAAGAGAAATAGCATCACCAAGAATTTCCACAGTTAATAATTTCTTACTCATTTGTTTGTAAGCGTTTTCTAAATCACGGCGACCATATTTAAATAATTTAAATCTCGGATCACCAAACTTATTCAATTTCGGCACTAATTTCAACTTAGCCCCTACTGACATACTTAAATCTAAACTATCATAAGCAATATCACCTATTGAAGAATCAAAACCTAAAGACTCGGTAGCATCTTTATACCAACCTCTTAAAGGCCCATCAACTTCCATACTCCTGTTGCCGCCATCAATTTCGTTCATAACACCATTAACAATGCCAGCTCCTCCTTCATATATTCCATTTCCTCCATGCGCTATCATAGGGGCACCAATAAGACATGACAATCCCACAGAACAAAGTGCTACCCCAGTTTGAATCATTCCTACACCACCAAAAATAGACAAACCATTTTTCAACCATATAAAACTTTGCTCTAATAAATTATTTTCTTCAGTCTTTATTTTCTTTGCGCCTTCCTCATAACTCATTTCTCCACTTTCAACTTTATTGACAATATTCATGGCATATGTATCAACATCATCAATAAAAGATTGTTTTATTTCGTTATAATAAAGGTGTTTTTCGCATAGTTCGTGGGTGCAATCCATTAAGCGCTTGGCATCCAATCGAATTTTTGACGTGTCGTCACTCATTTCAAGTGGTGAGTCACTTTGCGTATACATCAGGTTTTGAAAAATAGGTAATGAGGTTTTTGAAGAGCTAGGCATTTTAAAACTTGAGCTTTTCGCTGATGAATGGATTGCAACATTAACATAAGTAAAGCTTTTAGTGGCGATAATTCGATTCTCACCTATTGGACATCTACAATACAATCATATGTTCCTTCAATAATGGAACCATACCCTTTTGTACATTTAGGACAACTTGCGTAATCGCCTAAGCATGCAATGCCTTGACCTTGAGAAAACCCTCCATTTGATGCGGAAATTACTTTACCACCAGTTGTCGTATCATCGCCCAACACTGCTAATAATTTGTTCACTCCCTTCTCCCATTCTTTTATTTAAAAATTTAATAAGAATTGATGAGCATTGCGTTAATTGTTCGTTCATACCTACTATGGCGTCATTAAACGCCATAATTAATTAACTTTAGAAATTAAGATTTATGGCCGTTTTGCTCTCGCTCAATCGCACGGTAACCTATATCATGCCGATAAAAACAACCATGCCAATAGATGTCTTTGGCTTGCTGATAAGCCCGTTGTTGGGCTTCAAGTACCGTGTTACCAAGTGCGGTTATGCACAATACTCGCCCGCCATTAGTGTGAACACGCCCTTTTTCTAAACTAGTACCCGCATGAAAGATTTTGCAATCTTCGGTTGATTCGGCAGGCAATCCAAGGATGACATCTTTGGTATTATATTTGCCTGGGTAACCGCCAGCGGCAAGCACCACGCCTAATGCAGGTCTTGGATCCCATTTTGATTTGACGGTATCTAATTTGCCATCCACTGCCGCAAGGCAGAGTTCGACCAGATCGGATTGCATTCGCATCATAATTGGTTGTGTTTCAGGATCGCCAAATCGGCAGTTGAATTCAATAACTTTGGGGTTGCCATCTTTGTCAATCATTAAGCCAGCATATAAAAAGCCAACATAGACATTGCCTTCTTGCGCCATACCGTTAACGGTTGGGTAGATAATCTTATCCATTACCTTTGCAAAAACCGCATCAGTTACAACAGGAGCTGGCGAATACGCGCCCATTCCCCCCGTGTTTAAACCTGTATCGCCGTCGCCAACACGTTTATGGTCTTGGCTAGTTGCCATTGGCTCGACATGTTTGCCATCAACCATGACAATAAAGCTGGCTTCTTCACCGTCTAAAAATTCTTCAACCACAACGCGGTGCCCTGCATCGCCAAAGGCGTTGCCTGCTAACATGTCATGTACGGCATCTTCGGCTTCTTTTAGGGTCATGGCAACAATCACCCCTTTGCCAGCCGCTAGGCCGTCGGCTTTGATGACAATTGGGACGCCTTTTTCACGGATATAGTTAATAGCTGGAGCAACTTCGGTAAAGTTTTGATATTCTGCGGTGGGGATATTGTGGCGAGCTAAGAAGTCTTTAGTAAAGGCTTTTGATCCTTCAAGTTGTGCAGCTGCTTTGGTTGGGCCAAAGATTTTTAATCCTGCTTTTTGAAAGCTATCAACAATGCCAATCACTAACGGGGCTTCGGGGCCAACTATCGTTAAATCAATTTGTTCTTGCTGAGCAAAACTAAGCAGTCCACCGACGTCGGTCGCTTTGATGTTGATATTTTCTAAGCTAGGCTCTAGTGAAGTACCTGCATTACCTGGTGCAACAAAGACTTTAGATACTCGTGGTGATTGTGCAATTTTCCAAGCAAGCGCATGTTCGCGCCCACCATTACCAATGACTAAAACTTTCATAAAAGATCCTTTAACGATGTCTTTTTTAATAAAAAGATAAATATAGGTAATTTATTTTTAATAATAAGCAAAGTCGCCATATTATTCATATCAAAATTAATGTCTAAAATGACGCATATTTGTAAATATCATTGCAATATTGTGTTCATTTGCAGCTTGAATCACTTCGTCATCACGAATCGAGCCACCGGGCTGAATTACACACGTTACCCCTGCAGCTGCTGCCGCATCAACTCCGTCTCGAAATGGGAAAAACGCATCTGAAGCAACGACAGAACCCGCTACTTCTAGGTTTTCGTCTTGCGCTTTGATTCCAGCGATTTTGGCGGAATAAACTCGGCTCATCTGTCCTGCGCCAATACCAATTGTCATGTTGTTTTTGGCATAAACAATGGCATTGGATTTAACAAATTTAGCCACTTTCCAACAAAATAAAGCATCAGACAGTTCTTGCTCTGTTGGTTTGCGTTTGGTGACAACGGTAAGTTCGTTTGGCGATACCATGCCTAAATCACGATCTTGCACTAATAAACCACCATTAACACGCTTAAAGTCTAGGCTGACTGTCGCAGGCTTTGACCATTCGCCACATTCCAGTACTCGTACATTTTTTTTCGCTTCAATAATAGCTAATGCATCTTGATTGACTATTGGGGCAATGATGACTTCAACAAATTGTTGTTGAACAATAGCTTGAGCCGTTGCCGCATCTAATGGGCGGTTAAAGGCAATAATGCCCCCAAAAGCTGATGTCGGATCGGTTTTATAGGCATTTAAATAGGCGTTTAGGATATTGTCACTAACCGCAACACCACAAGGGTTGGCGTGTTTGACGATCACGCAAGCAGGCTGTTCAAATGATTTTACGCATTCAAGCGCAGCGTCGGTGTCGGCAATGTTGTTATAAGATAGTGCTTTACCTTGCAGTTGTCTTGCCGTTGCAATCGATGCTTCCTTAATGCTTTCTTCAATATAAAAAGCCGCTTGTTGGTGGCTGTTTTCACCATAGCGCATGTTCTGTTTTTTTATAAATTGGAGATTTAATGTGCGTGGAAATTGACCTGCTGGTTTGTCGGTTTCGCCCATATACGGTGGTACTTGTTGCCCAAAATAGTTGGCAATCATGCCGTCGTATTTGGCGGTGTGTTCAAAGGCTTTAATGGCAAGGTTGAAGCGATATTCAAAAGAAAGGGCGTTTTGGTTATTATCCATCATATTAATGATATTTTCATAATCACCACAATCAACCACAATAGCAACATCTTTATGATTTTTAGCGGCAGAGCGCACCATAGTTGGACCGCCAATATCGATATTTTCAACGGCGTCTTCTAATGTGCAGTTGGGTTTGGCAACCGTTTTAGCAAATGGGTAAAGGTTGACAACCACCATATCAATCGGTGCAATTTGGTGTTGTTGCATAATGTCATCATCAACACCTCGTCTTCCTAAAATAGCACCATGAATTTTGGGGTGTAGTGTTTTGACTCGCCCATCCATCATTTCAGGAAAGCCTGTGTAGTCTGACACTTCAGTTACAGGTATTTGGTTGTCCATAAGTAGCTTTGCTGTTCCCCCTGTTGAAAGAAGTTCTACATTTCGTTCAGATAGGGCTTTGGCAAATTCTAAAATACCGGTTTTGTCGGATACACTAAGTAAAGCACGGCGAATGGGGCGAAACTGCTGCATGAGGGGGCTCCGAAGTTGATATTAAAATTCAAATTATTGAGTCGCATTATATATAAATTAAGGGGGGATGTTTAGTATTAACTTATTAAAAAATTTTATTAAACAAGCCTAAAAACGGTTAAATCATAATATTTGATATTGATCACAAAATTAACATTTTCATGGTAAATAACGCATTGTTGGCTTTCTTTTTTTACTTTTCCATAATATTGTTACGCGTAACTGTTATGCATAACAATATTTGAAATACAAGGAGAAAATCATGCAATCTTTATTTGAACTAAAAGGAAAACGCGCTTTAATTACAGGTTCAGCACAAGGTATTGGTAATTTGCTTGCCACAGGTTTAGGGCAATATGGAGCAAGTATCATTATTAATGATATTACCCAAGAACGTGCTGAAAATACAGCAAACCAACTTAAATCACAAGGCATTGATGCCGTTGGCGTCGGTTTTGATGTAACCAGTTATGATTCAGTCGAAAATGCCATTAATTATATTGAAAAAGAGATCGGACCTATTGATATATTAATCAATAACGCGGGTATTCAACGCCGTCATCCGTTTATTGAATTTCCTGAAGCTGATTGGGATGCCGTCATTAATGTTAACCAAAAAGCGGTTTTTTTAGTTTCACAGCAAGTCGCTAAGCACATGATCAAACGTAAGCAAGGAAAGATTATCCATATTTGTTCAATGCAAAGCGAACTTGGTCGCGACACCATTACCCCCTATGCCGCATCAAAAGGTGCAGTGAAAATGCTTGTAAAAGGTATGTGCGTTGAACTTGCACGTTACAACATTCAAGTCAATGGTATTGGGCCTGGTTATTTTGATACCGAGATGTGCAAAGCTTTGGTTGAAAACAAAGAATTTACTCAATGGTTATGTCAAAGAACGCCAGCCGCTCGCTGGGGGAAACCTGAAGAACTTATTGGCTCGGCGGTGTTTTTGTCGTCTGCTGCATCAAACTTCGTTAATGGGCATATTCTTTATGTTGATGGCGGAATGTTAGCGGCAGTTTAGAGCCATATTGCGACAATTGTATTTTTACGGACTTAAATCAAGGAAGGTTAAAACAATATATATAAATAAAAAATTGATAAAAATAGGGATGAAAATTGTCGCAAAATCACTTTATTATTAATTGAAAGCGAGAATAAAACATGAATATAACAAACAAACTAGCGCCGTCTCGTTGGTGGCGTTTAATGCCAATCATTTTTATTACTTATAGTTTAGCTTATTTAGATCGTGCCAATTATGGCTTTGCCTCTGCAGCGGGGATTAATAAAGATTTAGACATCAGTCCAAGCACTTCGTCATTAATTGGCGCTCTTTTTTTCCTTGGTTATTTCTTTTTTCAAGTACCGGGATCGGTTTATGCAGTTAAGCGAAGTGTTCGTAAGCTGATTTTTGTGTGTTTAATACTGTGGGGATTGTGTGCCGCATTGACAGGGATGGTCAGTAATATTCCAACACTTATGGCGATCCGTTTTGTTCTCGGTATTGTTGAAGCAGCAGTTATGCCATCAATGTTAATTTATATCAGTACATGGTTTACTAAAGCCGAACGTTCAAAAGCCAATACATTTTTAGTTTTAGGTAATCCTGTAACCGTATTGTGGATGTCAATTGTATCAGCGCACTTAATCGACCTTTATGGTTGGCGCGAAATGTTCATAATTGAAGGCTTACCAGCTGTATTATGGGCAGTAGTGTGGTGGTTCCTTGTTCGTGACAAACCATCCGAAGTTAAATGGCTCACCGACGCCGAAAAAGCTGATTTTAAAGCTGTCATGGATAAAGAACAACAAAATATCAAACCCATGCGTAACTATGGCGAAGCGTTCCGTTCTGCCAGTGTTATTAAACTCTGTGCAGTGCACGCATTATGGAGTATTGGTGTATATGGCTTTATGATGTGGATGCCGTCAATCATCAAATCGGCAGGCAATGTTGATATTATATCGGTTGGTTGGTTTGCGGCTATTCCTTATTTTGTTGCGATTGCTATGATGTTAATTGTCTCTTTCTATTCTGACAAACTACAAAATCGTAAACTTTTTGTTTGGCCATTATTACTTGTCGCAACCATTGCATTTTTTACTGCTTATTTGCTTGGGGCTGAACATTTTTGGATCTGTTTTGTGCTTTTATCACTTGCTGCTGGCTGTATGTACGCACCTTATGGACCTTTCTTTGCTTTAATTCCTGAATTATTACCAAGCAATGTATCGGGTGTGTCGATTGGATTAATTAACAGTTTTGGAGCACTTGGCGCATTTATTGGTGCTTGGTTAGTGGGTGTTATCAATGCAGCAACGGGCAGTGCCGGAGCGTCATATATCTTTATGGGCGTATCTTTAGTTTTATCTGTTATTTTGATGGCTAGCGTTAAAGCGCCTAAAAAATAACCAATAATATCAAAAAAATAAGAAGGCAATGGATACTGCCTTCTTAATTTATTCTAACGAATATTATTTATTTTCTTGTTTTTACTGGTAAAATGCCACACATTCAACCAGCATCCCTCCTAAAATAATAGGTTATGAAAGATAAGCGTATTAGTTTACAAGATATTGCCAATTTAACTGGCGTGACTAAAATGACCATTAGTCGCTATCTAAAAAACCCTAAACAAGTCTCTGAAAAAAACCAAGAAAAAATAGCAAAAGTGTTAAAAGAGATCCAATATATTCCCAATCTTGCACCACAAATCATGCTTGGTTCGCGCAGTCACTGTATTGGCATTGTTATACCGTCTTTTAAAAACCAAATATTTACAGAAGTGCTTGCTGGTATTGAATCGGTCGCATCAGCTCAACATTACCAAACAATTATTACTAACTATAATTATGATAAGCAGTTAGAAGAAGAAAAAATTATTAACCTGCTGTCATACAACGTCGACGCTCTTGTCTTGATGGAAAAGGAGCACACTCAAACCACCCTACAATATTTAAAAACTGCTAATATTCCTGTTGTTGAACTTATGGATATTACCAAAGCATTTTTTGACATCCAAGTCGGCTTTGATAATGAGCAAGCCGCCTATGATATGACTTTGCAAATGATTGAATCTGGCAAAAAAAATATCATCTATTTTAATTCCATTGCAAGTGCACGCGATAGCCAACGTTACAAAGGTTATCAACGTGTTATGAAACAATCAGGATTAACACCACGTCAGATTATCCCCAATGCAATATCATCAATAGATTTAGGCAAAAGTTTATTTCACCAAGCAATTCAAAAATATCCTGATATGGATGGTATTTTATGTACTAACGACGATATGGCAATAGGTGTACTACTTGAGTGCCAAAATTATCAGATCCCTGTTCCTGAACAAATTGCTATTGCAGGCTTTCATGGTTTAGAAATTGGTCGAGCAAACAACCAAAAGATTGCAACCGTCATTACGCCACGATTTGAGATTGGTAAAGTTGCAATCGAATTATTATTGCAAAAATTAAATGGTGAGCATGTGAAAAGTAGTGTTAATTTAGATTATAAGATTGATAAAGGGCAAACAATTTAGGGGATTTTTTGTTAAAAAAGTGGTCAGGAAAGCTATTGATTTTATTGAATTTTTTTAAATGAAAAATCAGGCATCGTTATGCCTGATTGATAACTTAAAAAATCTAGCGGAATCGTTAATCATCACTATAGCCTAAACTTCGTAATGCTCGCTCATCATCTGCCCAGCCTGCTTTGACTTTGACCCAAAGTTCTAGATGGACTTTGTTATCAAAAAATGATTGCATGTCTTTACGGGCTTCAATACCAATTTTTTTGATTTTTTCGCCTTTGTTGCCAATGACCATTTTCTTTTGTCCGTCACGCTCAACTAAGATTAGTCCGTTAATGCGGTACATTCCATTACGTTCATCAACTTTAAATTGTTCAATTTCAACCGTTACTGAATAAGGTAATTCGTCACCTAAAAAACGCATGAGTTTTTCACGAATAATTTCTGACGCCATAAAACGTTGTGAGCGGTCGGTAATGTAATCTTCAGGAAAATGGTGTTCACCTTCTGGTAAGTGTTTTTTGACGATATCTTTGATGATATCAACGCCTTCACCTTTTTCGGCGCTGATTGGTACCACATCAAGGAAGTTAACTTTTTGACTAATTGCTTGAATGTGGGGTAATAATTGCGTTTTGTCAGTGACATTGTCAATTTTATTAATGACTAATAATACTGGGCATTTGCAGTCTTTGAGTTTATTGGCAACCATTTCGTCATCGTCATTCCAATGAGTCCCTTCTACAACAAAGATCACAAGTTCAACATCACCAATCGAGCTACTTGCCGCTCGGTTCATTAGGCGGTTGATGGCTCTTTTTTCTTCAATGTGCAATCCAGGCGTGTCGATATAAATAATTTGGTCGTTATTCTGCGTGTCAATACCGACAATGCGGTGCCTTGTAGTTTGCGCTTTGCGCGAGGTAATCGAAATCTTTTGACCAAGCAGTTGGTTCAATAGTGTTGATTTACCTACGTTTGGTCGCCCCACAATGGCGACAAATCCACAATGTTGTGTTGTTTCTGTCATTTTATACCTAGTTGGTTGAGTGCTTCTTGTGCTGCTATTTGTTCTGCTTTTCGGCGACTTAAACCACGACCTAAATATTCGCGGTTGTCATTATCGATTTTGCACTGAATTAGGAATTCTTGTTCGTGATTATCGCCAGTAACTTCAAGAATAAGATAACATGGACGTGGTCGATGAATCCCTTGTAAATATTCTTGTAATCTTGTTTTAGCATCTTTTTGCTTTATACCTGGTTGAATTTGGCTTAAGCGAGTTTGGTACCACGATAAGATTAACTGACGAATTGTGTCGATGTTGCTATCTAAATAAATGGCACCAATAATGGCTTCAACGGCATCGGAAATAATTGATTCGCGACGAAATCCACCACTTTTTAACTCGCCTTGTCCTAAAATAAGGTGATCGCCTAATTTAAAATCTTTGCCAATTTCAGCAAGCATTTGACCGCAAACGAGTGTAGCTCGCATTTGGCTTAGGTCGCCTTCGTCTTGTTTGACAAAACGGTGATATAGCTCATCAGCAATGACAAAACTTAAAATAGAATCCCCAAGAAACTCTAAGCGTTCGTTATGCATTTTATTAGCGCTTCGGTGAGTGAGCGCTAATTCAAGTAGCGATAGATCTTGAAACTGATAGCCGATCGATTGTTGAATTTGTGTAAATTTTTTCATAATGATAATTTTTAATGTATTCCACCAATACGACTAAAGCGAATTCCTGTTGGCCACTCATCTGGTTGTTTTTCAAAGCTAATCCAAATTGCAGTTGCTTTACCCACAAAGTTACCTTCAGGTACAAAACCAAAGTATCGACTGTCACTACTGTTGTCACGGTTGTCACCCATCATAAAGTAGTGACCTTGTGGTACAACCCAAGTGGCTGTTGGTTGACCGCTTTGGTGGTAATAATTTGTATTTTCTTGTGCATCAGGCGTAATTAATATGTCGTGCGGTTTGTCGCCTAGTGTTTCTTGTTGAACATATATATTTAATGTTACAACACTAGCAGAGTCGGTAATACCTTTATCAGCATATTGTTCTAGCGTATAAAAATTAGGGGTTTGTTTGAACCGTTTATACACTTCTTTCCAGTTACTTAGTCTTGGTTCGCTGTAATGCAAGTCAAGCGGCTGTGATTGCTGACCTTTGCAATTGGTATCCGTTGTTTGGCACGCTGGATAAATTACAATTTTCTTTTCTTTATCCAGATAGACAATTTTATCGCCTGGTAAACCTACTACACGTTTAATCAGATCCCTTTCAGGCATATTTGGGTCTTTAAATACCGCTACATCACCACGTTTAGGGTGCCCTGTTGGGATGATAACTGTGTTAGTAATAGGATCACGTAAGCCATAAGCGTATTTTTCAACCGCAATAAAGTCACCAATGAGTAACGTTTGCATCATTGACCCTGATGGGATTTGAAACGGTTCATATAAAAATGAGCGGATAAAAAACACGACAAATAAAACTGGGAAAAACGATGCCAAGTTTTCAACCCACACTTTGGGTTTACCCACTTCAGCAAGTATCTTTCCGTCAACCTCACCATTGCTTTGGGTGCGGATTTCTTCTACTTTACGCTGTCTTGCCGGTTTCCATTTGAATTTTTCTAAAAACCAAAAGATCCCAGTAATAAAAGTTGCGGTTGTTAATATGATGGCAAACATTCCAGCCATTTTTTTTCCTCTTTAAATGAATCTTTTATCAATTCGTTTTAATTAGTTAATCTTTTCCTACATGCAAAATCGCTAAAAATGCTTCTTGTGGTAATTCAACATTACCAACTTGTTTCATGCGTTTTTTACCTTCTTTTTGCTTTTGTAAAAGTTTCTTTTTACGACTCACGTCACCACCATAACATTTAGCTAATACGTTTTTGCGTAGTTGTTTTACAGTTGATCGTGCTATGACGTGATTTCCGATAGCCGCTTGTATGGCAATATCAAATAGTTGACGAGGAATAAGCTCTTTCATCTTTTCGACTAATTCCCGTCCTCGATAAGGTGCATTGTCTTTGTGGGTAATCAAGGCTAATGCATCAACACGTTCACCGTTTATTAATACATCTAATCTTACCATGTCGGCAGCTTGGAATCGTTTAAAGCTGTAATCTAATGAAGCATACCCGCGTGAAGTTGATTTTAGTTTGTCAAAAAAGTCTAATACAACTTCGGTCATTGGAATTTCGTACGTTAAAGCAACTTGGTTTCCATGATAAACCATGTTAGTTTGTACCCCACGTTTTTCAACACATAATGTGATGACGTTACCTAGATAGGTTTGTGGTACTAAAATATTACATTCAGCAATCGGTTCACGCAGTTCCTGAATATTATTTACCGCTGGTAATTTGGCGGGGCTATCAACATAAATAATGTCATTGGATGTGGTTAGCACTTCATAAACAACCGTTGGTGCAGTAGTTATAAGATCAAGGTTGTATTCACGCTCTAAGCGCTCTTGGATAATTTCCATATGCAGTAGACCAAGAAAACCACAACGGAACCCAAATCCTAATGCCCCTGAATTTTCAGGTTCATAAAATAATGAGGCGTCATTTAGGCTTAATTTGCCTAGCGCATCACGAAAAGCCTCGTAATCGTCAGAACTAGTTGGGAATAACCCAGCATAAACCTGTGGTTTGACCTTTTTAAAGCCAGGTAATGGTTCTTGTGCCGGTGCTTTTGCTAAGGTTAAAGTATCCCCGACTGGGGCACCTAATATATCTTTGATAGCACAAACAACCCAGCCCACTTCGCCACAATGCAGGCATTGTTTATCAACTTGTTTAGGCGTAAATATACCAAGTCGATCAACGTTGTATGTCATGCCTGTACTCATAACTTTAATTTTGTCACCTTTGTTTAATTCACCATTTTTTATGCGAATTAATGAAACAACGCCTAAGTAATTATCAAACCATGAATCAATAATAAGTGCTTGTAATGGTGCGCTTGAGTCGCCTTCTGGTGGAGGAATGTCGTTGACAAGTTGTTCAAGAACATCCGTCACGCCCACACCTGTTTTGGCTGAACAACGAACAGCATTACTTGCGTCGATGCCAACAATGTCTTCGATTTCGGCCGCTACACGCTCTGGTTCGGCTGCGGGTAAATCGATTTTATTTAGTACAGGAACAACTTCAAGATCCATGTCTAAGGCGGTATAGCAGTTTGCTAGTGTTTGTGCTTCAACGCCTTGCCCTGCATCAACAACTAATAATGCGCCTTCACAAGCGGCAAGCGAGCGCGAGACTTCATACGAAAAGTCAACATGACCGGGAGTGTCGATAAAATTGAGCTGATAGGTTTCGCCATTTTTAGCATGATAATCAAGCGTAACACTTTGAGCTTTTATGGTGATACCTCGCTCACGCTCAAGATCCATTGAGTCGAGCACTTGGGCTTCCATTTCACGATCTGAAAGTCCGCCACAAATTTGAATGATGCGGTCTGAAAGTGTTGATTTACCATGGTCAATATGGGCAATAATCGAAAAATTGCGGATATTTTTATTCATATTAATAATATTATAATGAGTATCTTGGTTATTAATGGTTAACTATCTAAAATGCCTTTGGTTATTACCAACATTGCTAATAATTACATAGTCATAAAGGCGTCATTTTACACATTTATCACTGCTAAGCATAGCGTTATCGAGAAGTTTGCACTTATTTCTGGATAATATTTTGTGCTATACGTTCAAGCGTGGTATGCGGTAAATTACCAATGATGATAATATTTTTATGACCCAAGTTAGTTGAATAGATAGTGCGCCCACCTTGTTGTATAATTTGGTGTGATTGCTTAGCTTGTTCCGAGGAAATATTAACCGTAAATGAAAATACACCATCTGAAAACAATTTAGTTGCAATATCAGAGTTGTAAAAGTTCAGATTATAAGCAGCGATTTCCTTAAATCCTTTAGGTAACCAAGCTAATCGCCATTGGTCAAATGCACTATCTTGCTTTTCGATCGATAATAAAACAGGATAAGTTCGGTTGTTGATATAATCTAGCTGTTTTTTCTTATCAAGATTTTCATCTAACTGGATCACTTTTATCTGATTAATAATGTTGTTATTTTCATCCAATAAATCAACTCTGATCGGCAAATAGGTTTGATCATCAATCCAAATCAGGTAGCTATAACGGTCCTTTTCTTTAGCGATAATTTTTACCTGTTGTGCACTACGATTTGCCGTTCTTGCTTTGCCTAATAAAATAAAATCGTAAACCTCGCTTAAGTCATTAAAATTATTATAAATCACATCAGGAAAAGCTTCGATAATGCGTGGGCTAGTGATCGAAAACGATGGGCTATCAGGTTGAAAGTAACTCGTTACGCCATTGTGCAAGATGATCTCTTTATCTGGACCTTCAAGATAGCGTAAACAGGCATTAATATCGTTTGTGTCTGCTGCACCTAAATGGCTATATTCAAATGTGGTTGCATACTGATCTTTATCTTCAAATAAGAAGTGGATATGATAATTTTGTGTTTGAGCTGCATGATGCATTTTGTTTAATAGTGTTAAGGCATCATTGGTGTCATTAGCATAAACGGATGCGGAAAAAAACACGAAAAACAGAGTGAAAATAAAATTTCTACTCTGTTTTATAAAATGTAGCACAAAATAATAGGGTAATTTCATTTCGAATTAGTGAGCATTAAGTCTTTTCTGTAATTCGTAATCTTGCACAAGCAATCTAATTTTGTCGTATTGTCGCTTTTCAAGCAGTTGCTGATCGTTTTGCTGATGAATTCCACCTACTGGTGCGATATTAACGCCCACCGGCACAGTGTTTAATGTAGGAGTGCCATTCACATTATCCGTTTGGCTTTGTTGATATTGAACACCAGCAATAATACCGAGTGTGACACACGCCGCAAGTCCAACTTGGCTCACTTTAGCAAAAAAGTCTTTAAGGTGAATCCAAATTAGGTTTTCAGCTTTTGGTAGTGCTGTTGCGTTGATATTCGGTTGATCTGTTAGTGGATTGTATAGATCTTCACTCGCAATAGCTTGAGCAATTTGATTAGAGATATCTAATGTTAATGAGCAACTATGCAACTCACCTCGCATTGTATCTCTTACAATATGATAGCGGTGCCAGCATGATTGCAAACTCTCATTATGCGATACTTCATCAACAATATGATCATGAGTGAACTCGCCATCCATAAGTGATGAAAGTTGCTCTTTCTGTTCTATTTGCATAGTAAATACCTTAAATTTATGACTACTTTTATCAATCTGTTTGTAGCCATTAATTGAGTAATGGTTTTAATTTTTCATCTATTGCTTCACGAGCTCTAAAGATACGTGATCGCACTGTTCCAACAGGTGAATCCATAATTTCAGCAATCTCTTCGTAGCTTAAACCATCGATTTCACGCAATGTAATTGCTGTTTTTAAATCATCAGGCAGAGCCTCAATCGCTGCAAATACAGTTTTTTTCACTTCATCTGAAAGTGCTAAATTTTCAGGATTATCAAGATCCCTTAGTGAATCTGCACCTTCGTAACCTTCGGCTTCGCTAGCTTCGATATCTGATGCTGGCGGCCGTCGCCCTTGAGAAGTTAAGTAATTTTTTGCCGTATTAACCGCAATGCGGTACAACCATGTGTAAAAAACGCTTTCACCTTTAAAAAGACTTAATGAGCGATATGCCTTAATAAAGCTTTCTTGCACAACATCAGGGACTTCTGACGCTAATACATAACGAGAAACCAAATGAGCTAATTTGTTTTGATAACGAACCACAAGTAGATTGAATGCATTTTTGTCTCCATTAACAACGCGATCAACTAATACTTGGTCTGTTACTTGCTCCCCCATTAAAGGCCATTCCTTATTACGTTAATAACTGTCAATCGGCCCAAATTTGTGCTCTCAGACAGTTAGATTCTTAAATTTAAAAAAAGTTCCCATTATTCTAATAGAAATTGAATTATTTTACTTATTAATTGTAAATTTTTATCTTTTTATACTAAAAAACATGCTTCCCTGAAAGTTTTTGGCAGGAATTATAGTTAAATAAGATCATTGTCGATCATTTAATTAAGCGGAATGATCTCTCGATCTCCAGAGTCATTATAAGTGATTTGATAAAATTGTGGTAAATTAAAATTAACGGCACTGCCAGTAGTAAAAGTAAAACGGTCATCAGATAAAACATAAAAATCGTTAATATCTTTTACCATGTTTTCTTTTGATCCATTGCAATTACGGTAAATTTCAACTTGATTATGTTCGTTTAAGATATAAAGATCAAAACCTAAATCAGTATCTTCAAAAAAGAATTGGATGATACCTCGATAAGCAAAACTGTCAATTTCTTTCGGTAGTTCATTAGTTTGATCTAAGATATTTAGCGGTCTGCCTTGTATTTTATTATTTGATACTGCACCATAAAAGTCGATCGCATTTTCAAATTGATGACTAGAAACACCTAATCTTTCAAAAAATAGGTACCAAGAAGATCCCCCTACTCTTAGCGGTTTGACTTGTGTTGAATTATTTTGTGTCGTAGTTAGACGTAAATCAACACATTCATCCATGAGTTTTTTTATTTGCTGTTTGATTTCGTAACTTAGGTGCTCACTATAACAAAAAATGTCAATGGAATTGGGTAGATCGGCATCTTTGTGCATACGATTTAATAATGCTTTTATGGCTTCAAGCACAGACAATGTTCCACTAAAGTGAAGTATGCGAATTTCATTCCACGAATTTCGATAAAGAAGATCAATCGTTCCAACTAAGCTTAGTTCATCTTTACCATAATTAAGTACACTATTGGTAACTTCATCATCTAATTCAATATTAGCAGTTGGATCGTCTTCCAGATTTAAAATGATCGCCAAGTGACGGATTTCACATGGCCCATATAACTGTTCTTCAGTTGCTGCAGGAACATCGATAGGAAAGTAATTTTTTAGATCAGCGATCAATTTATTAATTTTTGCGTTATTACGGTTTTTACCATCCCGATAATAAAATTGGGTAGTATCAGCAATTAAACCGTTAAAATAACACCAACTAACAAGTTTTACTAAATACTTGCTATATTCAAGATATTGATGCCCAATAATTGATTGCAACATGGGTTTTTGATTGTAAACATACCATCCCGCTCGATTAATGCGATCTTCTGCCACATGAATAAACGTCAAGGCATCTTCTTGCAAATTGTCGGATATGTTAAGTTTTAATGTTGTTATTTTTCCCGGTAACACTTCAAAAGCAGCATAGAGTTTACGCGTTAAAATCGCAAGATCTTGAGGACTAATTAATGAGTCTAAATTATTACGACGACCAAAATTGAGTAGGTTCCGATAGCCTGTCATCATAGTGTGTAATAAAATTTCATGCATTTCACGAACTTGCTCTATTTTCCAAGTTTGGCAGGCATCTAATTTAGCAATTTGGTGCTCATTCCATCCCCAATCTTTAACTAAATCGCTCAAAATTTTACGGCGCCAAGATGGTGATTGCATAGAGACAGATAGTTTTTCATTCACTTTTAAATAAAAACAGTTGCGAATTAGTTCAAGTCGTTCATAGTCATTAATTTCTATAAGATAGTTACTGATTCGGTCTAACAGCATGTAGTATGAATCTAGATTCATTCCTTGATGTTTTTTACCTTTTTGAATGAATTCTCTCATCTGGTAAGCAATCGGTTTATTTTCAGGATAGATCCATGAATACGCTTCTAATAATAGAGTTTTAAGTACCGCTTTAAAGGGGGAATCGATACTTTTATAAAGCTGCCATAAACTTGCACCAAAATATTCTTGCGCGGATAAGCTAGTTAGTGGACCAAAATCAATCCAGTCATTTCTCTCAATTAAATTAAGATCTACCATAGCTCTAACGCACTGTTCGTATGTGGGATAAGTGACATTATTTATGGTATAGTTATAAGGCACAGCAAACCACAACAAAAGTTTTCCTGCTAATAAATTTGCAGAGCGATAAAATTCTTCAAGTAATAAAATATGTTGCGCAGAGCCACAATTTTCACCCATTAAACATTCGTGATGTTGTTTAATAAAACGATCGGCATCAACCACAAATAACGTTAACTTGACTTGTAAACTTTCTGCCCATTTTTCGATTAATCGACATTTTTGTTGTAAATTATCTTTTTGCTGATCTGTTAAGTTATTTTCAATACATATCCAAATATCAAGATCAGATTGAACTGATTGCCCAAGAGAGCAAGTACTACCCATCGAATATAAAGCGGAGATCGCTGCTGGTAGTGTTTTTTCGGTTGGCGTTTGGTCTGTAGGTGGAATAAAATTGTATTGGTTTTTCAGTAGTTCATTTGCATCGTCAGATAATTGATAATACGCAATACCAGAAGGTATATGACCTTCTATATATCCGGGTAATTGAGGAGTATGGTAATGAAAAAGTGCCGGAAGTAACAAAAAAACCTGTTGAAATTCAGCTGACATGCCTATAAGCGCACGCTCACGCTTTAAATTGGCAAGATCTTCGAGTTCTTTTTTTAGGTTATTGATATAATATTGCATAGCTTCAATTAGGAAAAACGTGCGTATTAAACTAACGCTTTTATTAAGTTAGCATGTTATTCGTGTAAGGTAAATAGAGCAACAATTTAAATTAAATGCTGGATAAAATTAATTATTATGATCACAATCGAAAGGATAACAAAACAGATTCAAAAATGTACAACTATAAAACGTGTTGATAATAAAGCTGCTGTGCTATTACCGATCGTTCATGTTGATGATCAACTCCAGCTATTGTTTCAAGTCAGATCAAAAAAACTAAAACGACAACCGGGGGATATTTGTTTCCCTGGTGGGCGTGTTGAATTAGCGGATATCAATCCCGAATACACAGCTAAACGCGAAACCGTTGAAGAATTAGGCCTCCCCCTTAATCAAATTAAAATTTTAGGGCAATTACCTAAATTTATTGCCACGTTGGGTATGATGATTTATCCATTCGTAGGTACAATAAATTCACTAGATGATTTGCAACTAAACCATGATGAAGTTGAACAAATTTTTACTGTTCCTATTGCATGGTTTATTGACAACCCACCACAACGTGCAACGATGTTTATTGGACATAAACCTGCCGATGACTTTCCTTTTGATATTATTGTCAACCGTTCAGCCAATTGGCAAAAAAGATCTGAACATTCGGTCTATTTTTATCAGTATCAAGATTGGGTTATTTGGGGTTTAACCGCACAATTGATTAATTTATTTATTGAAAATATTTGTGAATAACTGTCATCAATAAAATACTGTTAAAAAAATAGCAAACAAAATCAGTGCTGAATTAACGCCATTTTTAGCAATTAATTTCATTTTAAGCAAATAATGCTAGGCGATTTGCTGTTTCATTAAAAGAGCTTGAGGATTTTTCATAAACATCTTATAACAGTAGCTAGTTGTTTTACTATCTGTTCCTACTAAAACAACTATATCTTAATGCTTTTAACAAGTAGACAAGGATAAAACACTCAGGAGCTTCATAAATTCGAATACTCTCTAAGCGACATCATTAATACATCTGCAAATTAAATAAGCGTTAAACAGTGATTTTCTATTTTAATAATTCAAATTGAAGGGCTATATCATGAAACGTTTTACTAAATCTTCTATTGCTTTAGCTGTATTATTATCTTTACCTATTGCTAATCTTTATGCTGCTCAACCATTAACATCTAAAGAAAGCCGCCATTTAATACCATTGAAAGAAATTTCAGTAACAGGAAATTATCTACAAGCTGATAATGCTGCAGATGATATTTCGCGTGCAGCTGATGAAGCCGGTGCTCAATATTATTATATTACAGCAATGGAAACTCCAGCTAGTGGAACTTCTTCAGATCGTGCTATTGTTTACGCTAATATTTACAAATCTAATGCTCAAATAGCTGTCGAGCAAAATCCAACCACTTATAATGGCGTTGTTTCCTATAACCGCTCAAAAGCCCTTTACTATGTACCATTTGAAGTCGTTAAATTTAAAGGTAATTACAACAACACTTCCGAAATTACTGAAGCGGCAAGTAAATTAGCCGCTGAAAAAAATGCCTATGCGTTTTATATCGATTCTATTTCATCAGTCGGTAGTCAAGACCAAGCCCAAGACATTGATGTTTCATTATATAAACAAGATGCACCTGTGAGGGATTACATCGTTACAACCGCAATACAAGGTCAAGATGCTTACGAAATCAGTAGCGAGGCATTTAAACGCATGACACCATACGATACTATTAGCTTCCATGGTGTCTTTAACGATACTTCTGAAATCAGCGAAGCAGCACAAAAACATGCTGTTGCTAATGGTGCACATTTTTATTATGTAAAAGAAGTATCAAACAACCCAGCAAGTACAGCGCAAACTGTTTTTATCAATTTATATAAATAATAAATAAACTTGTTCTTTACTAAAATCAACCCATGTAGCAATTCACTTTCCTACATGGGTTTTTATTTTAAAAAGCGGTCAGGAAAGTTATTGATTTTATTAGATTTTTATTTTTGATTAAAATCAAAGAGTTACTAACAATTAAGTAAGCAAAAGCACACCAAAATTCTATTCAGCAATAACAAATCAGCATTTCCGTTCAATTAAAATGATATTTAGATAAGCAACGGCCACTAAAAAAACATTTATGTGTGCATATGTTTAGTGTGAATAGTTGGCTGGGGTACCAGGATTCGAACCTGGGCATGGCGGGATCAAAACCCGCTGCCTTACCGCTTGGCTATACCCCAATTGAAGGAGGTGATATCTGGTACGAGTAGTGGGATTTGAACTCGCACACCTTCCGGAACTAGAATCTGAACCTAGTGCGTCTACCCATTCCTCTATACCCGTTTAGGATAATCGAAAAAATAAATTGCAAAAGCAATAGTAGACTGAATAATCAGATATCAAAAAATTAAGCAGTTGGAATGGCTGGGGTACCAGGATTCGAACCTGGGCGTGGCGGGATCAAAACCCGCTGCCTTACCGCTTGGCTATACCCCAATAAAGAAGACACTAAAATTAAATGGTGCGGGTGGAGAGACTTGAACTCACACACCTTGCGGCGCCAGAACCTAAATCTGGTGCGTCTACCAATTTCGCCACACCCGCACTGAATACTTCCGGTAAAAGTACTACCTAATCTTAATGGTGGCTACGACGGGATTCGAACCTGTGACCCCATCATTATGAGTGATGTGCTCTAACCAACTGAGCTACGTAGCCATTCATTCGCAACGTCATAACCAACACTGCGAGGCGCATTATGCTTGTATTACGCAAAATCGTCAACCCTTTTTTTTAGATATTTTGAAAAAAATTGACGACTGATTAAGATGCAATCAAATCCAGTTTAATAACGCTTCAATTCGCCTTTTTTGTAGTTCAAAATGAATTTGCTTTCCTGTGTAACCTTCCACAATAATGTGTTGTACATTGACATTATTGGCAATCTTATAAGCTTCTTTTAGGTAATTTGCTTGTACAAATTCAGGCGTTTTGGCAAACGATTGACTTGCTGTAATGAGTTGCTCAAGGTGTGAAGGGTTACGCCAAACATCGATACTATTTAGTAAAGACACAATTTGCTCAGCGGTAAGCATGTGTATATGCTCAAAATCATGACGATATTGCTGAACCATAACGGCAATTTTAGTGTAATTATTAGGTGCTTTGATTTTTTTACATAGGGCTTCAACCACTGGCTTGCTAGGTAACTGAGCACACAACACGGCAAATCGGATGGTTAAATCATCAGTTAATAAAGCAGATTGTTTTAGTGCATCAACTATATTGGTTGATAACTCTAATGAGGGAAAGAGTAATGTCAACGCACCGCATTGTTCAAGCACTTGAAAGTAGATTTGTGGATTTTTTGCTGATAATGCTTTTTCAGTTTCCTTCCATACACGTTCGGCAGTTAGATAGCTAATTTCACCCGCTATTACCATTTGTTTCATTAGCGCTAAGGTTTGTGGTGCTACCTTAAAACCAAGCTGATAAAAACGTGCTGCAAAGCGAGCGACACGCAAAATACGCAATGGATCTTCACGAAAAGCAGGTGATACATGGCGTAAAATCTTATGTTTAATATCATCCACACCATGATAAGGATCGACAATATTGCCATTTTCATCCATGGCAATAGCGTTAATGGTTAAATCCCGACGAATGAGGTCTTGTTCTAATGTAATTTCTTTACCAAAATCACAAATAAATCCAGTATAGCCTTTACCTGATTTGCGCTCAGTTCGAGCTAATGCGTATTCTTCTTTTGTTATAGGATGCAAAAACACGGGGAAGTCTTTACCTACTTGTTGATACCCTAAAGCCAAAAGTTCTTCAGGCGTAGCACCAACAACAACCCAGTCATGGTCAGAAACGGGCAGATGTAACAATCTATCACGTACACTTCCGCCTACAAGATAGATTTTTCTCATCTATCGCATCCAACGGTCTTTTTTGCGTCGGCTAGGTATAATACTTGGTAATATCAATCCTAAAATAAGTCCTCCTCCTGCAACAAGTCCGCCATAGGTAAACCAAGTTACAATAAGATCACGGCGTTTATCGTCCACTTGATTTAACATCGATTCAATTTGTGAGTTCTGCTCTTTAACTTGTTGTTCTAAAACTGCATTTTTATTTTGCAGTGTTGCTATTGATTCTTCTGCTAGTTTTAGTTTTTGAACATAGTCGCTCACCAATTTTTGTTGATTTGCTTCAGCGTTATCTACTTTGTCTTGATATTCGGCAAGTTTCGCTTCTAATGATGGAAAGCGTTCTTTATAACTTGGTTGTTCATTGAGTTTATTCGTTTCAATCCAAGCTGTACTGCCATTATTAAGTTGAATTCGGGTATATTTGCCATCGGCACTTTTTTCAAGCTCAACAACTTTTGCTCCTGCTTTAACAGCATTAGAAAACGCATATTGCGAACCTGGTCCTCGACGCAAATAAATATCAACATTATCAGTCACATATTTGTCTACAGCATACGTATCAAAAGCCATCACAAAAAATGAAAGCATCGCAATAATATTTTGTTTTTTCATTAAATTTCCAAAAAAAGCTTATAAATAGGTACATAATAACATAAATAAACAGCAATTCGCATAATCATTTTATAACAAACCGTTTTTAAAGTTTAAAATAGAATTGTTTGTAAAAAACTGATAAACACCAGTCGTTTATAATAAGTTGTCTATGAAATTATTACGAAAGGCACAATCATCTAAATTTATTCCAAAGAATTTAATTTTCCCCAAATAATACAAATTTTGGCTAATATATGTGATTAGTTATATGATTAATTTAGTAAGGAATAGAAATGAAGCATTTTATCTCATATTGTTATTTAATTTTATCTATTTTCCTTTGTAGTTGCGACTCAGCAGAAAAGCCTTTTAATCGTTTGAATGAAGAACCTTCTATAGCGCCATACTCGCGCTATATAAAAAAACAAGTATTTAAAACAGAAGCTAATGGCGAATTGGAAAGTGTTGCAAATTATCAATACACAAAATCAGGAAATATATTATCAAGTCATGTCAAATACACTAACTCAAATGTGCTTGAAACCAGTTTTGAATTCGATTATAAAAGCAAAAAATTCAATCATTACAATCAATTATATAAAATCAATATCACTGGAGGAAACTTTGTTTTAGATAATAATAATGATTTTATTAAATTATCTGGAGTTAACGATGGTACTATTTTCAATAATAATTTTGAATACAGCCGAACAAATACTTTTAAAGATGGTAAAATTATTCTTTCTGTTATTGAAGTTGGCGAATTAAAAACTGAAATTAAAATGCACTGGCAAAATTTTCAGCTAGTAAAATTGGAAAAACAAATTTTTAAAAATAACAAACTAAAAATTTATACCCAATTTAATTATTCATACAACTCAAAAAAACAATTAACAAAATTAGAAAGCTATTTAATTTTTCCGGATAAAAAAATTGTTAGCTCAGAAACAAGTTTTTCTCAATATAATAAATACGGTGATTGGACTAAGGCCATCACATGCAGAAAAAACCAAAATTCTTCTGGAAATATAATAACTACAAGAGACATTGAATATTGGTAATTGAAAAAAATAAGGCACTATTTGTTTGTACCTTATTTTTAGTTATTTCATCATGCTTTTTTACATAATAATTTTTTAAAATTTATAGCTCATTTGGCACTTTCCCTTCAAATAACTTGTCAAGATCTTCGATAAATGCTTGTTCTGGTAAATGGTAAAAGACGCCGTGCTCGGGCATGCCACGCAAAAAGAGATAATAAACGCCACCAAAATGAGTTTGATATTGGTAATTTGCTAAACGGCTTTTTAAAAAACGATGTAATGCCAAACAATAAAGTTGATACTGCAAATCATAGCGGTGCTCACACATTACTTTTTCTAGTGATTTTTGGCTATAAGAATCAACGCTATCACCTAACCAATTTGATTTATAATCGACTACATAATATTTACCTTCAAATTCAAAAACCAAATCAATAAATCCTTTTAACATGCCTTGTACGGACTCAAAATCTAACTCAGGGCATAATTTTGATAAGCGATCATATTGTTTACATAAGCTATCTAATTGTTGGCTAGTAACGGTACTTCGTATCGGGAGGTAAAATTGTAATTCGTTAATGCACTGCCTTTTTAATACTTGTGATAACATTAAATTCGGTTCTTGTAATTGTGTTAAAAGTATTCGTTGCATCCATTTTGTTATTACCTCATTCCATACCGAATCTAAATTGAGTTTTTTTATCATTTTGTCAGATAGTTCATCAAGGCTATCTGAGGTGATATTTTCCATCATGCTATGCATTAATGTGCCAACATATGCACCTTTAGGAAAATGGTGAATATCATATAGTAAATCGTTTGCTTGCACGGTATCAGATTCAAGTGTAGCCTCATCCCAATCATTGATAACATCAGAGTTATAATCCAATACACTATGATTATGTTTTTGTAATTCAGTATAGCTTGTAACTCGCCAGCTATTTGAGATCTTACGGGTAAATACGTTAGCCGATAATAATTGGTTTGGTAAAATTGGAGGATCATATTGTTTGCTTTCTATTGGCAATTGTATATCAACTAAATGAGCCATATTGGCAATTGATCTTAATTCACCTTTTAATAAATAACTTATAGCAGATCGGTTTTTTTTCAAAGGAGCAAGCCCTATACTACAATGATAAACCGAACGAGTCATTGCAACATATAATAGTCGTAAATCTTCAGCAAGGCGTTCATCTTCTATTTGTTGCTTAATTTCATCAGTCAATAACCATGCATAGGTTGGTTGATAATCATTGTTCTTATCATGGTAAAATTGACTGTCAGACTCACGATACATCGAAATAAAGGGTAACCAAACAACAGGAAACTCCAATCCTTTGGATTTATGAATAGTGATAATTTTGACAAGATTTTCATCACTTTCAAGGCGTTGCTGATGGTTTTCTAAATTAGGATCTGGACTAACGATTTGTTTTGTTAGCCAACGAATTAAAGCATGTGGGCTGTCTAATTCATCAGAAGCGTCTTGGAGTAATTCCCCCAAATGCATTAAGTTGGTTAATATTCGCTCTCCATCTTGTCGGACTAATATATTTTCAGCTAAGTGACGTTTTTTCATCATTCGGCGTAGCATCACTAATACACCATAGTATTGCCAAATTGCTTGGTATTGTTTGAATTCTTCGACTAAGCTTTCCCACTTATCTTGATCATCGCTGATTTGTTCAAGCTCGGTCATTGTTTGCCCCAATAGCGAGGTCATTAACGCTAATCTTAGTGTTGTTTCGTTTTCAGGCATTAAAACCGCTTGTAATAAGTTCAATACATCTTTTGCCTCAATAGAAGAAAAAACGCTACTATTATTTGATAAATAAACACTTTTAACGCCACAATCTGCCAATTTTTGTTGGATAATTTCAGCTTCCCGCCCTGTACGTACTAAAATTGCAATATCAGCAGTAGTTACTGGGCGTTGTTCACTTTCGTTATCAATGAATAGTGAAGAGTTAGATAACAAAGTCACAATTTGGCTAGCACAATAACGTGCTATGCATTCTTGATAGTCAGCATTCGTGGTAATATCATCTGGCAATAAATAAGCAGTTAATGCAGCAATTTTTTGGTTATTAACTTGTAGAAATTTTTGCTGATTTCGCTTTGCCGCATCCATAGGCAAAAAAGGAATATCATTGAATATAAATGGATTATCATTATTGGCAAATAATTGGTTAACCGATTTGACCATCGAAGCAGATGAACGATGGTTCACATCCATAGTGAAATAATTTTCACCAGTCGATTGTTTAGCTTTTAAATAAGTGAATATATCGGCACCTCGAAAACTATAAATTGCTTGTTTTGGATCACCAATAAATAATAGCCCCCGATCTAACTTTTGCTTGTCATAAATACGGTCAAAAATTTGATACTGAGCAGGATCGGTATCTTGAAATTCGTCAATCAAAGCAACACGATATTTTGAAGCTATACTTTGTGCTAATCGTTCACCTGTTTTTGCTTGTAATGCACGATTGAGTTGCCAAATAAGATCATCAAAACTCATTTCGCCATGTTTGATTTTTTCATTGTAGAGCCCTTGTTGAATTGCCCCAACAATATCCATTAAGATTTGACTACGTAAATTAAATGGCTGTTGATATAAGTTATCAATTTGTTCAAAAACAAAATGATATGGTGCAACCTTTCCTTCTTTTGTTTTTTCAATTAAAACCGATTGCTTAAACTTTTCAAGCTCGATTGGTAATTCAAACGTTAATGTTGGCTTGTTAGCCCATGTAGAGACTTTATTTATCCAAGTGGGCAAGTTTCGACTACTGTAAGATTGTTTATTGACACCTGATTCGGTAATGATTTTAACTAATTCATCAGTCGATGCTAGCCAAGACTGTTTAATATCTTCAATCTTTTTATAATTTTGTTGGTAAAATGACTTAATTGTTGTACTGATATCAGAATTTATTTTGTTATTATCATCAAGATTCAGACTTAAATATGGTTTAATATCTTTCAATAATGCGATTGGATCTCGCCATGTGCTAAGTACTAAATAAGCCAGAGGTTTATCTAATGGGGTAAAATAGTGCCGCCAAAAGTCTTGAGCTACTCGTAATTTTAGTTGATATTCGTCCGAGATTAGCCTTTGTTCAAATAAAACACCTGATTCAAATGCATGGCTAGTCAGTATTCGCTGACAAAAACTATGTATAGTATAAATTGCTGCATCATCCATTGATTGTTGAGCAACAGTAAGCTGTTGCACAGCCCACTTGCGATCAACAATTAATTCAATGAGTTTTTGATAAATAGGATCTTTATGCTGTCCTTGTAGTAGTCCTATTCGTAATTCTTGTATGTTTTTTCTTATCCGTGAACGTAGTTCTTGCGTTGCGGCTTTAGTAAAGGTAACCACAAGAATTTCTTTAACTTCTAAAGGCCTTGGATAGCTATTTTGACCAATACCAAGTAATAACCTTAAGTAAATGAAGGCCAGCGAATAAGTTTTACCTGTTCCTGCCGATGCTTCAATTAAAGTTCGACCTGTTAAAGGCAAATCAAAAAGGTTTAGTTTTTTTACTCCACTTGATGAAACCATTCAAACTTTCCTGCAGAGTTGTGCGATAAATTAATACAAGCAATTGCAGCAGTAGGAAACATAGGAGGAGAAACTTGCGGACACAGTTCATTAACTAAATAGCCCACTAATGGCAAATGTGATACCACAATCACATTTTCAACACCATCATTTAACAACATCGTTAACATATCGACAATAGAAGATGGGCTACCACTTGGCACTAAACATGAATTAGTTTCAACTTTTGCAACACTAACGTGTGATGATAATTCGGTTAATGTTTGTTGAGCACGTATATAAGGGCTTACTAAACCAAAATCAAATCGACAATTTTGCTGTTTAAGCCATATTCCTGCTTGATTTGACTGTTGAATACCATAATGCGTTAACGTGCGACTTGAATCCGATGAAGCAGAAAAGCTAGCTTCACCGTGTCTCATAATACAAACTTTCATCAGTATTTAATTAGCGTAATTTTAATTGAAAAATCATGCATTCAGCACCACAACAAAAAGTAAAATTAACATTTAGCTTAAAAGCATTGTCTACTTTTTCAATTCTGCTTGTAATTTCACATGGTTCAGTTGCAACATCTTCAGCTGCTTTAGTCAATAAGGCTAATTTACTTTGCGCTTCTTGTTCTGTAGCAAAAATATGTTCATATTCCGCGCTACAATCTTCATTATCAATTATTGTACCAACATCCACACAACAACATGCTGCGGTTTCATTTGCTTTACATTTGTTTAAAGAATCTGTCATGCTATACCTCGGTTTACCAGTTAATATTTTCAACAGTATACTCTCAATCATAACTGAGGGCAAAATGCTAACACTTTTTATTTCAGTTAATATAATGATGAGATAAAACTTTTAATTCTGAATAGATATAACTTAGATAAAAAATTTTTATATTGCTGATTATATAATGCTATTAAATAAAATTAGTAATAATATATAAGAAATGAATAAAAACCTTTGCCATTAGGGCAAAGGTTAATCAAATTAGAATTTAGGAGCAGAAGGACGACCGCGTTTTTTAGCAAATTCTTTATCTGATGAATCAGATTTACCGCCTTTACGGCCTCGTTTTGCTTCAGATTTTGTACCACTAACAAGGCTCATTTTCATTGGTTGATTAAGCACTCTTACTTTTTCAAAATGTTTCAATATGTCTTTTGGCATCCCTTTAGGCAATTCAACAGTAGAATAAGTTTCATAAAGCTTAATATTACCAATATAACGACTACTAATATCTGCTTCATTAGCAATAGCACCAACAATATGGCGAACTTCCACACCGTTTTCTTTACCTATTTCGATACGATACATATCCATATCACCTACATCGCGACGTTCACGACGTTTTGGCATTTCGCGGTTATCGCCTCGCAGGCGTCGTTCACCTCGACGATCGTCACGATCACGTATATCTCTTGATGGCTTAAAGACAGGATCGGGAGGAAGTATAAGTGGGCGTTCACCTTGAGCTAATTTTAATAATGCCGTTGCTAGCGTTTCCATGTCAGTACCACTGCCATTGTGTATTTGTGATAACAAGGTTTGGTATTGATCTAAATCACTACTTTCTAATTGCTTTTGAACTTGCTGAGTAAACTTAGCTAAACGGCGTTTTTCAAGTAATTCTTTTGACGGCAATCCGACTTCTGGAATTGGTTTTTTAATAGTATGTTCGATGTTTTTAAGCAAACGACGTTCACGACTATCAACAAATAAAATAGCACGACCAGCACGACCAGCTCGACCTGTACGACCAATACGGTGAACATAAGATTCAGAATCCAATGTAATGTCATAGTTAATTACTAAGCTAATACGTTCAACATCTAAACCTCGAGCAGCAACATCTGTTGCAATTAAAATATCTAAACGACCATTACGTAAGCGATCTAATGTTTGTTCACGCAACTGTTGTGTCATATCTCCATTTAATGCAGCACAACTATAGCCATGTTTTTCAAGCACTTCTGCCACATCTAAAGTAGCTGATTTTGTTCGAACAAAAATAATAGCAGCATCAAAATCTTCTGCTTCTAAAAAGCGAACAATCGCTTCGTTTTTACGCATACCACGAACAAGCCAATAACTTTGGTCAATATCAGGTGCTGTTTGATTGGTACCTTTAATTTGAACTTCTTTGGGATTATGCATAAACCGTTTAGTAATACGACGAATAGGAGCAGGCATCGTTGCCGAAAATAACGCTGTTTGGTGATTTTCAGGAATGGTTGCCATGATGCTTTCAACATCATCAATAAAGCCCATTCTTAGCATTTCATCGGCCTCATCAAGAACTAAACCTTTAAGACTTGAAAGATCTAATGTTTTGCGATTAAGATGATCTAATAAACGACCAGGTGTACCAACGACAATCTGTGGACCTTGTTTTAACGCACGTAATTGAACGTCATAGCGTTGACCACCATATAGAGCAAGTACTTTTATCCCTTTCATATATTTTGAATATTCAGAGCAAGCATCTGCAACTTGTATAGCCAATTCACGCGTTGGTGCTAGGACTAAAAGTTGTGGGGCTTTTAAATTTGCATCAATATTCATTAAAAAAGGAATTGAGAATGCAGCAGTTTTTCCACTACCTGTCTGTGCCATTCCCAATACATCGTTACCCTCTAATAATAAAGGAATACACTCAGATTGGATTGGTGATGGTTTGCTAAAACCAAGATCATTTAATGCGTTAAGGATATCCTCGGATAAACCAAGGTCAATAAAAGAAACTTCTGTTGTCATGTAAACTCGCTTATAAATTTTGAATATATAAACTTGTTTATTTAGTTAACAAAAAAATTGATGGTTATTAACTAACACTCAATTTTGTATTTCTTATTTTTGTTAAACCAAATAAAAAAGCAGATATAAATTTATGCCAGCTCACTAAATTGAAAATTTACAACTCACCCCAATAACTAACTGCCAATATCAACTCAACAAGTATTCAATATACATAATAAATAAACTTAAAGTTAATTACATTATTCAATGTTGAGAATATATTATTTGGCAAATCAGAACTCCGCTATAACAATATTTTCACTTTTAAAACTGGCATGACCCATGTTACTTTTCTTTTTCTTCAAGTAACTTTATTTCATAGAGTGCCTGTTGATGTTCAACATAGTTATAAATATTATTGGCTAAAGCATATTTAAATAACATTTTGGCACGTTCGTTATCACCTTTACTTTGATAATATTTACCTAAGTAAAAGTAGGCTTCACAAAGGCGTTCAGCTAATTGACGATTATTCTCGACACCTTGTTGAAGGTTCAGCATTAATTTAGACTCACTTATTTTGCCTAAATAGAATGCAATAATATTGCCACTATAAATCGTTTTATCATTAATCAGATCATAACGTTTTTGTAGCTCATTTTGGGCAACTTTATCATTAGTTTCCTTTTCAATCAGATAAAGCCATAAAATTCTGATGGGTTCATTCACATCATATTGATAAAACTGTAATGCATCACGCTTTGCTGCTTGATAATGCCCTGTACGATATAACGTAATGGCACGATTTAAGTAAGCATAAGCATAAGATGGATCAAGCTCTAATGCAGTATTAAACGACGTTAAAGCTTCGTCAAAGTTACCATCTCTTAACGCATAAGTACCAAGAAAATTATAAATATCAGGAATTTCAGGGTTAAAACCTAACAAATACGAAAAATCACTTTGTGCAAAAGCTTTAAACCCCAATGAATCATAAACAATACCACGTTCAAATATGAGCTGCATCCGCGTTACAGTATCAAGATCTTTTTGTGATAATTGCTGGCTGAGCTGAGCAATTTTCAACTCATCATCATATGAAACTTGCTCAGGAACAGCCAATAAATACTGAGAATTAGAACAACCTGACAACAGAGCAACAGTTAGCAAAAAGCAGCATACAGTTCTCAGGTTGAATAATTTCATTTTTATCCCCTAGTGAATAATATTTTTATTCTGCGTTTGGTTCTGTTTCTAATGCCGATGTTGACTCAACAGCATCTTTCATACTCAAACGAATTCTACCTTGGCGGTCAATTTCGAGTACTTTAACATTCACTTCTTGGCCTACTTTTAGATAATCAGCCACTTTCTCAACTCGATGATCCGCAATTTGAGACACATGAACAAGTCCTTCTTTACCACCAATAACCGATACAAAAGCACCAAAATCAACGATTCTTGTTACTTTACCTGTATAAATTTTACCAATTTCGACGTCAGCAACTAAGTTAGTAATACGTGCCATAGCATCTTTAGCTTTATTACCATCCGAGGCTGCAATCTTAACGGTACCATCATCAGTAATTTCAATGGTTGTCCCTGTTTCTTCGGTTAAAGCCCGAATTGTTGCGCCACCTTTACCTATAATATCGCGAATTTTGTCAGGATTTACATTCATTGTATAAATACGTGGTGCAAATTCTGAAATCTCTTGGCGAGGCTTATTAATTGCTTGTTCCATTACACCTAAAATGTGTAAACGTGCCCCTTTTGCTTGGTTAAGTGCTACTTGCATAATTTCTTTAGTGATACCTTCAATTTTGATATCCATTTGTAATGCACTAACACCTTCACGCGTACCGGCCACTTTAAAGTCCATATCACCGAGGTGATCTTCGTCACCAAGAATATCAGATAGTACTACAAACTGATCACCTTCTTTTACCAGTCCCATTGCAATACCTGCAACCGATGATTTAATTGGCACACCGGCATCCATAAGCGCAAGTGAAGCACCGCATACAGAAGCCATTGAAGATGAACCATTTGACTCGGTAATTTCAGATACTACTCGAACTGTATATGGGAACTCTTCACGGCTAGGCATTACTGCTGCAACACCACGTTTAGCTAAGCGACCATGACCAATTTCACGACGTTTTGGTGAACCAACCATACCTGTTTCGCCAACAGAATATGGAGGAAAGTTGTAATGAAGTAAAAAACGCTCAGTGTATTCACCTGTTAACTCATCGATGATTTGTGCGTCTCGTTCTGTACCTAATGTCGCTGTAACTAGTGCTTGAGTTTCACCTCGCGTAAACAATGCACTACCATGTGTTCTTGGTAAAACATTAGTGCGAATATCAAGTGCTCGAATCATATCTTTTTCACGACCATCAATTCGTGGTTCACCGGCAATAACACGCTGACGAACGATTTGGCTTTCTAAATCAACGATAATATTAATAATTTCGTTTTCATCAAGCTCTTCGTTTTGTTCTTTTAATACGGTTAATACATCTTCTTTGATTAAATCAATTTGAGCATAGCGAGCTTGTTTTTCAGTAATGCGATAAGCTTCACCTAGTCGATCTTTAGCTAGTTCTACAATAGCATTGTATAATGTTTCGTTTTTAGCTGGTGCTACCCAATCCCATTTTTCACAATTAGCTTTTTCTACAAATTCATTGATGTTATCAATAACAACTTGTTGTTGTTCATGACCAAATACTACTGCGGCCAACATTTGATCTTCAGTAAGTAAATCAGCTTCAGATTCCACCATTAATACTGCACTTTTAGTTCCAGCAACGACTAAATCTAAACGGCTCGTTGCTAGCTCTTTAACTGATGGATTTAGTACAAATTCATCATTAATAAAACCAACACGTGCAGCACCGATAGGCCCATGGAATGGCACACCCGATAAACAAAGTGCAGCAGAAGCACCAATCATTGCGACTAAGTCAGGGCTAACTTCAGGATTAACAGAAACAACAGTTGCAATAATTTGGATTTCATTAACAAATCCTTCTGGGAACAATGGACGAAGAGGACGATCAATTAGACGTGCTATTAAAGTTTCGCCTTCGCTTGGGCGCCCCTCACGCTTAAAAAAACCTCCAGGAATACGACCTGCAGCATAGGTACGTTCTTGGTAGTTAACCGTTAATGGGAAGAAGTCTTGACCTTCTTTTACTTTTTTATTAGCAACGACCGTGACAAACACAGCAGTATCGTCCATATTAACCATAACAGCGGCTGTTGCTTGACGAGCCATAATACCAGTTTCTAAAGTCACGGTATGACGACCATATTGAAATTTTTGACATGTCGGATTAAACAAAATAATGTCCTCTTGTTATTTGTTATGTTGAAGTTTGATATTTCGACAGGACGCAGCATTACGCTACGCTTATTGATACTCTCTTCAACCATGTGGGGATATATACAACAAAAAGATTATTTCACTGTCACGACTAATGACAAATCTATAAATTATAGAGCTCTCATTAGTCGCGCGAAACATGAGATATAATCTTTACTTTGTTGGCTTACATAAAATAATAATTTTTAACGCTCAATATTATATCAGAGCACCGATTTTTCACAACGAAAAAGAGGCCTAAGCCTCTTTTCAAGTAGATTGTCAATTAGCGACGTAAACCTAGTTTTTTAATCAATTGGTTATAACGTTCAATATCTTTACGACGTAAATAATCTAATAATTTACGACGGCTAGACACCATACGTAATAGACCACGACGGCTGTGATGATCTTTTTTATGCTCAGAAAAATGACCTTGTAAATCATTAATACGTGCAGTTAAAAGAGCAACTTGAACCTCTGTTGAACCAGTGTCATTAGTGCCACGACCATATTCGGCAACGATTTTCGCTTTAGTTTCTACAGTTAGAGACATAATAAACCTCTTAAAATAAATATAAAAAATGGAATGACCGATCTCTAATTCAGACATTCCTCGGTATCCATATAGTGAATATATGAGTTACGTAATTATACTGAAATTTATAAAAATAGCAATTTGATTTATTTAGTTAGCAGCAGTATTTACTTAAGCTCGAAACCATACTCTTCTTGAATTAGTTTTTTTAGCGCCTCAATATAATTGTGAGCTGATAAGCTTAGTTGAGCCTTTTGTGATGTGATCCAGCCAATTAGGATTTTTTCTTCTACATCTAGCGGTATTGATAAAATATCAGATCCGTTTAAGTCAGCACTTAAAACCCCTGTGCTAATGGTATAACCATTAAGTCCATGCAATAGGTTAAATAAAGTTGCTCTATCACTGACGTGTATACTCTTTCTATGATAAACCGTACTTAAAATTTCTTCGGAAAAATAAAATGAGTTATATTCACCCTGTTCAAAAGAGAGATAAGGATAATCTTCTAAATCATCTAAAGTTAATAACTTCATCGAAGCTAATGGATGATGTGTACTAATAAATACATGAGGATCCGCTTCAAAAAGAGGATTAAAGGTTAGTCGATGTTCTTTCAATAACCGTAAGATCACCTTCTGATTAAAGTCATTCAAATATAAAATACCAACTTCACTACGTAAATTCGCAACATCAATGATAATATCATGTGTTTTTGTTTCTCTGAGCGTAAACTCATACTCATCAGTTTGATTTTTTTTGATTAAATTTACAAAAGCATTAACCGCAAAAGCGTAATGTTGAGTAGATATACTGCATAACTGTTTAGAAGGTTCTTTTTTGGAGTAATGTTGTTCCAATAGCTCAGCCTGATCTAAAACTTGTTTGGCATAACCTAAAAACTCAACACCATCAGTCGAAAGTGAGACCCCTTTAGAACTACGCACAAAAATCTCAATACCAAATTCTGTTTCTAAATCTTTCACCGCCGTTGATAAACTAGGTTGAGTAATATATAAATTCTTAGCTGCTTCATTAATTGAACCAGAGCGTGCAATTTCTAAAATATAGCGTAATTGTTGAAGTTTCATAATATTGGTTGATGTGTTAACACAAACTACCTTACATAACACAAATATATACTAAATAATATTTAAGTGAAGTAAATACTTGTTTCTATTTTATACTCAAGCATATGCTTTCTTAAAAACTTTTTGAAAAATTTTTTTGATGCAAATGAATTATGAAAGGTAAAAGTGAGAAAAAGTAGAATTGATAATAAAATTACCTTAGATATTCTAGATAGCGCAAAACATGAACTATTTAGCTTATAAGTAATTAAAAAAAGTTTTCGTAAATTAATTTTATACTCATAAGAGTCGAAACTGTAATTAACATTGGTCGGATTAATTTACGACCTTTGGCTATAACCATTTTTGCTCCAAGTCTTGCCCCCATAAATTGACCAACTAACATAACCAATCCAATTGACCATATCACTTCCCCACCCATAATGAAAAATAGTAAACCAGCTAAATTTGAGGTGAAGTTTAACACTTTGGTATGCGCAGTCGCTTTAGTTAAATTAAAGCCAGCTAACATAATATAAGCTAACGCATAAAATGAACCTGCACCAGGGCCAAAAAAGCCATCATAAAAACCAACACCAAAAGCAGGAATTAGTGCAAATTGAATAAGTGAAAGACGGCTTTTACGGTCGTTTTCGCCGATTGTGGGAGAAAGCAAAAAATATAATCCCACACTGATAGTTAAAATCGGTAATAATAATTTTAAAAACTCAGTTTGGATATGCATCACGGACAATGTGCCAATTGCAGAGCCAACAAAAGCAAAAACAATTGCCCATTTTTGTTGTTTCAAATTCACCATCTGTTGACGAATAAAATATAAACTAGCAGAAAACGAACCACCACAACTTTGTAATTTATTGGTTGCTAACGCGCTAGCTGGAGGTAGACCAACAGCAAGTAATGCAGGTACAGTCAACAAACCACCTCCACCAGCAATAGAGTCAATAAAGCCGGCTAAAGACGCAATTAGAAAAAGTAATATAAGCAGATCATAACTCATAGTTTATTTACATCACTACATTGAGCTCGATAACGAAGGTATTGATCCATCAGTACAATAGCAACCATTGCCTCTGCAATAGGTACTGCTCGAATACCAACACATGGGTCATGTCGTCCATGTGTAGATACTTCAACGCTTTCACCCAAAACGTTAATCGATTGACCTGGGATTTCTATGCTTGGTGTTGGCTTTAAAGCAATACTGGCTAATATGGTTTGTCCTGAACTAATACCACCTAAAATACCGCCGGCATGATTAGATAAAAAACCCTTAGGCGTTATTTCATCACGATTTTCACTACCACGTTTATTTACAACACCAAAACCATCACCAATTTCAACGCCTTTTACGGCATTAATGCTCATTAATGCATGCGCAAGTTCAGCATCAAGTTTATCAAATACGGGGTCGCCAAGTCCTACAGGAATATTTTCAGCAATAATACAAACTTTTGCTCCAATTGAGTCACCCTCTTTTTTTAGTGTACGAAGCAACTGTTCAAGTTCATCTAGTTTGCTCTCATCAGCACAGAAAAATGGATTGCGTTCAACCTGTTGCCAGTCTTTCAACTCACACTTTACATCCCCCATCTGAGCTAAATAACCACGAATAGTAATGCCTAGCTTTTCTTGTAAATATTTTTTAGCAATAGCACCTGCAGCTACCCGCATAGCTGTTTCACGAGCAGAAGATCGACCACCACCGCGATAATCTCGTATGCCATATTTATTTTGATAAGTATAATCAGCATGGCTTGGTCTAAAGATATCTTTAATTTTACTATAATCTTGAGAACGCTGATCAGTATTTTCAATAAGTAAACCAATGCTCGTTCCCGTTGTAACACCTTCAAATACGCCAGATAAAATTTTAACTTGATCTGCTTCTCGGCGTTGAGTGGTATAACGAGATGAACCAGGCCGACGGCGATCTAGATCGTATTGCATATCTGATTCTGTTAACCCAAGCCCTGGTGGAACCCCATCGACTACACACCCTAATGCTATACCGTGCGATTCACCAAATGTAGTTACTTTGAATAATTTTCCGATTGAGTTTCCAGCCATAATAAATTTATTCCAATTATTAAAAACAGCTTAATTAAAACAGTAATGATATTGAATCAGTTCTTCACGTGTGATAGAAAATACGCCCAATCCACCACGTTCAAATTCTATCCAATTAAAAGGAACATCAGGATATTGTTGTTGTAAGCTAACCCAACTATTACCGACTTCACAAACTAATATACCTGCTGGTGTTAAATAATCTATCGCATCTCGTAAAATTTTTTTTACAAGATCTAAACCATCAAAGCCCGCCTCTAATGCTAATTTAGGTTCATATAAAAACTCATCTGGTAAATCACTCATATCTTCACTATCAACATAAGGTGGATTAGAGACAATAAGATCATATTGTTTTTCAGGTACATCATCAAATAAATTTGACAATATAGGAGTAACCTGAAAATCCATTTCGTGCATCTCAATATTTGTTTGGGCTATATCTAATGCTTCTAGTGAAATATCAGTTATGTCAACTTGAGCATCAGCAAACTCATAAGCACAAGCAATACCTATACAACCACTACCAGTACATAGATCTAAAATATTTTTAGGCTCTGTTAATATTATCTGCTCAAAATGGTTATCAATTAGCTCACCGATAGGCGAACGGGGAATTAATACACGCTCATCAACATAAAAAGCATGTCCACAAAACCAAGCTTGATTAGTTAAATAAGGTGTTGGTACACGATCATTAACCCGTTTCTGTATAATATCAACAAGTTGATTTTTTTCATCATTAGTTAAATTTGCAGAGTAAAATTCTTCAGGAATAAACAACGATAATCCTAACGTAGCTAAAATTAATTGTTTAGCTTCATCAATAGGATTATCTGTACCATGGCCTAAAAAGACATTTGATAGACTAAGTTGCGATGCAGTCCAGCGTATAAAGTCTTGAACTGTGCGTAAGTTTTCCATAATGGCTCCAAACGATTAAGGAGAGGGAGGTATTGTTGATCATTGATAATGACTCTAAAAATTGTAAACTATTAAAGTAATCTAGTTAGTTAGTCTTATAGTGATATAAACTTGATAGCTCTATCTTTCAACAACCAAATATGGCGGTGAGGAAGGGATTCGAACCCTTGATACGTTGCCGTATACACACTTTCCAGGCGTGCTCCTTCAACCACTCGGACACCTCACCTAATTATTAGAGCCTGCTTTGTTAAGCAGGCTGCATACTATAATAATCACAAGGTAATTAATCAAGCTTTTTTAATGCATACAAACAATAATACCAAATATGGCTAAAATAGCTAGTATACCAACGGTTGTGAGCAATGCATATTTTAAATTCGAACACATGTTATTATCTCCAATTATTTATTATTAATTAGCTTTTTGGATTGGCGAATCGAACGAAATAATTTTGCTAATAGGTTTATTGCTTTCAATTTTCGGGTAACTAGGAGCAAAATCTAGGAGTATCTCAATTGATTCATCTAAGTAAGCATCAGGTTGTTTGTAATCTTTAGGTAAATCATCCAATTTAGTAATTGATGGTAAACCAGCTTTCTTTAAACGTTCATTCATTCTTATTAAATCACGTTCGTCATTAGTTTTCTGTTCTAATTCTCGTTTTTTCTTATTAAGAGAAATAATATATTGACGCCCTTTTTTATCATTAAACCTTTTAATATCTTCATCAATATAGATAAATTCAGAATTTTTTGAAATTCTAGCCAAATGTTGTGATTCTAAATCAGGAAGTAATGGCTTAATGTTAGCAAGAGTTAAATAGTCAGCTGAAGGAATCTTGTCCCAAGGCAATGCATTGTCTAAGAATCGTTCACCTGTCTCATCAACATATTTCACTTTATTCATTTCAATGTCGGGTTCAACTCCTTTTAATTGTGTACTACCGCCGTTGATACGATAAAATTTCTGTATAGTGTACTGAGCACCACCTAGTTCAGGCCAATTTGGGTGTAATCTTGCATCAACTGGATAAGAAATATTACGAGATGTTTGTACAGTTCCTTTACCATAAGTCGTCTCACCAACAATTAGTGCACGACCATAATCTTGCATAGCAGCAGAAAATATTTCTGATGCTGAAGCGCTGTAACGATTAATCATAACAACGAGAGGTCCAGTATATTCAATACCTTTATTTCGGTCGTTATATGTAATAACCTTTTGTAAATTATCACGAACCTGAACAACAGGTCCACTATCAATAAATAAACCAGTTAAAGCAATAACCTCGGCTAAGGAACCACCACCATTATCTCGTAAATCAATAACTAAACCTTGCAAATTTTCTTTATTTGCTTTCTGTAAAAGAGTTTCAACTTTTTCGGTTAGTCCCATATAGAAGCTTGGTATTTCAACAACGCCTACTCTACCACGTTGATTATCAAAAATTTTTAATTTCGCTTCACGATCTTCAAAATGAATTTTATCACGAGTAAGTTCAATTACTTTCGCCTTACTATCATTACCCGCAGGCAAAATTTCTAATTTCACAACAGTGCCTTTAGGACCACGTATTTTATCGACAATATCATCTAAACGCCAACCAATAACATCTTCAATTGCCGACTCTTTTTGTCCTACACCAATAATTTTGTCTCCGATGCTAAGTAGCTTACTTTTTTCGGCCGGTCCTCCCGTTACAAAAGACATAATTGTAGTATAATCATCTTGCTGACTTAATGTCGCACCAATCCCTTCAAATGATAAACTCATTTCAGAATCAAAATCTCGTTTTTTGCGCGGTGCTAAATAACTAGTGTGAGGATCAATCTCTCTTGCGAATGCATTCATAAATACTTGAAAAGCATCTTCATTGTTTGATTGTATTATCGTTTTTAGAACACGATTGTAACGTTTAGTTAATACTTCACGGATCTGTTTTTCATCTTTTCCTGATAATGATAAACTTAGCTCATCATATTTAACTCGTTTATCCCAATAGGCATTGAGTTCCGTTTCAGAAGTCGGCCATGCAATTTCTTCACGATTGAAATCAACTTCATCATTCGTAGAAAAATCCATAGGTCGCTGTAAAACGTCAAGAGCATATTGATAACGATTATAACGTTTTAGTAAAAAACGATTATAGATGTCATAAGCCGTATTTAAATTACCATTAACTAATTCCTGACCTAATGACTCTTGTCGATCTCGAAAACTATCAACATCACTTTGAATAAATATGGATTTATTTCCATCTAATAATTTGAAATAACGATCAAAAATTTGAGCAGAAAAAGCACCATCTAGAGCAAAATTACGATAATGTGATTGAGTAAAAAAATTAGTCACACGTTTGGCTACAACTTGGTGGATTTCATCTTGCTTCAAAACGGGAATTTGTTCTTTAGTATTCGATTTTGCCTGAATATTTTGACTAATAATACCCAAAATAAGACCAAGTGTAATACCTTTCAGTAATTTATTCATTCAAATTCTCTACTTATTGATAATATGTTCAGGTTTAACCGTTAACTCCATCCCCACACCAACCTTTACTTTAATATGCTCTTTTTCAATATTAATGATTTGCACTTTTATAGGTTTATTACCTACAATAACTTTAACAAAATCACCAATTTTTAGAGTAGTAATTTTACGGCTTTCTTTTGCACGTTCTTTAAACCGTATTTTAGCCTTTTCTTTACTCTCTTTTAATTGTTGTTGAGCATGCTCCATTTGTTCTTGATTGATAATTTCATGAGGATTGCCATCTAAATCAACACGACTATACCCTTCTTTTATACTATGTAAATAGCGCCAACTCATTGTGTATGCACGCAATGCAGCACGAAGTTTAGTTTTACTAAGTACTTCACTATTATCCAGACGAGAGATGACATCTTGAAAAATTCCAATTTTTAATGGTTTAGCCTCACCTTCAACGGTAAAGCAATTCGGGTATTGTTGAGCTAAATAAGCAATAATTTCTTTACTATTTGTTAATTTAAACTGAGCTTCCATTGACTATCCCATAGCAACTAAATTTACTAAAATTAAAGTATATCGTAGCTTATATAATAACACTAATTATCTTTTTTTTGTTTATTAAAAACAGTATAAAATTTTGAATGATATTATAAAAATATCTTATCTTCGCATCTTAGGTTAAATAATTTGATAATTTTATATAATAATACAAAAACATAGCATAGATTCTTATAACTAAGAAAAATTAAAAAATGAAATAGAAGTAAAATTTAATAGCTAATATAAATTATACAATATTGTAAAATAAAAAATTAAGGAATAACATTGATGTAATAATTTTTCCAGTTCCTTTTTCGCCGCCATCATATTAAACGTTATCAAACATATGTTATTATCAATTCTCATTTCAATAACCTATAATGCAACAGGCAATCATATAATGAAAAATATAAAAAATTTTCTTATTTTAATATGTTTTATAACCACATTATCGGCGTGCACACAAAAAAATTTTATTGAAAAAGGCACGCCTCTTAGTAACGAAAAAGTAAGTAAAATTGTTGAAGGGTCATCAACAGAATCCCAAATTTTATCTATATTTGGCGAACCTACAAATAAAACAGTTATTAATAGTAACGAAACTCAATGGACATATCAGTATACAAAAAAAAGTTCAACCAGTCATATGTTAATTGGTGAAACACAATATAATATTTTTGAAGGAAAACTCGATATTATCATATCTAAAGGCGTAGTAACCTGGTTTAATTATGACGAAAATCAAAAGCAAAAAAAATGGTGATTAAATTAAAGCCCTTTTTATAGTACATCTTAATGATGTACTATCCATTTACTATTTCATTTTTATTCACTTCTATTTCTTAGTAAACACATAATTATAGACAAAATTGCACTTTAGGTTATATACTTATCGACGAAATTAACCAGACAATCGCTGCTTTATTGCTGTGCTTTATTAAAAGTGACAAATAAGGGGGAGGAAAGTCCGGGCTCCATAGGGCAGAGTGCCAGGTAACGCCTGGGGAGTTTTGGTGAGAACTAAAATTCACGACTAGTGCAACAGAGAGTAAACCGCCGATGGCTTATTTATAAGATCAGGTAAGGGTGAAAGGGTGTGGTAAGAGCACACCGCACAATTGGTAACAGTTGTGGCATGGTAAACTCCACTCGGAGCAAGGTCAAATAGGGATTCATTGGCGTGGCCCGCGTTGAATCCGGGTAGACTGCTTGAGCTGATGCGTGAGTATTAGCCTAGAGGAATGATTGTCCACGACAGAACCCGGCTTATCGGTTAATTTCACTTTCTACTTCTTTTTATTATTTGATGTAGATTTAGATTGTTTTTTATTGCTTAATGAACGTTTAACAGCAAGGAAAACTGAAAATATCAATCCTAACACCAATAAAAAGACAGGTATTAACATTAGTAGAGACATAATTTGCTTTTCATATTCTTTAAAAATTGGTGATAATCCAAACAAATAACCTAATGTTACAATCAAAAAAATCCATAATGTTGCGCTGATCAAATTATAGATATGGAATTTTCGACTATGTAATCCAGATAATCCCGCCATCATTGGTAATAACGTACGTACGAAAGCAATGAATCGCCCAATAAATAGCGCTTGTAATCCGTACTTATGGAATAATACTTCAGATTTATGATGATATTTTTCAGGTATATGCGCCATCCAACCTTGAACAAGCTTAGTATTACCAAGCCACAACCCTTGAGCATAACCTAGCCAAGTACCTAAAGCTGCACCAGCGATTAAAATAAAATTGATTAAACCAAAATGAAAAACATTTTGGCTAATTAATACCCCTGTTAAAAATAACAGACTGTCTCCAGGTAAAAAAGCTGCTGGTAAAACCCCATTTTCTAAAAGAATAATAGTAAACAACATGCCATATAATACCCATAAGACATTAGGATTTGAAAGAGTTGCAATATCCATGCTAACAAAAGCATGATAAAGTGTAATTATTGTTTCCATCTAGTTTAAATATCCCATTAATGTTATTGTTATTAGTGGTTAATGGTACCACCAACAGTTAAACTATCTACCTTTAAAGTAGGTTGCCCAACTCCAACAGGCACACTCTGTCCTGCTTTACCACACACACCTACACCAGGGTCTAATACTAGATCATTACCTACCATAGATATTTGCTGCATCGTTTCAATGCCAGAACCGATTAACGTCGCACCTTTAATTGGTGTTGTTATTTTACCTTTTTTAATCAAGTAAGCCTCTGAAGTTGAAAACACAAACTTACCGGAAGTGATATCTACTTGTCCTCCTGAAAAATTAGGAGCATAAAGACCATAATCAACACTACTAATAATATCATCAAAGGAAGAGCTTCCCGCCAACATATAGGTATTAGTCATTCTAGGCATAGGTAAGCAAGCATATCCTTCGCGGCGACCATTACCCGTTGAATACGTATTCATCAATTTTGCATTGAGTTTATCAAACATATAGCTTTTTAAAATACCATTTTCAATAAGCACTGTTTTTTGGCTTGGTGTACCTTCGTCATCAATAGATAGTGATCCTCGACGATTTTTAATTGTGCCATCATCAACAATAGTACAAACTTCTGAAGTGACTTTTTCACCAACTTTACCTGAAAAAACTGAACTATTTTTACGGTTAAAATCGCCTTCTAAGCCATGTCCTACAGCTTCATGTAACAATACACCAGGCCAACCAGAACCTAAAACAACGGGCATTGTTCCTGCTGGTGCGTCTTTAGCTGAAAGAGAAATAAGTGCTTGTCGCACGGCTTCTCGTACGTAACTATCAGCATAACTCTCTGATGTTTTCGGGTTGATTGTTGAGAAATATTCATACCCAAATCGGCCACCACCACCATTACTGCCACGTTCACGTTTACCATCTTTTTCAACTAAAACTGAAATGGATAGACGAACCAAAGGACGAATATCAGCACATAAAGTACCGTCCGTTGCTACTATTAAAATATCTTCATAACTTCCCGTTAAACTAGCTGAAACTTCAACAACTCTAGGATCGATGGATCGAGCTAATTGATCAACTTGCCACAATAAAGCAATTTTTTGTTCTTGAGAAAACAAATTGATCGGATTTATTGATGGGTATATTGGTGCCATTTGAACTGATTTAAATGAAGTTACTTTGATAGGGATTTGTGTTTTTGTTATTGAATTTGCTGCTAATATACTTTGCTCTAACCTCACTAATGAAAGTTGATCAGTATAAGCAAACCCCGTTTTTTCACCGACAACAGCTCTAACCCCAACACCTTGGTCTCGGTGAAATGAGGCATTTTTTATAATACCATCTTCGAGTAACCAATTTTCATAATAACCAGATAAAAAATACAAATCACCAAAATCAATTTTCCTTGAACTCAACATATCAAGAAAATGTAAAAGATCTTGTTGGCTTAGATTGTTTGAATTGAGTAGTCGTTCACTCACTTGAGCTAGTATCATAAATTCCTTAAATTCTAATTGTAGATAAAAGATATTTTATAAAATATTGTTTCTACATTAATACAACATCGTATTGTTCTTGAATATAGAGTGGTTCAACTTTTACTTCAACACGTTTACCCACAAACACCTCAACTTCAGCTAAGGCATGAGACTCATCATTAGTTAAAGCATTAGCCACAGAAGCAGATGCATAAACCAAAAAATACTCCGAGTGGTGAGCCTTATAAACACGAACTATCTCACGTAAAATTTCATTACAAACAGTTTCGACTGATTTAACCATACCACGACCTTTACATGCTGGACATTCCTCACATAGAATATGTCCTATGCTTTCACGTGTTCGTTTACGTGTCATTTCAACTAAACCTAAAGTCGAAAATAAATTAACAGTAGTTCTCGCCCTATCTTTAGATAAGGAATCTTGGAGTGATTTTAATACTCTCTCACGATGCAGATCCTCTTGCATATCAATAAAGTCGATAATAATAATACCACCTAAATTGCGTAATCGTAACTGACGAGCAATAGCAATGGTCGCTTCAATATTGGTATTAAAAATTGTTTCTTCTAAATTTCGATGTCCCACAAATGCACCAGTATTGATATCAATTGTTGTCATTGCCTCAGTTTGATCAATAATTAAATATCCGCCTGACTTTAATTTAACTTTACGATCTAGCGCTCTTTGAATCTCATTTTCAGTATCATAAAGATCAAAAATCGGTATACTACCACGATAATGTGATAATTTACTGGTCACTTCTGGCATAAATTCTTGAGTAAAATCGACCAATAAATCATAGGTTAATTTTGAATCAACTAAGATCCTCTCTATGGGATCGCCAACAAAATCTCGTAATACACGTTGTGATAATGCCAATTCACCATAAACTAGATTTTTACTTACTGGGCGAGCCATACGCTCTTGAATTTTAGCCCAAAGGCGTTTTAAAAAATTGGCATCCTGTTCTAACTCATGTGCATTAGCACCTTCTGCTGCAGTTCTGACAATAAAACCACCTTCAGGAGTTACATATTGCTCAACAATACCTTTTAATCTTTCTCGCTCTTGTTCACTTTCTATTCGTTGCGAAGTTGCTACATGCGCAGAATTTGGCCCAGGCATTAACACTAAATAACGCGATGGCAAAGTAATATCAGTTGTAAGCCTAGCGCCTTTGGTTCCAAGAGGATCTTTAACCACTTGCACCATTAAATCCTGTCCTTGGCGAACTAGTTCAGAGATATCTTTGACTTGAAATTGTTCTTGTTCCGTATCAGATACACACTCCGTATGTGGCATAATATCTGAAGCATGCAAAAAAGCAGCTTTATCAAGACCAATATCTACAAATGCAGCCTGCATTCCAGGTAAAATACGGATTACTTTACCCTTATAGATATTTCCAACAATACCACGTTTAGATTCGCGATCAACATGAATTTCTTGCAACACACCGTCTTCAATATAAGCAACACGAGTTTCTGATGGCGTTATATTCATTAATAATTCAACAGACATAAAATTCCCTTTAATTAATAGAAAAATTTCTTCTTATTAATCGCAAAAATAGATAGACAAAAATCCATAGCAACCCATCGACAAAGCTTGATAATAAAATCAATGGTGATATTGTTATAGTATGATAAATACTAACTTGAAATAAAAATACTAACAAACTATAGCATATTGAAATACCAAAAATAATAAACGACTGTTGCCATAGTGCCAAATTGCGTATCAACTGAAACCGAAAAACAAGCAAATAAGCAATAAATGAATAAATAAAGGCATGAATACCAAGGATTGAACCAGAGCAAAGATCCACAATAATTCCAAACACAAAAGCTGTGCCAATCCCAACTCGGTGGGGAAGAGCAATAAACCAATAAGCGAAAAAGAGCATCAGCAAATGAGGTTTAAACATATTGTATGGTGATGACCAAGGGATAATTTGTAAACATAAACCAATTAATAGTGTTATCCAAATAATTAGTATTTTATTACGAGCTCTCATTTTTCACTCCTTGATTTCCCCACAATAACAATAAATAACGTAAACGTTTCAAATCTGCTGTCGGGGTAGCTGAAATAATAGGAGTTGAATCGTTAATATCAAGCTTTACTGAACTTACTATTGCTACTGGATATCCTTCAGGAAAACGCCCATCAAGTCCTGAAGTAACTAAAACATCACCTACTTTTATATCAACGTTATTAGGCAAAAACTCCAATGTCAAATCATTACCACATCCATTACCCACTGCAATCATACCAATATCATTTCTAAGAACTTGTACCGGAATTGCATGTTGATAATCACACACTAAAATTGCACGACTCGTTGATTGTGCTGTTTCATAGATTTGTCCTATTATACCTTTTTCATCAACTACAGGTTGGCCAACATAAACGCCATCTTGTGTACCTTTATTTACAACAAATTGGTAAACATAGGGATCAGTATCTACCAGCAACACCTGTGCAGCCATTTTATGTTCATCAGGTTTTAATGGGGAACCCAGTAATTGGCGAAGCCTAGTGTTTTCGTGTTTTAAATGCTCCAGTAATAATAAATCATTTTTTTGTTGTAATAATTCTGTATGCAATTTTGCATTTTCATTAATTAAAGTTTCTCGTGTCTTTGACATCTCATAAAGAGAATCAAGCGAAGACTTTGGCGCATTCGAAATATAATAAATAGGCGAAATGATAGTATCTAAATAATAACGAATTTCTCTAAATGGACGATAATTGATATCTAATGTAATCAGCATCAAAGCTAACGCCAAAAAAGTAAATAGTTGTACACTGAGAGGCGAACGTTTAGAAAAAAGTAATTTCATTGTCCAGTACTTACCTGTTTTATGCTCAAGATCCAATTATTTCAAGATATGACTCCACCGACTATGTCGGCAGAAAATATGAAATATTTTTACTAATCGTTTCATGCATATAAAACTAATTTATAATGAAGTAGCAATTACTCTTCACTAAATAAATCACCACCATGCATATCAACCATATCTAGAGCTTTACCACCACCTCTTGCAACACATGTTAGTGGATCCTCGGCAACAACAACATGAATACCTGTTTCTGCTGACAATAACTTATCAATATTACGTAATAAAGCTCCCCCCCCAGTTAAAACCATGCCATGCTCTGAGATATCAGAAGCAAGTTCAGGAGGACATTGTTCTAATGCAACTTTAACTGCACTCACAATACCACTTAAAGGTTCTTGTAACGCCTCTAAGATTTCGTTAGAGTTTAAAGTGAAGCTACGGGGAACGCCTTCGGCAAGATTACGACCACGAACTTCAATTTCAAGTACTTCATCACCCGGATAAGCACTACCAATAAAATGTTTTATTTTTTCGGCAGTTGCCTCACCGATTAATGCACCATAATTGCGACGAACATAATTAATAATAGCCTCATCAAATCTGTCACCACCAATACGTGCTGATGCAGAATAAACAACACCATTTAATGAAATAACAGCAACTTCAGTCGTTCCACCACCGATGTCAACTACCATTGAACCTGTTGGTGCAGACACAGGTAAATCTGCACCGATAGCTGCTGCCATTGGTTCTTCAATTAAATACACCTCACGAGCCCCTGCGCCTAATGCAGACTCACGAATTGCACGACGTTCCACTTGTGTAGCGCCAACAGGGACACAAACAAGTACTCGTGGACTTGGTCTTAAAAAGCTATGACTATGAACTTGGCGGATAAAGTACTGTAACATTTTTTCAGTGACTGAAAAATCAGCAATAACACCATCTTTCATTGGTCTAATAGCTGCAATATTACCAGGCGTTCTCCCTAACATTTGTTTCGCAGCATGCCCAACAGCAGCAACACTTTTAGGTGTTCCTGTACGATGATCTTGGCGAATCGCTACAACTGAAGGTTCGTTTAATACAATACCTTGTCCTTTTACATAAATAAGTGTATTTGCTGTACCTAAATCGATCGATAAATCATTTGAAAACAAGCCGCGAACTTTTTTGAACATAATAAAAACTCTTCCTAGAATTAATCTTGCTTAAGTATATTTTAGTTTTTAAAAACAAACCATGGAATCAAAAAATATATATTTTCAACTTTATTAGTGGAATTAAATGAGACACTATTTAATCCTTTTAAACCATGGCCAACCTTAATAGTAATTTAGGTTTACTATTGTATCGCAATTATAAAATAATACCTAGAAAATAGTATAACAAGTGTTTGTAAATGAGATATATAATGACAAAATCAGTTTTACAGTGTATGCTTTCTTGTTAATGTTGAGTTACTGCCTTAATTATCTCGTTAAAAGATTGCTTTCAAGATATTAAGGATGCATTAAATAATTGTTACTTATATCAAATAAACACGGTGTAATTCATGGATATACGCAAAATTAAAAAATTAATTGAACTAGTTGAAGAATCAGGTATTTCAGAAATTGAAATTTCTGAAGGTGAAGAATCAGTTCGAATTAGTCGCTCTGTACCTACAACAAACTATTCAGCACCAATACAAAATATTCAAATCCCTCAATCTTCTCCGATCGTTATGGCATCAAGCGCACAAACTGAAGAAGCTGTCACAAATTCAGATAATCTTGTTTCTACAGGCATAACCATAAAATCACCTATGGTGGGAACGTTTTACCGCACACCAAGCCCTGAATCGAAAGCTTTTGTCGAGGTAGGACAAACTGTAAATATTGGTGATGTGCTTTGTATTGTTGAAGCTATGAAAATGATGAACCAAATTGAATCAGAAAAAGCCGGTACAATTAAAGCTATTTTAGTTGAAAATGGCCAACCAGTTGAATTTGATCAGCCACTATTCATTATTGAATAATATAAACTTATTTATAAATTAAGAGATTGGATATGCTTGATAAAATTCTTATTGCTAATCGTGGAGAAATTGCTCTGCGTATCTTGAGAGCATGCAAAGAACTTGGAATTAAAACTGTCGCAGTTCATTCTTCGGCAGATAAAGATTTAAAACATGTACTTCTTGCAGATGAAACTGTTTGCATTGGTCCAGCAGCTTCCTCTAAAAGTTACCTCAATATTCCTGCATTAATTTCTGCTGCTGAAGTAACAGGAACAGCAGCAATTCATCCTGGATACGGATTTTTATCTGAAAATGCAGACTTTGCCGAACAAGTTGAACGTTCTGGCTTTATTTTTGTTGGCCCAAAACCGGATACGATTCGTCTAATGGGAGATAAAGTATCTGCAATTCATGCCATGAAAAAAGCTGGGGTTCCTTGTGTACCTGGTTCTGATGGTCCTTTAAGTAATGATATCGAAACCAATAAACAAATAGCAAAACAGATTGGGTATCCTGTTATCATCAAAGCTTCAGGAGGAGGTGGTGGTCGTGGTATGCGAATTGTTCGTGAAGAAAAAGATCTTGAACAATCAATCAAAATGACCAAGCTAGAAGCAAAAACAGCTTTTAGTAACGATATGGTTTACATGGAAAAATTCCTTGAAAACCCTCGTCATATTGAAATTCAGGTTCTCTCTGATGGACAAGGTAATGCCGTTTACTTAGGCGAACGGGATTGTTCAATGCAAAGACGTCATCAAAAAGTTGTTGAAGAAGCGCCGGCTGTCGGTATTACTCCCAAAATGCGTAAATTTATTGGCGAACGTTGCGTTAATGCATGTATTGAGATTGGCTACCGTGGTGCAGGAACATTTGAATTCTTATTTGAAAATGGTGAATTTTATTTCATTGAGATGAATACTCGTATTCAAGTAGAACATCCGGTTACCGAAATGATAACCGGCGTCGATCTAATAAAAGAACAAATTTTAATTGCTGCAGGAAAACCTCTCTCGATCAAACAAAGTGATATTGAAATCAAAGGTCATGCTATTGAATGTAGAATTAATGCCGAAGATCCAAAAAACTTTATGCCATCACCAGGGAAAATTACGCGTTTCCACGCTCCAGGTGGTCTTGGAATTCGTTGGGAATCACATATTTATGCTGGTTACACTGTTCCTCCTTACTATGATTCAATGATTGGTAAATTGATTTCTTATGGTGAAACCCGTAAAGTTGCCATTGCTCGTATGAGAAATGCATTAGCTGAACTAGTTATTGACGGTATCAAAACCAATATTGATCTCCATATTGAAATTATGAATGATGAAGGTTTCCAAAAAGGTGGCACGAATATTCATTATTTAGAAAAAAAACTAGGCATTTATGAGTAACAAAGTAATCCCTATTTATTAGGGATTATTGTTATATTTAATTATAAATAAGGTATAAGTGGAAATAAATGAAAAATTGGAAAAAAAGCGCTGAAGAAATTTTAACCATGGGGCCTGTTGTTCCGGTTATTGTCATTGAAAGAATTGAAGATGCTGTACCTCTTGCCAAAGCTCTAATTGCTGGTGGAGTAAAAGTACTGGAAGTGACACTAAGAACGGCTTGTGCGATTGATGCAATAAAGAAAATCATTAAAGAAGTTCCTGAAGCAGTTGTAGGAGCAGGAACAGTTACTAGTGTTGAACAACTAAAACAGGTTACTGAAGCAGGAGTTGAGTTTGTTATTACACCGGGAATTACTGATACTATTTTAAAAGCTGCAGTTGAAGGTCCTATCCCTGTTATTCCTGGTATTGCAACTATTTCAGAACTATTAACAGCGCAAGAATATGGCCTAACAGCATTAAAATTCTTCCCAGCTGAAATCAACGGTGGTGTTGCAGCATTAAAAGCATTTTCTGGCCCTTGTGGATACATGAAGTTTTGCCCTACTGGCGGTGTAAATCCTAAAAACTACCGTGATTATTTGGCTCTAGATAATGTACTATGCGTGGGTGGAACTTGGTTTATTCCAACAGATGCAATTGCAAAAGGTGATTTTGCTAAAATTACTGAAATGGCAAAAGAAGCCATTACTGGTGCACAATAACCTTTATACTCCGCCGATACAATATCGGCGGATAACTACTAATGATCTACTTTATTAACTTCTCAATCCTCGCCCATTTTCAATAAGTCGCCATGCAATAACATAAAGTAGGGTCACAAACAAAATTAGCATCAAAAAAGTGATCCATAACGGTACATCTGTCACCCCCAAAAAGCCATAACGAAAACCGTTAATCATATAAACGATTGGATTAATTTTTGATAGCCATTGCCAAAATATTGGTAACATAGAAATTGAATAAAAAACACCACCGAGATAAGTTAATGGTGTTAACACAAACGTTGGAATAAGACTTATATCATCAAATGTCTTGGCAAAGACTGCATTTAGTAAACCAGCCAATGAAAACAGAATCGAGGTCAGTAATAATATGCATATAATAAACAACCAAGAATGCACTTCATAACGAACAAAAAATAACGATACAATAGTAACTAAAATACCAGTTAAAATACCACGCATCACCCCTCCCCCCACATATCCTAAAATAAGAATGTGAGTTGGAACAGGCGCCACTAATAATTCTTCAATATTACGTTGAAACTTAGCACTAAAAAAGGATGAACAGACATTAGTATAAGAACTAGTGATAACAGACATCATTATTAAACCTGGCACAATGAAAGCCATATAGCTAAAACCTCCCATATCACCAACACGAGAACCAATTAAGTTACCAAAAATAATAAAATAAAGTGACATCGTAATAACGGGGGGGATTAGAGTTTGGATCCAAATTCTTAAAAATCGTGTTACTTCTTTACGCCAAATACTTTTTAAAGCAATCCAGTATAAATTATTCATTAATACTTTCCTTTTGTTTGTTCTCATTATGCAACAAATCAACAAATAACTCTTCTAACCGATTTGCTTTATTTCGTACGCTGATCACTTTAATATTTTGTTGATTTAGTTGCTCAAATAACTGATTTAATCCATGTTGTTTATCTACTTTTACTTCTAACATACCTTGTTCAACATCAGAATAATTATAATCCTTTAATTCAATCCGTTTAGGTATTGGAATATAATCAATAACAATAGTTTCAGATTGACTTTTTGCCAAAAGCTCACGCATTGATGAATTTGCTATCAATTGACCGCTTTGAATAATACCGATATTTCGACACAACATTTCGGCTTCTTCTAAATAATGGGTGGTTAAAATAATTGTGATACCTTGACGATTTATTTCACGTAGAAAATCCCACATAGAACGGCGTAATTCAATATCAACACCGGCAGTTGGTTCATCAAGAATCAATAATTTCGGCTCGTGAACAAGGGCTCTAGCTATCATTAATCGCCTTTTCATACCACCTGATAACATACTAGCTCGGCTGTGACGTTTATCCCATAAATCTAAAACTCGCAAATACTTTTCAGCACGTTCTAATGCAAGCTTACGATGCAAGCCATAATAACCACCTTGATTAGTAACTATTTGTAGCACTTCTTCAAATTGATTAAAATTAAATTCTTGCGGCACTAATCCTAATTGTCTTTTTGCATTTACAACATCAGTATCTAAGTCATGTCCAAAAATTTTAACTTGTCCTGAGGATTTAGTCACTAATGAACTAATAATACCGATAGTTGTTGATTTTCCAGCACCATTTGGTCCTAACAAAGCATAAAAATCGCCCGCCTCGACAGTCAAATCGATGCCTTTTAAAGCTACTACACCATTTTTATAGATTTTTTTGAGTGAGATCAACTCAAGCGCAGGAATTAGTGGCATGAATATACCTTAATAGAATAAATTGTTATTTGAATAGTATGATATCATGTTAAAAGAACAGACAATATAACCAATTATTACAAAAAATTTTAGTCTTACCTATATCAATAAATTAACACATATTATTAATTAGACATTAGAGGTATTAGCAGTTTGGTTTCGATTTTGAACTGAGTGTGATTACCTTCTTAAGGAATAAGTATCATGTTTAAAATTGGGTTAATCTCAGTATCAGATAGAGCTTCAAACGGCATTTACCAAGACGAAGGTATACCATCTTTAATTTCATGGTTACAAACCGCATTAAAAACACCATTTACAACCGAAAATTATATTATCCCTGATGAACAGGTAGTCATTGAAAAAACATTATGTGAACTTGTTGATAATCTACATTGCCATTTAATTTTAACCACTGGCGGTACAGGCCCTGCAATTAGAGATGTAACACCAGATGCAACATTAGCAATCGCGGATCGAGTAATGCCCGGGTATGGAGAACAAATGCGGCAAATCAGTTTACATTTTGTACCAACTGCAATTTTATCAAGACAAGTTGGTGTTATTCGCAAAAAATGTTTAATCATAAACTTACCTGGTAGACCAAAATCAATTAAAGAAACACTTGAAGGAGTTAAGGATAATCAAGGTAATGTAATTGTTAGCGGTATCTTTGCCAGTGTTCCTTATTGTATACAACTTTTAGAAGGCCCCTATATTGAAACCCATGATCAAATAGTTAAATCTTTTCGACCTAAGGAAGCAATAAAATCAAATCTTTAATTTTATGCAAATTTAACGCATAATTATCTATATTATAGATTGTTACTAATGCTATCAAAAATAGTAACTATTTTAGTTTGAATAACACACAGACACAGATTTGATTACAAATATCATGATCATAAATACACAAATTAGCACAAAAACAGTAAAAAATTAAAAACCAAGGAACATTATGAAACAAGCCGATCTTACTAAAACATTTAAAGAGATGCTTCGTCAAGAGACGTTTAGTTCACAAGTAGAAATCGTACAAGCCTTACAAGAGCAAGGTTTTGACAATATCAATCAATCTAAAGTTTCACGCATGCTAACTAAATTTGGTGCAGTGAGAACCCGAAATGCGAAATCTGAAATGGTTTATTGTTTACCAGCGGAACTTGGCATACCAACAACGAGTAGTCCATTAAAAAATTTAGTAATTGATATTGATTTTAATAGCTCAATGGTAGTAACACGTACTAGCCCTGGCGCAGCCCAACTCATAGCTAGATTACTAGACTCAATTGGTAAATCAAAAGGAATCTTAGGTTCAATTGCTGGTGATGACACAATTTTTAGTACACCAACTAAAGAATGTACGGTAAAAAAATTATATCAAACCATTATTGAATTGTTTGAACAAGAATTATAGGTTTTTCTATTTTGTTAGAATCATATTATGAACAAATAATTTTTTAATTTTTAACCTATTGACACAAAAAACAAAATCGTTAATCTTATATGATGATAATTTCATAACTGAAATTGCAAAAACGAAGAGGTGCATTACTCAGGTAAATCATTTTAGGGACTGGAACCACTAATAAATGATCTAGGGGATGTAATGCCGAGATTTGATAGTCAATCCAGAAGCTATCAAATCGACTGCAAGGGCTGAATCCCTTGGGTTGTCACCTTAACAGGTGGAGCGCTTCATGGTCTGTGCTTTTTTAATCGTAAACAGGACACTACCGCTCTAACTCTGTTAAAAATAAAAATTTTTAATATGAGGAATTCATGGAAACATCATTTATAATTGCCAAATTTGGTGGTACTAGCGTTGCCGATTATCCATCAATGGTAAATAGCGCTAATATTGTAATCGCTAATTCTAACGTAAAAGTTGTAGTGCTATCGGCATCTGCAGGTGTGACAAATTTATTAGTCGCATTAGCAGAAGGTCGTGATGCCGATGTTCGATCTCAACATATTGCCAAAATTCAATCGATCCAATACAACATTTTAGAACAACTACCTGAAAACCCCGAGCTACGAAATGAAATTGACAAAATTATAGCTAATATAGCCTCTTTGTCTGAAGCTGCAAGTTTAGCTACATCACCAGCATTAACTGATGAGCTTGTTAGCCACGGTGAAATGATGTCTTCAAAGCTATTTGTCGAAATATTGAAAGAAAAACAAAAAAATGCTACATGGTTTGATGTCCGTAAAGTTCTACGCACCGATAATAAATTTGGTAAAGCCACACCTAAAATTGAAGATATTAAACAACTTTGCTGTGCGCATTTAAAATCGCTAAACAATCAGGGGATCATTGTAACACAAGGATTTATCGGTAGTGAAAACTCTGGTAAAACCACGACATTAGGGCGTGGTGGGAGCGACTATACAGCTGCGTTATTAGGTGAAGCATTAAATGCAACTCAAATTGACATTTGGACTGACGTTGCAGGAATTTATACTAATGACCCTCGCATTACCCCAGCGGCTAAACGTATTGATGAAATATCTTTTGCTGAAGCGACCGAAATGGCAACATTTGGTGCAAAAGTGTTACATCCAGCAACATTAGTGCCAGCAGTACGTAGCAATATCCCAGTTTTTGTTGGTTCAAGCAAAGCGCCTCAAGAAGGAGGAACAATTGTTTACAACACAAACAGTATTACATCTAAATTACCCACATTTAGAGCTTTAGCACTACGTCGCAAACAAACATTATTAACACTAACTAGTTTAAATATGCTTCATGCTCAAGGTTTTCTAGCTAATGTATTTAAAATATTAGCTGAACATAATATTTCGGTTGATTTAGTAACCACATCAGAAGTAAGTATCGCATTAACTATTGATACCACAGGCACTAATACCAACGGTAGCAGTTTATTAACAAAAGAATTATTTAACGAACTATCAAAAGTTTGTAATGTAACAGTAGAAGAAGACTTAGCACTAATTGCGATAATTGGAAACAACCTAACTTCAACAAAAGGTATACCAAAAGAAGTATTTGGTGTGTTAGATGATTTTATTATTAGACTTTGTTGCTATGGGGCAAGTACTCACAATATTTGCCTATTAGCAAAAAGTAATGATGCTGAATCAATTATTAAAATTCTACATAAAACAATTTTCGAACAATAATATTAAAAAGGGGGGATTAGTCCTCCACTATATTATAAAGAGTAAAAATACAAAACATTAAAATGTATAATTTTTGTATTTTACATGGCATTTCTTGTTTTTGAACAATCGATTAAAACTATCACATCAAACAACAGCACCTGTTAGATTTTTTAACTTATTTAAGTAAACTAAACTCAATTTCAATAACAAAAGGAAATTATCATGGGTATCATAAGTTGGATAGTTCTAGGATTAATTGCCGGCTGGATTGCAAAATTTTTTATGCCACTTGGACGTATAGGTGTAATTAAAACTATTTTATTAGGTATTGCAGGTGCCTTAGTAGGTGGCTATATTAGCACCTTCTTTGACTGGGGTAGTGTGACAGGATTTAATTTCCCAAGCTTATTTATTTCTGTTTTGGGTGCTATTTTACTGATATATCTTTATCGTCTTTTAAAATAAAATCATGTCTCAATCAAACTTGGTTGAATTCTTCCGCCAAGTTTGATTTATATAAATAAAGAAATTATTTTCGCCATCGATTTAAATAATTTTTTTAATATCCAAAAACAAACATAACCTATACATAAAGAAAAAAATGTCATTGCCCATAAGAAGCCAAATGTAATTAATGCTAAAATAAAACAGACAAAAAGTACTGGTATAAAGTAAATAATATCGATATGTGTTATAGTATTAAAAAGTATAAAAAAAACTATTGTTATAGCAATCAATACTAACCAATATAAAATTTTCATAACTTTATTTTTAGGTTTAGCATCAAGAGCAATACCTATAGCTTCCAAGCCTGCGTCTATGGCATCAAAAATAGCAAATGGCATAACCGATATTTCCTTTCATTTTTGTTGTAAAGATGTTAATAAGTAATTTCGTCGTATCTAGATTTTTGTTATATTAATATTCAAAAATCACTTATTAATAAATAGTAATTATAATGCTAAAAATATTCAATACATTAACCCGAGAAAAAGAAATATTCCAACCAATTACCCCCAATAAAATTGGGCTATATGTTTGCGGTGTGACTATTTACGATCTTTGTCATATTGGTCATGGACGTACCTTTGTTGCATTTGATGTTGTCACACGTTATTTACGATTTTTAGGTTATGATTTAACTTACGTCCGTAATATCACTGATGTTGATGATAAAATAATTAAAAGAGCATTGGAAAATGGAGAAACGTGCGAACAATTAACAGATCGCATGTTACAAGAGATGTATGCCGATTTTGATGCACTGAATATAAAACGCCCTGATGTTGAACCTAGAGCAACGCATCACATGCCACAAATAATTCAATTAGTTGAAGACTTGATTAAAAAAAACCACGCTTATATTGCCGAAAATGGTGATGTAATGTTTGCAGTTGATAGTGCACCTAATTATGGTGTGTTATCTCGCCAAAATTTAGAGCAACTGCAAGCTGGTGCTCGTGTTGATGTGGTTGATGTTAAACGTAATCCAATGGATTTTGTGTTATGGAAAATGTCAAAACCTAACGAACCTAGTTGGAATTCTCCATGGGGTAAAGGTCGCCCAGGTTGGCATATTGAATGTTCAGCTATGAACAGTTATCAATTAGGTAATCACTTTGATATTCACGGCGGTGGTTCAGATTTAATGTTTCCGCATCACGAAAACGAAATTGCCCAATCAACTTGTGCCCATGATGGGCAATATGTCAATTATTGGATGCACTCGGGTATGGTGATGATCGACCAAGAAAAAATGTCTAAATCACTAAATAACTTTTTCACAATTCGCGATGTATTAAAGCATTATGATGCTGAAACAGTACGCTATTTTTTACTATCTGGTCACTATCGTAGCCAACTCAATTATAGTGAAGAAAACTTAAAACAAGCAAGGATGGCACTAGAAAGACTATATACCGCCCTGCGAGACACAGATCCAACTTACCCATATATAACTCCGAGTGACAGTAATTACTACCGTCAATTCTGTGATGCAATGGATGATGACTTCAATACTCCCGAAGCGTATTCAATATTATTTGACCTAGCACGTGAAATTAATAAAGCCAAAGCTGATAATAATATGCTACTCGCTAATGAATTAGCAGCTCAATTGCGTTACTTATCGGCAGTACTTGGATTATTAGAGCAAGATCCTGTTGATTTTTTACAAAGTAATCAAAAAAATGACGTTAATGTTACATTAATTGAAGCTTTAATAAAACAACGTAATGAAGCAAGAGCAAATAAAAATTGGACACTGGCCGACGAAGCCCGCGACAAATTAAATGCAATGAATATTGTGCTTGAAGATGGAGCTAATGGTACAACATGGCGCAAAAAAAGCTAATATTTTAAAAAGCACAATTTTTTTGAATAAATAAAATAACGCATTAAATTAATCAACTAAAATAGCCCCCACAATGTTGTGGTGGGTCTATTTATGATCATCGTAATGATTTATCAATTGAGGTCAAAATACCTCGCAAAATATTTAGTTCCTGTTGTTCAATGCGTGCGCGAGTAAATAACCGTCGCAAACGTCCCATAATCTGTCCAGGATGATTGTTATTAATAAAACCCGTCTGTAATAAAGTCTGTTCTAAATGTTGGTAGAAACGCTCTATATCGGCATCTATAGGAAACTTAGTTTCGGTCATATTCTTACCTTTTGATTCAAACAGTTTATTATCAAGGTTTAACATTGACATACGAATTTCATAACACAAAACTTGCACTGACATGGCAAGATTTAAAGAACTATAATCAGGATTGGCAGGAATTCCAACATGATAATGACATTTTTGCAATTCATCATTAGTTAAACCAACCCGTTCGCGCCCAAATACCAAAGCAGTTTGAGTATGGAGATTTGAAGCTTCTTGAACAATCTTATCACCACACTCTTTTGGCGTTAAATAGGGCCACTGTAAACTACGAGAGCGTGCACTAGTACCAATCACTAAAGTACAATCAGCAATAGCTTGTTCCATCGACGAGAAGATTTGTGCATTTTTAATAATATCACTAGCACCTGCTGCTAACGAAATCGATTGAGAATCAGGTTTTATGACTGGGTTAACTAAACAAAGATTAGTTAATCCCATGGTTTTCATTGCTCTTGCAGCAGATCCCATATTACCAGTATGCGATGTTTCAACCAAAACAATCTTCACATTATCTAAATAACTCACATCGTCCTCATTATTAAATAACATTCTATAACAATAGAATAAACTATATTCTTAAAAAATAAGTATATATTAAAATCATTGAAAAATCAGTTTTGGCTTCTTCTGTTATACAATATCTAATTAATTGAATCTTTCCCTAATTTAAATTCATAAAAATGAGTTTTATAATAAATATCTTATTGACGAGACTGAAATAATTTGCCAATGTAGTAACAACAACATTATAAATCTTAGCTTGTTGATAAAAGAAAGGAGATCAATTATGACTTTAAGTATTACCAGTAAACAAATGGACATTACTCCCGCAATTCGTAGCTATCTAGAAGATAAATTTTCAAAGTTAGATAAATGGAAAGCACAGCTGATCAACCCTCATTTTATTTTATCCAAAGAACCAGATGGATTTATTGTTGATGCAACAATTACAACTAAAGGAACCCCATTAGTTGCATCTGCCAAACATATTGATATGTATGCAGCAATTAATGATCTTATTGATAAACTTGAAAAACAACTTAATAAACTGCAACATAAAGGTGAGTCTCGTCGTGCTATAAGTAGCATAAAAGACAAAGTATTAGAAGAAGAAATTTAATTAATCTATTTCCTTAATTAAATAAAAAGGCACTTTAATGGTGCCTTTATTTTTGTGCTTGTTATAATACATACTATCTTCTTTTAATATTTAATAAAAATGACTACAAATCCTTTATTACCTTTACGAAATAAAATTAATGAACTCGATAAAACATTATTAGAACTTATTTCCCAGCGACGTAAGCTTTCAACGCAAGTGATTCATACAAAAATTGAAGCTAATATTCCTGTACGCGATATTGAGCGTGAGCGTTCACTTATTAGAAATTTAATCAATCAAGGGAAACATCATCATCTTGATGATATGCTTATAAAACGCTTATACCAATTAATTATTGAAGATTCTGTACTATTACAACAAAAAATCTTACAAGAAAAACTTAATCACAACACAATTACTACTGCCAAAATCGCCTTTTTAGGTCCTAAAGGATCTTATTCACATTCTGCAGCTCGTCGCTATGCTAGTACTCACTTAGATAAAATGGTTGAATTAAGCTGTTCAACTTTTAAAGAAGTTTTTGAACAAATCGAAAATAGTTCTGTAGATTATGGCATTTTACCAATAGAAAATTCTAGTTCTGGCTCAATAAATGAAGTTTATGATTTATTGCAAAAAACTAATTTGCATATTATTGGTGAACTATCTTTGCCTATTGATCATTGTATTCTTGCCATGCCAAATTCACAACTCGAAAAAATTGATACCATTTATAGCCATCCACAACCGTTCCAACAATGTAGTAACTTCTTAGAAAACTATCCAAATTGGAAAATTGTATACTGCGATAGTACTTCATCAGCAATGAAAACAGTTGCTAAATTGAATAAACCTAATGTTGCAGCAATGGGGAATAAAGATGGCGGTGAATTATATGGGTTACAAGTACTTGAACATAATTTTGCAAATCAAAAAGAAAACATTACTCGTTTTATTGTGTTATCCCGCCAGCCTATCGAAGTATCTGATCAACTTCCAGCTAAAACTACAATTTTAATGAAGACTGGTCAGCAAGCAGGTGCTTTAGTTGATGCGCTATTAGTATTACGTAATCATAATATTATCATGACTAAACTTGAATCACGTCCAATTCATGGTACACCATGGGAAGAGATGTTTTATATTGACTTGCAAGGCAACATCCATTCTTATGAAATGCAAACAGCGCTTAAAGAACTAACTTCAATGACGCTATACACCAAAGTGCTCGGATGCTATCCAACTGATTCTGTTGTTGCTGTAATATAATAATATGACTATGCAATATTTTTCGCAATCTATACTTAACTGGTATGAACTGTGCGGTAGAAAATCGCTACCTTGGCAAATCAGCAAAAGTTCTTATCATGTTTGGTTATCAGAAGTCATGTTACAACAAACTCAGGTTGTAACTGTTATTCCTTACTTCAACCGTTTTATTGAACGCTTCCCAAAGATAACAGATCTAGCACAGGCATCAATTGATGATGTATTGCATCTTTGGACTGGGCTTGGCTATTATGCAAGAGCTCGTAACTTACATAAAACAGCACAAATAATAACCGAAAAATTTAATGGCGAATTCCCGACACAATTTGATAACGTCATCGCCCTACCTGGTATAGGACGTTCAACTGCAGGGGCAATTTTATCTCTTTCACAAAATCAGCATTACCCTATTTTAGATGGTAATGTAAAACGTGTATTAACTCGATATTTTGCTGTTCAAGGCTGGCCTGGTATAAAAACTGTCGAAAATAAACTCTGGAATTTAAGTGAACAAGTTACTCCCAAAATTGATGTTGCAAAATTTAATCAAGCTATGATGGATATTGGTGCGATGGTTTGTACACGCACTAAACCTAAATGTTCTTTATGCCCTTTACATAGCAATTGCATTGCTCATAAAACGGAAAGTTGGCAACAATATCCAACCAAAAAACCTAAAAATACTATTCCTGAAAAAACAGCCTATTTTTTAATGCTTGAATATAATCAAACTATTTGGTTAGAAAAAAGACCGCCAACAGGCATTTGGGGTGGATTATATTGCTTACCACAGTTTTCAAGTAAACAAGAAATAACTGACTGGTTAAAAAAACAAGGTATCGAAACCTTACCTCTAAAACAGCTTATTGCATTTCGTCACACATTTAGTCATTTTCACTTAAATATTATTCCTTTTCATTGTGTTATCAAAAAGCAGACAAAATGTTGGGATAAATCTTATGGATACTGGTATAACCTTAAATCGAAAAATAACAAAATTGGGCTTGCTACACCTATTTATAACTTATTAAAACAACCAATTTGCTAATGTTTTTTCACTAATTTTATACTGAAACGCATACTTCTATAAAAATTTTTGGCAACATAAAAGTAATAAAATATAAAAATTAGGTCAAATATTCATAGCATATTTAATCAGTTGTCTTTTTAATAGTGGGCTATGATCTATGGTATTCATGCCAATTGTTCTTAACGTTTTTTTTAGTAAATTATCACCATTAAACATATCTTGAATAGTTCGCATAGCTGCAAGCATAATTAATGTATCTTTACGGCGATTAAACTGATACGATTTTAAATTACTAGCCAAACCTATATCTTTTTGTTCATTAACTAATGTTTTAATTGTAGAAACTAATAAAGCGGAATCCTGAAAACCTAGATTTACACCTTGTCCAGCTAAAGGATGAATAGTATGTGCTGCATCACCAATCAACACAAATCTATGCTTAACAAACTGTTTTGCAAAGCGTTCTTTTAAAGGAAATACCATACGCGAATTAATTAATTGGCATTTACCCACTTTATCACCAGTTAACGCAAATAGTTTATTTGAAAATTCAAATTCAGAAATTGATGCTAAAACCGCAGCATGATCAGGTTTAGTCGACCAAACTAAACAACTTTTATTTTCCTGCCAAAGTGGAAGAAAAGCAATAATTCCATTTGGATAAAAAACTTGTTTAGCACAAGATTGATGAGGGTATTCTGTTTCAACCGTTGTAATGACAGCATTATGAAGATAATTACGTTCAAATGTAGAAATATTTTCATATTTACGCACCCAAGAATGAGCACCATCTGCACCTATCATTAATTTAGCTTGTAAAACACTTTTATCTGCAAGAGTCAGAAAGACAAAATCGTCATTAAAAGCACAATCAATTGCTTCACAATTATACATATTAATGTTAGGACAATTTAAAGCATATTGGTACAGATAATGAGAAATAACATTATTTTCTATAATATAACCTAAATTTGGGCAATTATAATTTTTAGCATGTGCGGATAAATGTGCTTGACCATTTTTTTCCCATACACCTATCTCAGTAAATTCTTGCACGCGATTGCTATTGCATAAATCATCCCAAATGCCTATTTGCGAAAAATACTGTTGGCTCGAACCATTAATAGCAGAAGCTCTAATACCGATTTCTACATGCGAAAAGAATTCGTGTTGATGAATTTTATTATCTATAATCGCAATATTTAGAGCATTTTTACTCAGCGCACAAGCGGTAGCTAAACCAACTAACCCACCACCAACAATTACTACATCGAATTGAATATTCATATGAATAAATGCAACTATTTAACCTAATCTATCATCATTCTTTGATTCAACCTCATCATCATTCATCGCTTTTTTAAAGCCTCTCAATGCTGAACCAAGATCGGAACCTAAATGACGCAATTTTTTAGTGCCAAATAATAAGATGACCACAGCAAGAAACACTAAAAGATGTGGAATGCTAAAAGACATAATCAAATCCTCTTAATAAATATAACTCTTCATTAGGATAGGTTACAAAACAAATTTTATGACAAAACTATTATACTCTTTTTATGGTGGGATTTCATGAATAGTTCAGAAATAAAAAAAGCCTGTATAAAACTATACAGGCAAACATGAAATATAAGGAATATAAGGAAAGAAAACAATGAAAAATCCTTACCACTCCTATTATCCATTTTTTTTCGCTTGAGTCAACGTTTTTATTTGTATTCTTTATTTATTTTTATCGGTTTAACTATTGCACAAAAAACAAAATAAATTAATAAAAAACATAAAAATAAACCATAAAAAATAGCTTTCAACAAATATTGATTAATATCAAATGCAATAAAAAAAAACAAAAAACATCATTCAAATAAACATTTTTAACAGAAAAACACGAAAAATCAAACAAAAAAAATAAGTTACCACTTTCACAAAAATGAGTTCAACGATAAAATAAAAACAGAAAAAAAATGAAAATAAAAGCATAAAATAAAAAAAACACGCCAATTAATGAATAAAAACACTTTAGATGTTTTTTCCACGATGTTTACTATTTAAAATCCCAAAAAATACTTTATAATTAATAAAATCACACAAAAAATAATGGGGCAAAGATGAAAGCAACAAAAAATAATAATGTCAAAACATTTAAAGATAGGTTACACAATTCAATGCAGGGGTTATCTGTTTCCGCTTTCGCTAAAAAATGCGATATGTCTGAAACAGTAATTAGAGATTATTTATCCGGAAAAACCTACCCTTCACTTACTCGTCTAGAAGTAATTGCTGAAAAATGTAATGTATCTTTCAATTGGCTTGCTACTGGTCATAGGCAAGAATTTGTGGACTCGAAAAATGAAGAAGATGTCTACAATGAAAATATTTATCGAATTCCTGTCTACAAAAAACAATTACCAACTAAAGAAGAAGCACAAAAAGAACGTTTTGTTAGAGAAACACCTCCGGTTATGAACTACCCTATTATTGAGGGTTGGGTAAAACATCGAGGCTTAGATGCAAAAAGATTAATCATATATTGGGCCAAAGGTGATTTAATGTCACCTGAAATAGAAAATAATAATGGTCTAATTCTTAATACTGAAATAAGTGATATTGTTGATGGAGCAATTTATTTAATTGAATATGAAGATATAACCTTTCTAAGAAAGGTACGCTTAACACTCAATGGATGGTTATTGATTTGTAATAATAGCCAACATCCTACCATCGAAGTACCCAAGAATGACTTTCATAAATATCATATTGTTGGACGTGTTGTACTAATTATTAAAGACATTTTTTAATGTTTTTAATAAATATATCAAATTCCAATACATAATCTAAAATTGAGGAAATATTTAACGTTTATTTCCTCATAGGTTTATTTAACATTTTTATCATCAAAAAACACAGGCATATAATTAAGCATTCTTTGTTTAACACATTAAATACAACCTTAGTCTTAGTGAAAAAAATTGTATTTATTTGCACTCCTTTCATTTTTCTATATTATTGACAACATCAACGGTGAAAATTTTTATTATTAATTAGGTCTAATATGTATCAATTTTTTGAAAAATTAGTGTCATCTTACCCAAAAGATGAACCTCAATCCATGTCTAAAAATTTTTTTAGTTTCATATGGCAATCAACCAAAGGAACTAGATTACTTTTACTGTTACTAATTATTTTTAGTGCCTTAGGTGGTGCTTTTGAAGCTTTTTTATACGCTATTTTAGGCAGAGTTATTGACTGGATTGCTTCTGTTGAACCTAACAAATTTTGGCAACAAGAAAAAACAACATTAGTACTATTAGCCTTAATCATTTTAGCAAGTACCATTATTATTGGACTACAAACTATTATTAAGCATCAATGCCTAGCTGGGAATTTTCCGATGAGAATGCGTTGGAATCTACACCGATTAGTGCTAAATCAAAGTATGCGTTTTTTTCAAAATGAGTTTGCAGGGAGAATATCAGCAAAAGTCATGCAAACAGCACTTGCGATTCGAGATACTTGTTTTTTAGTATCAGATATTTTTATCTATGTCTTGATTTCTTTTATTACTATGGCAACCATCATCGGGCAACTAAATATTTGGTTATTAATTCCATTTGTAACCTGGTGTCTAATTTATGGTATTGCCATGTATTATTTCATTCCCCGCCTAAGTAAAGTTGCTAGCATGCAAGCTGATGCCCGTTCTACAATGACAGGGCGAGTAACGGACGCCTATACCAATATTATGACAGTCAAACTATTTTCTCACTCGGGTAATGAGGCAAAATATGCACAGGAATCAATGGATGAGTTTTTAGTTACTGTTAATAAACAAATGCGTTTAGTCAGTACCTTTGAAATTGTTAATCATTTATTATCAGTTTCGTTAATACTAAGTACAACAGGCGTTGCCCTATGGTTGTGGACAAATCAATTAATTGGTGTTGGTGCAATAGCAACAACAACAGCAGTAGCGCTTCGATTAAATGGTTTTTCACACTGGATCATGTGGGAAATGACCGCCTTATTTGAAAATATTGGTGTTGTGAAAGATGGAATTAATACTTTTTCTATAACTAAAACAGTAGTCGATCAACCTAATGCATCTAAGCTTAATATAACTCAAGGAAAAATCGAGTTTAAACATATTAATTTCAGCTATGATGAAAAAAAACAAATTTCAATAATTCAAAATTTAGATCTAACGATAAAACCAGGTGAAAAAATTGGTTTAGTCGGTCGTTCAGGAGCAGGAAAATCATCGCTGATCAATTTGTTACTCCGTTTTTATGATTTACAAAGTGGCAAAATTATAATTGATGGGCAAGATATTACGACTGTCACCCAAGAAAGCCTACGAGCTCAAATTGGTATGGTGACACAAGATACTTCTTTACTGCATCGAACAGTTCGAGAAAACTTGCTCTATGGTAACAATCAAGCTACTGAAGAACAAATGATTACCGCAGCCCAAAAAGCACATGCTGATGATTTTATCCAAACATTAGTTGATGCAAGTGGTAGAAAAGGCTATGACGCATTTGTTGGTGAACGAGGTATAAAATTATCGGGGGGACAAAGACAACGAATAGCTATTGCACGCGTCATTCTTAAAAATGCTCCTATTTTATTATTAGATGAAGCAACAAGTGCCCTGGACTCTGAAATCGAACAAGCAATTCAAGAAAGCTTATACACGTTAATGGAAGGAAAAACAGTTATTGCCATTGCTCATCGTTTGTCAACTATTGCCGCAATGGATAAATTAATCGTACTCGATCAAGGTAAAGTTATTGAACAAGGAACCCACCAAGAATTACTGAAAAAAAACGGGTTATATGCACAACTTTGGAAACATCAAAGTGGTGGATTTTTAGGGAAAAATATTTAATTTAATACTTTACTAATAAATAAATCAGGACACATACCCATATAAAATCCATGTGTCCTTATTGAGCAATTAGTTCATAAAATTTTTATAAAATTCTGATTCAAATCGCATAATTGCACTATTTTTAGGACCATTTTGGCTATCTGCATGGTAACCCGATAATAACTGTACAAAAGCCATATATCTACCATCGGATTTTTGTATAAATCCAGCTAAATTATAGCATCCTTGAATATAACCTGTTTTAGCACGTATCAAGTCCTTAAAAGGTGCTTGGTTAAAGCTCTTACGATTTTGTAAAGTTCCATCAACCCCTGCTATTGGTAACTTTTCAATAATTTTTAATTGTTCGTTATGGGATGCAATATATTGTAAAACTTCCATTAATTTGTCAGCATTCACCAAATTTAATCGAGATAAACCAGAGCCATCAGCAATAACTAAGTTTTCAAGATCAATACCCGCTTTTTTACGTAAAATTTGTTTAACAGCATCGCCTCCATTACGCCATGTACCTTGGACATTATAATAATGCGCACCTAAAGTTCTAAAAATAGCATCCGCATATAAATTATTCGATTTTTTAAGCATTACAGTTAATAACTCAGAAAGAGGTGCTGACTGACTAGATGTTAATAAAGTTAACTTGGAATTAGTTTTTTGATTTCGTTCAGAAAGTGATCCTGTATAACTTATTTTTTGTTGCTTAAGCTCATTTTTTAAAATAGTAGAAAAATATTCAATACTATCAATTACAGCAAATTTTAATGGCATTTTATCCAAAGTAGTGGCAATACATCCCGATAGATAATATCGATTTTTATCCGAATAACTTACATCTAATTCACAATATTTATCATTTAAATCTTTACTATTGGCAGCAATAGTTTTCACATTACTTGTAATAACAACAGGAACATTAGATGATACAGAAACAGAAGCTTTAGAACCAATTTTACCGGGAGTAACGGTTGCATAAAAACAGTTATCATCAATAACAGCAGCTGATGGAGGTGCACTATAACATGCTGTTAAGTTATTCCATGACCACCCTTCAGCTTTATCATGACTTGTAAAAATTGAAGTATCTAAAATCACATTTCCTACAATTTTTTCAATACCTTTTTGACGTAAAGTAGCAATCATATTTTTTAATTGAGCTCTAGTAAGAGTTGGATCACCACTTAATTGAATAATTAGATCACCATTTAACTGCTTGTTACTTATTGAACCATTAGTTTGTATACGAGTTATAAATCTAAAATCACTGCCCAGTTCAAGTTGAGCTGCTAAAGCAGTTATTACCTTTTGGGTACTTGCAGGCTGTTTAAATTGTCCGCTTTTGTATTTTGCTAATATTTTAGGCTTAGTGCCCACAGATTGAACCAAAATGGATAAATCACTTCCTTTAGGTAAAGAAGATAGATAAGGTTCTACTGGTTGTGCATGTAATAATCCTGAAAAAAAAGGAAGGATGAAAAAAATAATTACCCTGAATTTTATCATGAATGTTGGCTCAAAATGTTATTAAATAAAAACAGTTAAATGTGAATTGCAAATATAACTTTTTTTGATATAGCTAGCAATATATACTCAAGCACTTTTATAATTATGTACTATTGAATTATTCAACATAATAAAAAACAAATTAACTCCATATAACTTTTAAAACTAGGTAATATAATTATGACTCAACATCCATTAGGTTTTCCAATAGAAACGATGCTAGTATTTATTGGGTTAGCCTTGGCTGCAATTATTATTGATTTATACGCTCATCATAGCAATAAACCTATCAATTTAAAAAATGCCATTATCTGGTCATTATTTTGGATAATAGTCTCATTAGCATTCGCTCTATTTTTATACATTCATCACGGAAGAGAGATAGCTAGTTTATTTATTACAGGTTACGTTCTTGAGAAAACTTTATCAGTCGATAATTTATTTGTAATTATGGCTATTTTTTCATGGTTTTCTGTACCAAATAATTATCGTCATCGCTTACTTTATTGGGGGATTATTGGTGCTATTATATTTCGTGCCATATTTGTTATTCTTGGTACAGGGTTACTATATTTAGGTCCTTGGATGGAGTTTGTGTTTTCAATATTGGTTGCTTGCACAGGAATAATGATGTTGAGGGGGCAAGATAATGAGCAAGATATAAAAGATTATTCAAATCACTTTGCATTTCGCATTGCTAAGGGTATTTTTCCATCTTATCCCAAAATTGTTGGTCATCACTTTTTATTATCACAAAAACAACTTGATGCTGAACTTATAAAACCTGAGAATAATAATTTAGTTGGTAAAATACCTAAAAGTTTTTTTTATGCTACACCGCTATTTTTATGTGTTGTTGTAATTGAACTTAGTGACGTTATGTTTGCATTTGATTCAGTTCCTGCTGTAATCGCTGTTAGTCAAGAACCATTAATTGTTTATAGTGCCATGATTTTTGCTATTTTGGGCCTCAGAACAATGTATTTTATTTTACAAGCAATGAAGCAGTATTTAGTTCACATCGGTAAAGCGGTTACCTGCTTACTTTTTTTTATTGCAGGAAAATTAGCTTTAAATGCAAGTAATCATCTATTTGGATATGGTATCGATATAGATGCAACCACAAGTCTTTATATCGTTTTAGGTATACTAACCTTAGGTATTATTGCCAGTATTATTTGGCCAGAAAGAAATAAAAATTAACAAATCATAGGCAGGTTTCCCTGCCTTAATTAGGAACGTTTTAAAGATCGAATGTAGTAACTCACGCCTAAAATAATAAACCAAATAGGCGTTGCAACTAATGCTTGACGAGTATCAGCTTCAAAACTAAGTAACAAAACCATTAAAGCAAAAAAAACCAAACAAACATAACTCATCAAAATTCCACCCGGCATTTTAAATTGAGATTGTTTATGCAAGTTTTGTTTTTTACGACGATAAGCAATATAAGAAATAAGAATCATCGACCAAATAAACATAAATAAAATAGCCGAAATTGTAGTTACTATGGTAAAGGCCTCCATTACATTAGGTACTAGATAAATCAACACAACTCCACCAAATAAACAAGTACACGAAAATAATAAACCATTTGCAGGAACTGAACGACTTGACAACTTACCAAAAGGCTCCGGAGCATCTTGTTTTTTAGCCAATCCAAATAACATTCTACTTGTTGAGTAAATACCGCTATTAGCTGAAGATGCAGCAGATGTTAATACAACGAAATTAATGATACTTGCAGCTGCAGGTAGACCAATTAAGGTAAATAATTCAACAAAAGGGCTTTTATTTGGTGAAATAAATATCCATGGTGTTACACTCATAATAATGATCAAAGCAAAAACATAAAAAAAGATAATACGCACAGGCACTGAATTAATGGCACGTGGTAAGTTTTTGTTTGGGTCAACTGTTTCTGCTGCAGTTGTACCAACTAATTCAATTCCTACAAAAGCAAAAATAGCAATTTGAAAACCTGCAAAAAAACCCATAAAACCATGAGGAAAAAATCCACCATATTCCCACAGATTCGAAAATGCAGCTGATGTATTAGTTTGTTCTGAATGAAAAGTAGTTAAAATCAGTACCAATCCAATGCCAATCAAAGCTAAAATTGCAATAATTTTAATCATTGAAAACCAAAATTCTGTCTCACCAAACATTTTTACTGTTAATAAGTTTAAGGTTAATAGCAAAACAACTGTTAACAACATTGGTATCCATGACTGTAATTCAGGAAACCAATGTTGAGCATATCCAGCAATAGCAACAACATCTGCAATCCCCGTAACAACCCAACAAAACCAGTATGTCCAACCAGTAAAAAAACCGGCCCAAGGACCTAAAAGATCATTAGAAAAATCACTAAATGATTTATAATTCAAATTAGAAAGAAGGATTTCACCCATCGCACGCATAACAAAAAATAAGATGAAACCAATAATCATATACACAAAAATAATAGAAGGTCCTGCAAGACTAATGGTCTTTCCTGACCCCATAAACAAGCCGGTCCCAATTGCTCCACTAATTGCAATTAATTGAATATGACGGTTAGAAAGGTTTCTCTTTAGATCATGCTTTGAGGATGTAATGCTCATCGCTATTATTTCCTTTTATTTTCACAATTTCGATTTTCTAAGAGTATAGGACTATAAAGTCTATAGAACAAAATCGCAAGCTGAATCGTTATGAAAAATTTTTATAGATTCATAATAATTATCTGTAGTCTCTTATAATATAATCTTGTAGCATAGCACTGTTTTATAACTTATTATAATTAATGACTAAGATGAAAAAAAACAACCACTACTATAGTTTTTACACTGTATGTATTTTTATTATGTTGTCGCTACTGACAGCTTGTCAAAGCAATACAAATCAAGGCCAACAGTATAGAAGTGGAAAATTACCATTACCACTTAATATCAGCTACCCACAACTACCTACTCCAGTTAACATTTCTGACTATGTTATCCAAGTTTCAAAAATAAAAGAAACATCACCATCTTTGTATCAAAAAAATGAACATATATATAAAGCGATTGACGCTTGGATTAACCGTTCATTAGGCTCTAATGAATTTAAAAAAGTCGGTTTAAATAGCTATGAAATGGCCGGCCAAGATAGCTACGGTAATGTTCATTTGACAGGTTATTACACACCTGTCATCAAAGCAAGACATTCTCCAACTACTGAATTCAGATATCCTATTTATAAAATGCCACCTAAAACAAAGAAAGAAAGACTACCAAATCGAGAACAAATTTATAATGGCGCTCTAACAGGGAAAGGGCTTGAAATCGCTTATAGTAACTCTTTAATGGATAATTTCATTATGGAAGTTCAAGGCAGTGCTTATATTGATTTTGAAGATGGTTCACCTTTGGTCTTTTTCTGCTATAGTGGTAAAAATGGACATGGCTATTCAAGTATTGGGCGCCTACTTGTAGAACAAGGCGAAATTGAAAAAGAAAAAATGTCGATACAAGCTATCAAAGATTGGGCTAAAAATAAAAGTGAAAAAAGGCTTAAAGAATTATTAATTCAAAACCGCTCATTTATTTTTTTCAAGCCACAACATAATGCTGAGGTAAAAGGCGCTGCTGCAGTACCTTTAGTTGCCAATGCCTCAGTTGCTTCTGATAAATCATTAATACCAATTGGTTCGGTGGTATTAGTTGATGTTCCTCTTCTTGATAACGATGGGCAATACCACGGTAAGAGAGAGCTCCGTTTAATGGTAGCACTTGATGTAGGTGGTGCAATTAAAGGACACCATTTTGACCTTTACCTCGGCATTGGAGATAAACCAGGTAAATTAGCAGGATACTATAATCATTATGGGCACGCATGGGTGATTAAACCTTAAACGACTGACATCGACGCAATCAAAAGAACCTGCTAGAATAAGGTTATATAAGCTCAATTAAGGATAACTCATGAGATTATGCGATCAAGATATCGAAGCATATTTACAAAATGGTAAATTAAAAATAACACCACAACCTGCAAGAAGCTTTATTAACGGTGCAACCGTTGATGTTAGATTAGGTAACCAATTTCGAACTTTTCGAGAGCATACCACCCCTTACATAGATTTAAGTGGACCAAAAGAAGAAGTCTCTGCAGTACTAGAACGGGTGATGAGTGAAGAAATAGTATTACCTGAAGGTGATGCTTTTTACCTTCATCCGGGTGAATTAGCATTGGCAGTAACATTAGAATCAGTGTCTATTCCTGACGATTTGGTCGGGTGGTTGGATGGTCGTTCGTCACTTGCTAGACTTGGACTAATGGTCCACGTTACGGCTCATCGTATCGATCCTGGTTGGCAAGGACAAATTGTATTAGAATTTTACAATTCAGGTAAGATCCCACTAGCACTTAGACCTGGCATGACAATCGGAGCACTTAGCTTTGAAACACTAACAGGTCCTTCTGCAAGACCATATAATAGAAGACAGGATGCAAAATATAAAGACCAACATGGAGCAGTCGCCAGTCGTATTGATAAAGACTAAACAGTTTATAACCTTAAAAAAGGAATATTAATATGATCAAAAAAATTTTGATTGCTCTATTTACCTTAATCTTAATTATCACAATAAGTATTGTTTCGCTTATTGTCTTTGTAGATCCCAACAATTTTCGTGGATTTATTTCTGATACGGTAAAAGATAAAACAGGTTATGAATTATCTATTAATGGAGATTTACGCTGGCATATATGGCCACAAGTAAGCATTTTAACCGACTCAATAAAACTATCTGACGATGGTGTTAAAAAACCCATTTTAACAGCAGATAATATGAGATTAGATGTTGAATTATTACCACTTTTCTCAAAAAAACTATCAGTTAAAAACATATTTATAAAATCAGCGGTTATTAACATTACTGACGAAAGTATAAACACTACTGAAAAAAATCAAACAAAAACACCATCCAATACTACCACTAATGAAACAACTAATTCAAAAAATCAAAAAAAACCATCTAATTGGGAATTTAACCTAAATAAATTTGAAGTTGCCGATAGCACTGTAACATTACAACATAATGATGAGATTATTAATTTTAGAAATATTAATCTATCACTAGAACAAAATAAAGATAAAAATATTTTCGTTGATTTAAAAGGTAATATAGATAAAAACCAACAAAATATATCTTATCTAGCACAGGCCTCAGTCGATTTAAATCAATTTCCAAAGCAAACAATAATCGATTTAAAAAAATTAGATTTTACTTACAAAGGCGTCAGTAATTCGGAAAAAGAATTAAAAGGTAATATTACTGGTATATTTAACTACCAACAACTCCCAATGTTACTAAAAAGCCAAAATTTATCGTTTTCAATTAATGAAAATGATTTTACTGGAGATATAAGTGCCGATTTAACAAATAAACCATATATAGATTTACAATTAAATTCAAATAAAATAGATCTGACTTCCTTTTTAGAAATAAATGAGAAGTCCGATAAAAAAGCAACTATTCAACAAACTTCACCTGTAGTATCAAATATCACAAAAAACGATAATGAATTAAGCTTTCTAAATACTTTTAACGCCAAAGCTAGGCTAAGTATTAAACAACTCAATTCAAACAAAATAACATTAAACAATGTTGATATTGTTCTCACAAATAATGATGGTATTGCAACAATTAAAAATGTTAATTTTGATTTTGCTAAAGGGCATGTAGCAGTAACAGGTATTGCAAATGGTAAACAAAAAAATACGCTAATAAAGCTTAATACCAAAATAACAAATATTGATTTAAATACATTTTTTAGCCAAATAAATATCACAAATGATTTAGAAGGTTTATTTAATGCTACAGGGAATATAGAAAGTAACAGTTTATCAAGCTCCAAATTATTAACTAACTTACACGGAAATTTAGAGATTTCAGTCACGGATGCTAGACTTAAAAACATTAATATTCAAAGCATTATACAAAATGCAGTAGCTCAATATTCAAAAGATATTATGACACCTGAAAACCAAGAAAAATACACCAAATTTCATAAAATTTCAGCAAATACCTACTTAAAACAAGGTAATTTAGAATTTACTACATTAAATGCTAATTCAGAAACACTTGACGTCATTGATGGTTCAGGAAGAGTTGAAATATTAAAACAAGACTTAGATATTAATTTAAACTTAAAAATGCTCGGAGGCTGGAATGGTAAAAGTGAAACAATTGGAAAGTTACAAAAATTAACAATACCTCTGCGTATTTATGGTCAATTTGCTAATCTTCATTATCAACTCAATATTGGTAAATTAGTTTCCGATGTACTTAGTGATAAATTGCAAGAACGTTTAAATAAACTCCGCGACAAATTAGAAAATCATGACTCCAGAAATAATTCAAAATCAAAAACAAAAGCAACCGATATCTTGGGAGAATTACTAAGAAAATAGCAATAAAAAAGGTGAATTAAACTCACCTTTTTTATATCAAGATTAAAACTACCTTATAAAATGAACTTGCTTAAATCTTCATCTGCTACAAGTTTGTCTAGATGATCACTTACATATTTAGCATCAATAGTGATAGTATTTCCATCAAGTTCACTAGCTTCAAATGAAATTTCTTCCATCAAACGTTCCAATACAGTATGCAGCCTACGAGCACCAATATTTTCATTTTGTTCATTTACTTGCCATGCTGATTCCGCTATTTTTCGAATACCATCAGGAGTAAAATCAATATTTACACCTTCTGTTGCCATTAATGCTTTATATTGAACAGTAAGAGAAGCATTTGGCTCAGTTAAAATACGTTCAAAATCTTCACTTGTTAGAGCTTGTAATTCAACCCTAATTGGCAATCTACCTTGTAATTCAGGAATCAAATCTGATGGATTTGCTGTTTGGAAAGCACCTGATGCAATAAACAAGATATGATCTGTTTTAACCGATCCATGTTTAGTCGATACAGTACACCCCTCAACTAATGGTAAAAGATCTCTCTGCACTCCTTCACGTGAAACATCAGGACCCGATGAATTACCGCGCTTGCAAACTTTATCTATCTCATCAATGAAAACTATGCCATTTTGCTCAACTGCTTCAATAGCTGCATGTTTGAGATCATCGGGATTAACTAATTTAGCTGCTTCTTCTTCAATGAGTTGTTTAAACGCATCTTTAATCTTCATTTTACGTGATTTGGTTTTTTGCCCACCTAAATTCTGAAACATTGACTGTAATTGATTTGTCATCTCTTCCATACCTGGAGGAGCCATAATTTCAACACCGATATTAACACCAGCTATCTCAATTTCTATCTCTTTATCATCAAGAGAACCTTCACGTAGTTTTTTACGAAAAGCTTGTCTTGCTGTTGAATCATTATTATTTTCAATTTGTCCCCAACCATCCTTAGCCGGTGCTACAAGCACATCCAAAATACGATCTTCAGCTAATTCTTCTGCTCGATTACGATTGCGTTCAATAGCTTCTTGGCGAATCATTTTTACCGCAGAATCAGTTAAATCACGAATAATTGAATCGACTTCTTTTCCTACATAACCAACTTCAGTGAATTTAGTCGCTTCAACTTTAATAAATGGTGCATGAGCTAATTTTGCTAAACGTCTTGCAATTTCAGTTTTACCAACCCCCGTTGGTCCAATCATAAGTATATTTTTAGGTGTAACTTCATGGCGTAATGTTTCATCAAGTTGCATACGACGCCAGCGATTACGTAATGCAATGGCCACAGAACGTTTTGCTTTATCTTGCCCTATGATATGTTGGTTTAATTCGCTTACAATTTCGCGAGGAGTCATTTCAGACATAATAATATTCTCTTTGTTCAATTAATAGTTGAGTTCTTCAATAGTTTGAAAGTTGTTGGTATATACACAAATATCACCAGCAATTGACAACGATTTTTGTACAATATCGTGAGCAGAAAGTGAAGTATTATCTAGTAGAGCACGAGCCGCCGCTTGAGCATAAGGACCGCCAGAACCAATAGCAATTAAATCATCTTCTGGTTGTATAACGTCACCAGTACCTGTAATAATAAGTGATGCACTTTCGTCAGCAACAGCCAATAAAGCTTCTAGTTTACGTAACATTCTATCTGTTCGCCAATCTTTAGCTAATTCAACGGCAGCTTTAGTTAAATGCCCTTGGTGCATTTCTAATTTTCGCTCAAATAGCTCAAATAAAGTGAAAGCATCGGCAGTACCACCAGCAAATCCTGCAATCACTTTGTTATTATATAAACGACGAACTTTACGGGCATTACCTTTCATAATAATACGTTCACCCAACGTGACTTGACCATCACCACCAATAACGACTTGCCCTTTACGACGGACACTGACAATTGTTGTCATGTTCTGTTCCTTTTTTAACTTAAATAATTTGATTCAGAATGGATAGACGATATATTGGGATGATTAATATAAATTCAATATTTTTATTAGAGAATATTGATAATTTATTGCAAAAAATTAGAAACTTTAGAAACATCGTGTCTGCATATAAAATTATTTCGGTTGAAAATCAATTTTCATTATTTTTACTTGATCATAAAATGCACTTGTAGGTTTTGGAATTACAGCTTGTTTAGTAGCAGAAAGTGCTTCTCGACATAATGCTTCATCACCACCTTTCGCAGTAACATCGAGTAATAAACCATCAGGCGCTATTTGAATTTCTAATACACAATTACGACCACTATATAATTTGTTGGGATTAATAAATTTATTACTAATAGCATTTTGAACCAAAGACTTATATTTATCAAGTTCTCCATCTGAAACGCCTTTACGGCTAGCCGATCCACCAGACGGACTAGGAGTACCAGATATCAACCCACCTAACAAGTTATCGAGTTCTTTATCTTTTTTAGCTTGTGCGGCTTTTCTTGCTTTTTCGGCAGCAGCTTTATCCGCCGCAGCTTTTTCAGCGGCTTGCTTTTTTGCTTGCTCTTCCTTTTGCTTAATTAGCTCTTCTTGTTTACGCTCATTTTCAATTTTTTGTTTTTCAATAAGTTCTCGCTCTGCTTTTGCTTTAGCCTCTTGTTCAGCTTTTTGTTTTGCTAGTTCTTCTTGCTTACGTTGATTTTCTTCACGCTGTTTATCTAATAATTCTCGCTCTGCTTTTAATTTAGCTTCTTGTTCAGCTTTCTGTTTTACAAGTTCAGCCTGCTCTTGCTCTAAGCGCTGTTTTTCAGCCTCCCTTTTTTGATATTCTAATTGTTCTTTAGCTTTTCGCTCCTCTTCTTCTTTTTGCCTTGCTATCTGTGCAGCTTTCGCTGCTTCAGCTTCTTTTCTCTGCAATTCCTCTACTTTTATGCGCTCTCTTTCTAATTCTTTAAGTCGTTGTTGCTGAGCCAGTTGTTGCTCTTGTAGCTCTCGAGCCTGATTATCTATTTGTTGCTGTCGTTGTTGCTCAGCTTGTTTTTGACTAACTTGAGTTTTTAATTGCCTTTGATACTGTTCAGTCATGACCGAAGGATCAACCATAATAGCATCTATAGAATTACCATTAGCGCTACCATAGTTAGCATCATTAGAATACATAGCTTTATAACCCAAAACAGTCAATAAAATTGCATGTAATATAACGGATATTATAATAGCTATACTTAATTTTGAATTTGGTTTATAAGACATTGCTGACATCTTGCTATATTATATTATTTAAATTGGTTGAGTCATTAATCCTACAGACTTAACACCGGCAGATTGTAATAAATTCAACGCTTTTATAATTTCTTCATATGGAACATCTTTAGCGCCACCGACTAAAAAAACAGCTTTTTCATTAAGAATCATCTGTTGCTTAACTTCTGCAATAATGTGTTCTTGTGGTAAATTACTTTGACGATCTTGATCAATAATCAACGTATATACACCTACACCAGAAACTTCAATAATAATCGGCTTATTTTCAGAAGGCGAAACCGTTTTAGACTCCGATGCTTCAGGCAAATCAACTTCAACACTTTGACTAATAATTGGAGCTGTTGCCATAAAAATAAGCACTAATACCAAAAGCACATCAAGTAAAGGTACTATATTGATTTCAGATTTAATTGAAAAACGTGATGAACGTCTACTCATAATTATTTCCTAACAGCAACAGCTTGGCGTTGTAAAATTGCTGAAAATTCATCAATAAAGTTAAGGTAGCTTTGTTCAATTCGACTAACTCTTAACGATAAACGATTATAAGCAAGTACCGCTGGAATAGCAGCAAATAAACCAATAGCTGTTGCAATCAATGCTTCAGCAATACCAGGAGCAACCAATTTTAATGTGGCTTGCTTAGCTTCACCCAAAGAAATGAATGCATGCATAATTCCCCAAACAGTCCCAAACAAACCAATATATGGACTAATGGATCCCACCGTGCCCAAAAAAGGAATATGTAATTCTAGGTTATCAAGCTCACGATTCATCGCTAAACGCATAGAACGCAATGATCCATCTAAAGCTGACTCAGCCATATTAGGGTTAATTTGATACAGTCTTGAAAATTCTTTAAAACCTGAATAGAAAATATGTTCTGTACCACTAATTTCTTCTTTATGAAATTTTGCTTTATCAAATAACACATTTAAATCATCAGCTGTCCAAAAATTATTATCAAATTGCTCAATTTGTTTTTTAGCTTTACCTAAAATTTTAGTTCTTTGAAATATAATAGCCCATGACATAATAGAAAAAGTAAGCAGCAGCAACATGACAGCTTGAACTAACAAACCTGCTTGCAAAAACAGATCAATAATATTCATATAAACTCCAAAACTAGTAACTTAGGAAGCCCACATGGCTTCATTTTCGTAATATTTACACAAGCAATAAGGACATCAGCTGTACTAATAACTTGGTTATTTTGATTAAAAATAGTCTGCTTAAAAACAATAGATGCCTTGCGAACTTGCCCAATGCAAGTCTCAATAGACAACATATCATCCAAACGAGCTGGAAAATGGTAACCAATATCCATCTTTTTTACCACAAAAGCAATACCTTCTTGTAATAACATTTGCTGGTTAATATTAAACTGTCTTAGTATTTCTGTCCTTGCTCGTTCATAAAAAGCAAGATAACGTGCATGATAAACTACACCACCAGCATCTGTATCTTCATAATAAACTCTTGCATTCCAATTGAATTTTTTCATATCAAAATCGCACTAACTATATTTGATTACATTATATCTAAATATAAAATTTGCTGCATTATGATATAAAAAAAAACAAATGAAAACAATTATCATTACAGTTTATTATTAATGGCTTCATGCAACAATTAAAAAGGTGACTAATAGCCACCTCTTTATTACTTTTATATTACTCTGTAAATAATATTATCTATTATTAGGTTCTTTTTCATTAGTGTCACGCTCTACCCATAAACCAACTACAACAGATAGCATGCATGCTGCAATAAGTCCGATAAGCCATAAAAAGTAATACATAACTCTTTCCTTAATAAAGTGAATGTTTATTATTTTCGATATGGTTTTTATCCAACCGTCCAAACATTTTTATATATGACCAAATGGTATAAAAAAGAACAATAGGCAAAAATATAAGAACAACAACAAACATAATATTAAGTGTTAATTGACTTGATGATGCATCCCATATTGTCAAACTCGCATTTGGCATGATGCTTGAAGGCATAATGAACGGAAAAGTTGCAATACCATAGGTAAATAAAACACATGCAATTGTTAATATAGATGAAACAAAAACTAATGCATTTTTATTTAAACCAGAAAAAAGAATAGTTAACAGTGGTAACACAATACCTAAAGCAGGCACTATCCATAAAATAGGATAATTCATATAATTAGCCAACCATGATGCATCAGTAGATACAGTTTTATTTAACGGTTGTGATGCTGCATTATAATCAATCACACTAGTAATTTCATAACCATGAATACCAAATGCAACCCAAACTCCCGCTAAAACGAAAGCAATTAACATAATTAAGCTAGCGATTTGTGTAGCCTTTCTGGCTCTTAAATAAAGTTCACCTGACGTTTTCATTTGTAACCATGCACCACCATGAGCAACAAATAGCATCAAGCTGACAACACCAGTCAATAAAGCAAAAGGGTTAAGCAAACCGAAGAAGTTACCATCATAAAATACACGATAAGAATTATCAAATCGGAATGGAACACCTTCTAATAAATTACCAAAAGCGACACCAAAAACCAATGCTGGCACAAAGCTACCAGCAAAAATACCAGCATCCCATAAATTACGCCATTTTGAACTTTCTAATTTACTGCGATAATCAAAACCAATTGGCCGAAAAAACAGCGCACAAAGCACTAAAATCATTGCAATATAAAAGCCAGAAAACGAGGCAGCATATGCCATAGGCCAAGCAGCAAATATTCCCGCACCAGCAGTAATTAACCAAACTTGGTTACCATCCCAATGAGGAGCAATTGCGTTTATCATAATTCGACGTTCAGTATCTGTTTTACCAATAAACGGTAATAAGATACCCACACCCATATCAAAACCATCTGTGACAACAAAACCGATTAAAACAACACTAATCAGTACCCACCAGATGACACGTACAATTTCGTAATCAATCATTGTATATACTCCCCTATGCTTTATTCTGATATTGGTTGTGTTTTTTCATAATAATAGTTGCCTGTACCTAAAGAGCTTGGACCTAAACGAGCAAACTTAAACATCAAGAACATTTCTGCAACCAAGAACAAAGTATAAAGCCCACAAATAAGCACCATAGTAAATAATACTTCACCTGGAGTTAAGGAAGAATTCGCTACGCCTGTTGGTAAAATATCTTGAATTGCCCATGGTTGACGGCCATATTCAGCCACAAACCAACCACATTCACAGGCTAACCATGGTAAAGGTAAAAATAGAATCAATAAACGGCATAACCAACGTTTTTCACCGATTTTGTTTTTATAAGTAGTCCATAAAGCGATACCTGTTCCCAAGATCATTAACAAACCAAAACCAACCATACCTCTAAATGCCCAAAATAATGGCCAAACAGCAGGAATTGAATCCTCTGTTGCTGCTTTGATATGTTCTTCCTTTGCTTGAGGAATAGTCAAATTATCCCGATCAGTGAAACGTTTGACCAAATAACCATAACCTAAATCAGATTTATTGTCTTCAAACGTTTTAAGAACTATTGGATCTTGACTTCCTTGCTGAATTTTTTCTAAATTCGTATAAGCTAAAATACCATTACGAATTCTAGTTTCATTATTTTTTAATATATCTTTTAATCCGATTACTTGAGTATCAAATGAACGAGTGGTCATTATACCCATTGCATAAGGAATCTCTATTGCAAATAAATTTTCTTTATTTTTTTGTGATGGAAAAGCAATAACATTAAATGATGCTGGCGCAGGTTGAGTTTCCCACTCAGCTTCAATGGCAGCAAGTTTAGCGGGTTGAACCGTTGTCATTTCGTGCCCCGCTTCATCCCCCATAATGGCAACAGCAATTGACATAATAAAACCAAATGTAGCTGCCACAGCAAAAGAACGTTTTGCAAATCCAATATCTCGTTTTTTTAGTAGATAATAAGAACTAATACTTAATACAAAAATCGCACCAGTTAAATAACCTGCTGCTACAGTATGAACAAATTTATATTGAGCAACTGAGTTAGTAATTAACTCGAAAAAATTAGCCATTTCCATACGTGAATTGATAGGGTTAAACTCAGAACCCACCGGAAACTGCATCCAACCATTAGCAACTAATATCCAAAGTGCTGAGAGATTAGAACCAAATGCAACACACCAAGTCACCATTAAATGTTTACCGCGACTCAATCTATCCCAACCAAAAAAGAATAAACCAACCATTGTTGATTCAAGGAAGAAAGCCATTAAACCTTCAATCGCTAATGGTGCACCAAAAATATCACCCACATAATGTGAATAATAAGACCAGTTAGTACCAAATTGAAACTCCATGGTTAAACCTGTTGCTACACCTACGGCAAAGTTAATACCAAACAATTTGCCCCAAAACTTCGTCATATCTTTCCAGACTTGCTTACCACTAACAACATATACGGTTTCCATAATTGCTAGCATAAACGCTAAACCTAGCGTTAATGGAACAAAAATAAAATGATACATTGCAGTAAGTGCAAACTGGAGGCGTGAAAGTTCTACTATATCTAACATAAGCGCTCCCTAATCCTTAAATGCTCACAAATTTTACGTTATTGACTGCCATTATACACTGATAATTACAGAATAAAAATTGATATACATCAAAAAATCTATATCTTAATTTGTTTGTTTACAGCATCGCCGATATCGGTAAGACTTTTTACAACTGTAATGCCTGCAGATTGCAATACTTTAGATTTTTCAGCCGCCGTCCCCTTATTTCCTGAAATAATTGCACCAGCATGTCCCATACGTTTCCCTGATGGAGCAGAAACACCTGCAATATAAGCTACAACGGGTTTAGTTACGTGTTTTTTAACGTATTCAGCTGCCTCTTCTTCGGCACTACCACCAATTTCACCAATCATAACAATGATTTCAGTTTTAGGATCTTGTTCAAGTAATGCTAAAATAGAAATAAAATCACTACCAGGAATAGGGTCACCGCCAATACCAACACACACAGATTGCCCTAAACCAATATCCGTTGTTTGTTTAACCGCTTCATAAGTTAATGTACCAGAGCGAGAAACAATTCCCACTTTCCCTGCTAAGTGAATATGTCCAGGCATAATACCTATTTTACATTCATCAGGAACAATAATACCGGGGCAATTTGGTCCGATCATAACAACATCATTTTGTTGTAATTTTTCTTTAACAACAAGCATATCTAAAGTTGGAATACCCTCAGTAATACAAACAATTAATTTAATACCTGCATCAATCGCTTCTAAAATAGAATCTTTACCAAATGCTGCTGGTACATAAATAACGCTTGCCGTCGCCCCTGTTGCATCAACAGCCTCTTTAACAGTGTTAAAAACTGGCAAACCTAAATGTGTTGAACCGCCTTTACCCGGTGTCACCCCACCAACTAACTTAGTACCATAATCAAGCGCTTGCTGTGAATGAAAAGTACCTTGACTACCGGTAAACCCTTGGCAAATAACTTTGGTTTCTTTATTAACTAAAATTGACATAATAACTATTCTCCATGCGTCCTATTATTAAGCAACAGCAACGATTTTTTGGGCCGCATCTATTAAACTTTCAGCAGTAATAATATTTAATTTACTTTTAGCGAGAATTTCTCTAGCAAGTACAGCGTTATTACCTTCAAGACGAACAACAACAGGAACAGTAAGACCAATTTCTTTAATTGCACTAATAATACCATCAGCAATTAAATCACAACGAACAATACCACCAAAAATATTAACCAAAATTGCTTTCACATTTTTGTCAGATAATATCAATTTAAATGCCTCTGCAACGCGTTCTTTCGTTGTGCCTCCACCGACATCCAAAAAGTTAGCTGGCTCACCGCCATACAGTTTAATAATATCCATAGTTGCCATCGCAAGACCTGCACCATTAACCATACAACCAATATTGCCATTTAATGATACATAGCTAATACCTTGTTTTGCAGCGATTGATTCACGCTCATCTTCTTGCGTTGTATCTCTTAAAACATTTAAGTTAGGATGTCTAAAAATAGCATTATCATCTAAAACCACTTTTGCATCTAAACAAATAAGTTCATCTGAATCAGTAATTACTAAAGGATTAACTTCGGCTAATGAAACATCATTTTCTAAAAAAAGCTTTGCAAAATTGACAAACAACTTTGTAAATTGGTTCACTAATTTACCTGTCAGCCCCAATTTGAATGCAAGCTCTCGAGCTTGAAAAGCACAAGGTCCAGTTAAAGGATCAAGCGAGGTTTTATAAATTAAATGTGGCGATTTTTCAGCAACACTTTCAATGTCAACACCACCTTCTGTTGAAGCCATAATAACAACACGCTTAGAGCTACGATCAACCACTGCCCCCAAATACAATTCCTTATCAATATTAGACGCTTTTTCAATTAAAATTTTGTTAACTGGTTGGCCTTTATCGGTTGTTTGATAAGTAACTAGATATTGCCCCAACCATTTTTCAGCAAACTGCTTTATCTCACTATAATTTTGAGTACAAATAACGCCACCGGCTTTACCTCGCCCTCCTGCATGAACCTGACATTTAGCCACCCAAGTACCTAAATCTTTCTGTGAAGATAACTCAGCTAATATATCTTGTACTTCACCAATTGAGTTACAAACGTATCCTTCAGGTACGGGTAAATTATATTGTTTAAAAAGACATTTAGATTGATATTCATGCAAGTTCATAAACGAATTCCACAGCCTAAGTTAACATAAAATAGACAACAATTTTAATTCAACATAAATAAATTGTATAGCAAATAATAACTTATGTTTAGCCTAAGTTAGGATTATTGCTGATAGTTAGTGACAATGATATACTTCTAAAAATATCTTAATATCGTAAATAGTAAAGGTAAAAATATGAAACAAGTTGGTATCTTTTTTGGTAGTGACACAGGTAATACAGAAAATGTAGCAAAACAAATCCAACTAGCTTTGGGTAATGACAAAGCTGACATTTTTGACATAGCCAAAACAACTAAAGAAGACATTGAGCAATATGATTATCTATTTTTTGGAATTCCAACTTGGTACTATGGTGAATCGCAAGCCGACTGGGACGATTTTTTTCCAAATTTAGAAAAAGTTGACTTTAACGGTAAAGTGGTAGCTATTTTTGGTTGTGGCGATCAAGAAGATTACGCCGAATATTTCTGTGATGCTATGGGTACACTTCGTGATATTATCGAACCTAAAGGTGCAAAAATTGTTGGGCATTGGTCAACTGAAGGCTATAGTTTTGAAGCATCAAAAAGCTTGGTTGACGACACTCACTTTATTGGTTTAGCGATTGACGAAGATCGCCAACCAGAATTAACTGAAGAACGCATCAACAATTGGGTTAATCAAGTCAAAATAGAAATGAAAATTTAATCTATTAAAACGATTTCTTTTATTTACCATATATAGTTTCTATAATGGTTAAATACTTATAACTTAACGGGAAGTAATATGACTAATCACGATAATGATAATAATGCAGCTCTGAAAAGCGCTGGTTTAAAGGTTACGTTACCACGATTGAAGATTTTAGAATTATTACGAGATCCTTCATGCCAACATATCACAGTAGAAGATCTTTATAAAAAACTACTTGATATGGGTGAAGAAATTGGGCTTGCAACCGTCTATCGTGTTTTGAACCAGTTTGATGATGCAGGAATTGTCACTCGCCATAACTTTGAAGGTGGCAAAGCAGTTTTTGAACTAGCGACACAACAACATCACGATCATTTAATTTGCTTGGATTGTGGCGAAGTGTTTGAGTTTCGCGATGATATTATCAATGCTAGACAAAAAGAAATCGCAGAACAATATGGTGTTAAGTTAACTTATCACAGCTTATACCTTTATGGGCATTGCCAATCTGGTAATTGTAAAGCGCATCCTGAACTTCATCACAAAAAATAAGCCTATTCCAATAGGCTTTTTGCTTATTTAAAATATGATAACTTACCTTTTTACTAGGTTAATACTTAAATGAAACAGCTTTTAAACTTTATTCCTCTTGTATTCTTTTTTATTTTTTTAACAATGTACGACGTCTTTGTGGGCGTTCAAGCATTAATGATCGCAGCAACAGTATGCTTTCTTCTTATTCTTATTTTATATAGAAAAATAGATAAAATAGAGTTAATTTCTTATCTGATGATCATGGTTTTTGGTGGATTCACACTTTATATGCGTGACCCTAATATAATCAAATGGAAAGTAACTATTATTAATTTTTTATTTGCTATGGCGTTATTAGTTAGCCAATTTATTTTTAAAAAAAACCTACTTCAAAAAATGCTCAGTAAAGAAATACAACTAGATACAAATATTTGGAATAAACTAAATTTATTATGGGTCGTTTTCTTTATATTATGTGGCACAATTAGTTTAGGTGCGACCTATTACACTACAGATAATTTCTTCTGGATATTTAAAGTATTCATTTTACCTGGCGCATCGTTACTATTGTCTTTAATATCAGGTATCTACATCTATAAAAATATGAATAAAGATATAGACAATAAACAATAATATAGTACAAATGGAGTATTTTAGCATGACACAAAATATAGCCCCTAAAGGACAATTAGTGCTTAGAACCCTTGCTATGCCTGCTGACACCAATCCTCATGGACATATTTTTGGCGGATGGATCATGTCTCAAATGGATCTTGCAGGTGGTATTTTATCAAAAGAGATCGCTAGAAATCGAGTTGTAACAGTTAATGCTAGTAGTATTACATTTTACAAACCAGCAATGGTAGGGGATGTTGTTTGTTGTTACGCACAATGCATTAAAACAGGAAAAACATCTATCACCATTGGTATTGAGGTTTGGGTAAAAAAAGTCATTGATACATTTGATACTACAGAACGTTTTTGCATAACCGATGCTGTATTTACTTATGTTTCAGTTGATAAGCATAATAACCCCAAACCATTACCAGAAGTTTTTCAAAATTATGATTGCACTAAAGATCCGCTTACTAAATTAAACTTAACTAATAATTAACTAAGTATGCAATTTACCACATTTCATGCTTTAATTAGCACTTTGATCTTTTTTGTTTATTGGTTGATCATTGTTTCAACAACATTACGGATCGTCTTCAAACGAAGACCAACAACTTATGTCATTGCATGGATGTTAGTTATTTATATCTTACCACTTGTCGGAGTGTTCCTTTATTTTGCCCTAGGAGAGGCTCACTTAGGACAACAACGCGTTAAACGGGCGCAAAAAATGCGTCCAACTATTTCAAAGTTTATTAATCGTCTAAGTGAATTTTCTGATATTTTTACCAGTAATGTTAGTCAAGTAAGTAAACCAATTTTTCAACTTTGCAAACACCAAACAGGTCTTGATGGAATTAATGGTAATCACATCGAACTACTAAGCGAAACTAACGAAATTTTTGACCGTTTAATTGACGATATAAATAAAGCGACATCAAATATCGAAATGGTATTTTATATCTGGAATGAAGGTGGTCGTGCTGATGATGTTGAACAAGCACTAATACAAGCAACTAAGCGAGGTGTAACTTGTCGATTAATGGTTGATTCTGCAGGTAGCAGACATTTTATAAAAACTGATGCGAATAAAAGAATGCGTGATGCAGGAATTATCATTGTTGAAGCTTTACAAGTAAACTTACTTCGATTTATGTTTAGACGACTGGACTTACGCCAACACCGAAAAGTAGCCATCATCGACAATTATATATCCTATACTGGCAGTATGAATATAGTTGATCCTCGCTTTTTTAAACAAAATAAACATGTTGGTGAATGGGTTGATATTATGGTCAGAATGAATGGCCCTATAACAACGTTAATGAGTGCCATATACGCCAGTGATTGGGAACTAGAAACAGGCAAACATTTAACTCTACCCAAAATAACCGACTTCGCCGAACCACCAGAGGATAAAAAACACATAATGCAATTAATAGCATCTGGCCCAGGTTATATGGAAAACATGATTCACCAAGTGTTATTAACAGCAATCTATTCAGCACAAGACCAAATTATTTTTACAACACCTTATTTAGTACCTAGTGATGATATTTTACATGCTGTCTGTACCGCAGCTCAAAGGGGAGTAGAAGTCATCATCATCATCCCCAAAAAAAATGACTCACTAATGGTAAAATGGGCAAGCCGAGCATTTTTTTCCGAATTATTAAATGGTGGTGTAAAACTCTATCAATTCAATGATAACCTATTACACACAAAAAGCGTTCTAATCGATAACCAGCTAAGTCTTGTTGGTACTGTTAATTTAGATATGCGTAGCTTATGGCTTAATTTTGAAATCACAACAGTGATTGATGACATAGAATTCGCTAAATCGTTAGCATTGCTCTTAAAAAAATATTTATCTAACTCAGATAAAGTAAAAACTGAAGAATGGAACCAACGCCCAATTTGGCAACGGGTTGTTGAACGGCTGTTTTACTTTTTTGCACCATTACTATAATTTTTATTTAGTTCTTCAAGCATCCCCTTTATTATTTATTAATAACCATTCTGAGAAATATCTGGTAAAAACTGATTGTTTGTTAATCTATAAACATCACTCTCGATAGAACCATCTGCATTAAGTTTAATTTCTCGCCAACCGGGAGCATCGTCACTTGATAATTGAAAATCATAGCATTCAGGTTTAAATTGAAAACAAGTTGAAGGCGTTGAAAAAGCATTACAATGATGCCAAATATAATCCTGTTTTTGATGAATGTGGCCCCAACCAATTCCCTTTATATTAGGATGTTGTTGAATAATCTGCTCTAATTGTCCACTATTTTTCAAAATGTGCTGATCTAACCAATGGCAGCCAGAACTAATTGGATGATGATGTAAAAAAGCTAACACATATCTAGAAGAGTATTTAGTTAAAGCATTTTGTAAAAACTCAAGTTCAGATTCTGGTAAAAAACCATAAGCCTGCCCCTCAACTTGGCTATTTAATAAAACAATTAACCATTTGCTTCCTAACTGAACTATTTTGTTATCGGCAAGTTGATAGTTATCAAATACATCTTGCATATAAGCATAATTATCATGGTTACCAGCCAACCATACACAAGGCGTATTAAACTTATTTATTTGCTTAGCAAAACGGGCATAAGCTTTTTTAGAACCGTCCTGAACAAAATCACCACTCGCTACAATCAAATCAAACTTCTTGTTACTACGTTCAATTTCATTAATAACTGATAAAAAGCTAGCATTAGAATGAACTCCCAACAACGAGCTATCATCATCTGAAAAAAGATGAGTATCAGTTATATGTAATATTCTACCGTAATTTCTATTCCGAATTGGAAGTTTTAAAAATGACTCCAAAATTTACCCCAATTATTTATCAATCTATAATTATGGTTAATAATGTCAGCAACAAAATAAACATTGTGACTGGAAACATAATTTTTATTATAAATCCTAGTGTTATATTAAAGTGTAAAATAGATCACACTTTTATGAAAGAAATAATTAAATCTAATCATTAAAAAATTATTTCCACTCTTTTTTTAATGACTCATGATTAAGCTCTAACCATTGAAGTGCAATAATAGATGCAGCATTATTAATAATTCCATCTTCTACCCATTGATAAGCTTGAGATCGGCTTACAACATGAACTTTAATATCTTCGTTTTCTTCAGCTAGGCCGTGAATACCTTTAGCGGTTGATGAATCAACTTCACCCACCAAAATATGCAGTTGTTCAGTCAAACCGCCTGGTGATGCCAAATAACTGATTATAGGTTTACATCTACCTACAGTGACTCCGGCTTCCTCCATAGCTTCACGCCTTGCTACATCTTCATATGACTCATTTTCATGATCCATCATACCGGCAATAAGTTCTAGCATCCATGGACTATCTTGAGTTTCAATAGCGGCAATTCGAATTTGTTCAATTAATACAACGTCATCACGTTTAGCATCATAAGCTAAAAGCACAACCGCATGACCACGTTCCAAAATTTCACGAGCTACAACTTCGCTCATTGAACCATCAAATTTACGATATTGAAAACGATATTCAAATAAAGAAAAAAAACCTTTATACAAAACTTTCTTAGTCAAATTAACCACATCGTTTTTATCAAAACGAACTGGATTACCTTTAATTTTCATATAAAATCCCAAATTTAAATTGAATTTGAATAAAAAGTGCGAATAGACATAAACTATGCTTACTATATGTTAATTATCTGCTAAAATTATACCATTAAAAATACTACTATATTTTAATGATTTTTAAAGAGAAGATTGATGAAAAAAACTTTAACCTTTTTAGTTGGCTTAATATTAAGCCAATCTGTCTTTGCTGAAAATTTAATACAAGTTTATGAACAGGCAAAAGAAACTAATCCAGATCTACGCAGTTCATTAGCTGAAAAAAACAAAGCATATGCAGCAATTTCTGGTTCTCGAGCGAGCTTGCTACCACAGATTGGTTTAAGTGCTTCTTATGGTGTTAATCATGGACGACGTGATAACAGTGGTATAAAATCTAAAAGTGGCAACTTATACCAAATCGCAGTATCTCAAAGCATTTTTAATTTCTCAAATTGGAAAGCCTTAGATATTACTAAAAAACAAGCAAGTATTGCCGATATTGCCTATCAATACCAAGGTCAAACATTAATCTTAAATACTTCTGTTGCTTATTTTAATGTGTTAAAAGCGCTTGATGCATTAAGCTTTATTGATGCACAGAAAAAAGCAATTGCGCGCCAATTAGAACAAACTAGTCAAAAATTCCAAGTTGGATTAGCAACAATTGAAGACGTACAAAATGCAAAAGCTAACCATGATCTAACTGTTGCACAACAAGTAAACGCATTAAATGAGTTAAACAATGCAATCGAAAATTTACGCCAAGTAAGTGGCCGTTTTTATTCAAGTTTGGCAAGTATTAACAGTAATACATTTAAAACTGAAGCCCCAACACAAATCAATACTTTATTAAAACAATCTGAAGCGTCTAATCTTAATTTATTAACAATGAAGTTAAATCAAGACATAGCGCGTGAACAAATCAAACTCTCACAATCAGGTCATTTACCAACAGCAAGTTTAGATGCATCGACAAATTTAAATAAAACTGATAGATATGGTAACAACATAGCACCTGGTGCACATGGTGGCAAATCTTATTCAGGGAACAACTATGTTGGCGTCAGTGTAAATCTACCTATATTTTCAGGTGGAGCAACAATGTCTAAAGTTGAACAAGCCCAACAAAACTATGTAAGTTTCAGCGAAAAACTAGAAAGCACTAATCGTAGTGTTATTAATCAAGTCCGTTCATCGTACAATAATATTTCATCATCCATTAGTGCAATCAAAGCTTATCAACAAGCAGTTATTTCTGCACAAAGTTCATTAGAATCAACAAACGCTGGTTATCTAGCAGGAACGCGAACAATCGTTGACGTATTAAATGCTACAACACAACTGTACAGTTCAAAACAGCGCTTATCTGATGCGAAATATAATTACTTAACTAGTCTACTACAACTTAAATATGCTGTTGGCACATTAACTGCAGACGATTTAGTCTATCTAAACAATATGTTAGGAAAAGAAGTTAGCACTTTAGTAACTATAAAATAATTATCGTATTAGTTATATAATAAAAAAGGCGAAATAATCGCCTTTTTTATTATATTTAAACGTAATTATCACTCAAGCCATCGCATTCAGCACAAATTCAATAAATGCTTTTAACTTTGGTAGTTGCTGACAATCAGCTGTGTAAAGCATATTAAGCTGCTTCGCGGGTGGTAAAAATGACTGTAATACAGGAAGTAATTTCTTTTGCTTGATCGGTTCTTGTAACATAGCTTCAGGTAGCATTGTGATACCTAATCCTTCAATTGCCGCTATCGCTAAAGCCGACGTCTGATTGCTTTGAAATGATCCTGATATAGGAATATTAATTAATTCACCATTAATCATAAATGGCCAAATATAGTCTTTGCTATTTTGATTAGCATACTGATAAACCAAACACCGATGTTGTTTCAAATCATATGGTGTTAATGGAATACCGTATTCTGCCAAATAATTTGGTGAAGCAGCAAAAATAAGTTGATGAGGATTAAGTCTACGAGCAATGAGGCTAGAATCACTCAAATCACCAATACGAAACGCGATATCAAAACCATCCTTAACTAAATCAACATAATGATCACTCAACTGAATATCAACACTAATTTTTGGATAACAATTTAGAAACCGACTAATTAGTGACACTAAAGCAGAATTACCAAACGTAAATGGTGCACTAATTCTAAGCACTCCACTAGGTTCGTCTAAAAATTGTTGTGCAAGCATAGTGGTAGCTTTAACTTCACCCAAAATACTTAAGCAACGTTCATAATACTGCTTACCAAATTCAGTAAGATTTTGTGAGCGAGTTGTTCGATTAAGTAACTTTAGCCCTAATTGCGTTTCTAAAAAAAGAATATATTTCGCAACCATTTGAGGAGAGGTATTTAATGAAATAGAAGCTGATGCAAATGAACCTGTTTTTACAGTCAATACAAAAGCTTCCATACTCCTAAATAAATCCATATTACCAACCAATAGTTGTTAATAAAACAACTTTTAAGATATTTATTACTTTTTATTTTACAAATATCATAACATAAATCAAGCAAACATCTGAAAAGGAGTAAATATATGAAAAAAATCGGCATTATAGGAGCTGGATTTGTCAGTCAAGCTTGTGCAACACTATTTATGCAAGCTGGTTATCAAGTTATGCTAAGTAATTCTAGAGATAAAAATACACTATTTAGCGTAGCTACACGCTTAAACTGTCAAATTGGAAGCCAAGAAGAAGCCATTAAATTTGCTGATATCATTCTCATTGCTATTCCTTTTATCAATTATACACAGTTACCCACTGAATTACTCCGTGGAAAAATAGTACTTGACGCAACTAACTATTATCCTGAGCGCGATGGTCATTTAGAACAATTAGATAAACATGAAATAACAACCAGTGAGCTAATGGCCAAACATCTTAATAAGTCTAAAGTTGTTAAAGTCTTCAATGCCATTCTTGCTAAAGATGTTGTTAAAGATGCAAAACCTAATGATCAATCCGATAGAAGGGCAATTCCTATCGCTGGAAACGATTTAGCCACCAAACAGACTGTTATCAATCTACTAGAAAATATCGGCTATGATTATGTTGATGTCGGTGCTTTATCAAATAGCTGGCGATTTGAACGAGCAAAACCGGCTTATTGCATACCATTAAATCGTCAACAGTTGAATGATGTTATAGCACAAACCACAAGAGAATTTGAAGTACCACACAATTCATGGCAAACAAATAATCAACAAAGATAAAAAATCAAAATAAGCCCTTTCTTCTATCATAATGAAGATACATTTATCGCCTATTCAATAGGTTAAATAGTGTTACTTAAAGAGAAATTTGAAATATTAATTAAAGGAAATAAAAATGACCAACCCAAATAAAAGATATACTGTTATAACTGGGGCTAGTTCTGGAATAGGCTATGCAACCGCCACTGCCTTTGCTAAACGAAATAAAAACCTTATTATTACAGCAAGAAGACAAGAGAATTTAGAACATTTACGACAAGAAATTACAAAAATTGACCCAGCATTAGAAGTAATTATAAAAATTTGTGATTTATCACAACCAACCAACGCTTATTCCCTTTTTAATGATTTAGACAACTATTTTATTGAAACATGGATTAATAATGCTGGTTTTGGTCATTACGGCAGTGTTCGTGATCAAGATTTAGAAAAAATCGAATCAATGCTTCATTTAAATATTGAAACCCTAACAATTTTTTCAACACTGTATGTACGAAAATATCAAAATGAATCTGGGACACAACTAATAAACATCTCCTCCCGTGGTGGATATACGATCGTTCCTAATGCGGTAACCTATTGCGCAACAAAATTCTATGTCAATGCCTTTACCGAAGGGCTAGCACAGGAATTAAAGCAAGCTAACGCCCAATTAACCGCAAAGGTGTTAGCTCCGGCTGCGACAAAAACAGAATTTGGTGAAAAAGCCAATAATGTCAGTAAATACAATTATGATGCAAGTTTTGCTAAATATCATACCGCCGATCAAATGGCTGAATTCCTACTCGCGTTATATGATAGTGACAACATTATTGGAGAGATTAACACCAAAGATTTTACTTTTTCATTAAAAAATAGCATATTCCCTTATTCAGGAAATCTTTCAGAAAACCAAAAATTATAAATTATAGAAAACAGCTAGATTAGCTAAAACATCTTAACAAGCATATCAACTTGTTAAGATGCCGTTTATTTATAATAAAGATATCAGTTACGAAATTCGCATTCCCGGTTTAGCGCCACTATCTGGAGATAACAAGTACACACCGTCACCATCATCTTTACCACTTGCACAAAGCACCATACCTTCTGAAACACCAAAACGCATTTTACGAGGGGCTAAGTTAGCAATCATAATGGTTAAACGACCAATTAACACATCAGGATCAGGGTAAAACTGCTTAATACCTGAAAACACGTTACGGGTTTCATCGCCAATATCAAGTGTCAATTGAAGTAATTTATCAGATCCCTCAACAAAACAGGCATGTTTAATCAACGCTACACGCATATCGACTTTAGCAAAATCGTCAAAATTAATCGTCTCAGCGATAGGTTCAGCAACGAGTGGTTTTGTTGGTTGCGCTAGTGCAGCTTGTTGTTTTGTTTCGTCAATCATAGCGGTGATTTTATCCATATCAATACGGTTAAATAAGGCTTTGAACTGATTAATCTTATGATTTGTTAAAGCGTTATCAATAGAATTCCATGTTAATTGACTATTTAAAAATGCCTCACTGCGCTCAGCTAACGAAGGCACAATTGGTTTTAAATAGGTCATCAAAATGCGGAATAAGTGAATACCCATCGAGCAAATATCTTGCAATGCTTGATCTTGCCCTTCTTGTTTAGCAACCACCCAAGGGGCTTTTTCGTCAATATAACGGTTAGCTTCATCAGCTAAAGCCATAATTTCACGAATCGCCTTGCCAGATTCACGTTGTTCAAAATAATCGGCAATAGTTTGAGATTTATCAACAAAACGTTGATAAAGTTCTGGTTCAGCGACCTTATCTGATAATTTGCCATCAAAACGTTTATAGATAAAACCAGCCGAACGCGAAGCAATATTGACAACTTTATTGACTAAATCACTATTTACACGTTGCACAAAGTCTTCTAGATTTAAATCAATATCATCAATATGTGATGATAGTTTAGCGGCATAATAATAACGCAAGCAATCAGGATCTAAATGTTTTAAATAGGTACTTGCTTGAATAAAAGTACCTCGTGATTTAGACATTTTTGCACCATCAACCGTGACATATCCATGAACAAAAATATTCGATGGCTTACGATATTCACTACCATCTAACATAGCAGGCCAAAATAAACTATGGAAATAAACAATATCTTTACCAATAAAATGATAAAGTTCAGTATTTGAATTTTTATTCCAAAACTCATCAAAAATCGGTTTATTTTGTGTATTGCAGTAATTTAAAAAAGATCCCATATAACCAATTGGCGCATCTAACCAAACGTAGAAATATTTGCCTGGCGCATCAGGGATTTCAAAACCAAAATAAGGCGCATCACGGCTGATATCCCAAGGTTGCAAACCAGATTCGAACCACTCTTGCATTTTATTCGCCACTTGGTCTTGAAGTGTTCCTGAGCGAATCCACTCTTGCAACATATTTGAAAACGCAGGCAAATCAAAAAAGAAGTGTTCAGACTCTTTTAAAATCGGCGTGGCGCCCGAAACCACAGACTTAGGGTCAATTAAATCAATAGGATTATAAGTAGCACTACACACTTCACAGTTATCACCATATTGATCGGGCGCTTTACAACGTGGGCAAGTGCCTTTTACAAAGCGATCAGGTAAAAACATCTGTTTTTCAGGATCAAATAGCTGTGAAATAACTTTAGTTTTAATATAACCATTTGCTTTTAAACGTTTATAAATTTGCTCTGATATTTCACGATTTTCTGGGCTATGGGTTGAATGGTAATTATCATAACTGATATTAAACCCAGCAAAATCGCGCTGATGCTCGGTTTTAACTTCACTAATCATCTGTTCTGGCGTAATACCAAGTTGTTGTGCTTTGAGCATAATTGGCGTGCCATGGGCATCGTCAGCACAAATAAAATAGATCTCATTACCACGCATACGTTGATAGCGTACCCATACATCAGCTTGAATGTGTTCAAGCATATGACCTAAGTGAATTGCACCATTGGCATAAGGCAGTGCACAAGTCACCAATATTTTGCGTTGAGTTGTCATGTTGATTTATTACCCTTTTTTACATAATGACAGAAATAGTACATCAAACGTGGGATTATCGCTAGATTTATGCCATAATTTAATAAAATTTCTATGCCCAATTAGCTTTGTTGGTAGTTAAATAATTTTGTTAAAAAATGCCAAATAACGCCTAACTATTTATCATGCGCTAAACCTTTAACGAATCAAACTAAAAAGCAAACAAGCATAAATATTGATACATAAAGAGATCACAATAATGAATATTGAAGTAAAAAAAATTCTTGAGAATTTTACTCATCCAACTTTGCAAAAAAATTTATTTGAACTTGGCGCAATACAAAAAATCGAAATATTAAACCACCGCTTATCTATTAACCTAACCATGCCTTTTGTTTGGCAAAGCGGTTTTGACGCCCTAAAAAAAACAACTACTCCTGAATTACTTAAACTTAACGGTATTAACGATATTGACTGGTGCCTTGAATATAAAATTGCCACCTTAAAACGTGCTAATAACCAACAGGCCATTAATAATATAAAAAATATTATCGCCATAAGTTCTGGTAAAGGAGGCGTGGGTAAATCATCAACAGCAATCAATTTAGCATTAGCTTTACAAAAGCAAGGCGCTAAAGTAGGTATTTTAGATGCCGATATTTATGGCCCCTCGATTCCAACCATGTTGGGTACAGAAAAAGAGCACCCATTAACACCAGACAATAAACACATGACCCCAATTATGGCATATGGATTAGCCAGTAACTCCATAGGTTATTTAGTTGACCCTGATGGTGCAATGGTATGGCGTGGACCAATGGCAAGCAAAGCATTACTACAAATATTACAAGATACGCTTTGGCCTGAACTTGATTATCTTGTTATTGATATGCCACCAGGTACTGGGGATATTCAATTAACGCTTGCTCAAAATATTCCAGTAACGGCGGCCATAATTGTTAGCACCCCACAAGACATTGCATTAATTGATGCCAAAAAAGGTATTACCATGTTTAATAAGGTCAACATTCCAACACTAGGAATTATTGAAAACATGAGTTACCACATTTGTGAAAATTGTGGTCACCACGAAACAATATTTGGTGAAGGAGGCGCACAACGTTTGGCCAATCAATATCAAACAAAATTGCTTGGACAAGTACCTCTTCATAAAATCTTACGCCAAGATCTTGATACAGGAAACCCCACCGTCATTAGCCATCCTGATAGCGAATTTACTCAACTTTATGGCCAAATTGCCGAACATATTGCTAGCGAGTTATATTGGCAAGGCAAAACGATTTTGCCTGATATAGCGTTTAAAACATTGTAACTTAAAAACCAAACTATTGGCTGTAAAAACCACAGCCAAAATTAGATAAATTTTATAACAAACAATACTGAATAATTTCCTCGATGATTTATTAATGAAATTTGATTAATATAGAAATTCCTCAATGTGTTAACAGCAACGTTATCAACGATAACAGTAATCGGCTAATTCATTCGATAAAAACAGATAATGCTATTGCTGATCTGCTCATTTAGTTCTATATTCAACTAACGCTATCATGTGCAAAAGCTTCAATGCATTGGAAGTCGTTACACTATCCCCCCATAATTTGTCACAACACTAAGGAAACAATTATGCAAAAAAGAGCGAATGAAGTCACAATGCGTGGTAACCCAATTACTTTATTAGGTCCAAAAATCAATGTCGGTGATTTGGCACCTGATTTTACTGTGCAAGATCTAGAGATGAAACCGATAAAATTATCCGATTTTAGCGGCAAAGTAAGAATAATAAATTCAGTACCATCAATTGACACATCGGTCTGTAGTGCCCAGGTTCACCATTTCAATGTCGAAGCAGCAAAACTAAAAGATACCGTAATATTTTCAATAAGTGTTGATCTACCTTTTGCATTAAACCGTTATTGTGCAGCTGAGGGGATTGATGCAGTTAAAGTCACCTCAGATCATAAAGAACTCAACTTTGGTTTAAAATATGGTGTTGTTATTGAACAGCTACGGTTACTTACTCGAGCCGTATTTGTCATTGATAAAAATGACAAGATTGTTTACGTTGAATATGTAAAAGAGACCTCGTCTGAGCCTGATTATGACAAAGCCCTAGCGGCAGCTAAAGTATTAGCATAAATCACGATATAATATATCGCTACCTAATAATATTGGTAGCGATATACTTTAAGATTAATTTATAGCAACTATTTAATAGACAAAAATATTCAGTTATAATCAAAAGTAATCTAATCTTCCCGCCACAATCTTAATCATGAATAATAACATTACCCGATCTCGTATTTGGTCATCTATTCTATGCCTTGCATTTGCTGCATTTATTTTTAACACAACAGAATTTATACCTGTTGGTCTACTTCCTGATATCGCAAAAAGTTTTTCGATGGATAATGCTCATGCTGGATTGTTACTAACAATTTATGCGTGGTCGGTTTCGCTACTATCGTTGCCACTAACGGTATTAACCTCCCAAATGGAACGAAAAAAGCTACTCATATTACTATTCTGCTTATTTATTGGTAGTCACCTATTAGCTGGGATAGCGTGGAATTTCTACAGCTTAGTGGCAGCCAGAATTGGCATCGCTTGTGCACATGCCGTCTTTTGGGCTATCACAACGCCACTCGCCGTTCGACTAGCACCCAATGGCAAAAAAGCCAAAGCCATGGGCTTTATTGTGATTGGTGTTTCAATGGCTACCATACTCGGCATTCCGATTGGAACAATAATCGGGCAATGGGTCGGCTGGCGCGTAACCTTTTTATGTATTGGCTTCTTCGCCTTTTGTGTCATGCTAATACTGATTAACTTATTACCTAAGTTACCAAGCACCAACATCATTTCGATGAAAAACATACCACAGGTACTAAAACGCCCAGTACTGCTTAACATCTACCTACTCACTGCGATCATTATTGCAGGACACTTTACGGCTTACACCTACATCACCCCATTTATGACAAATGTTGGTGGATTTGATCAACACGTCATTGTCGGTTTATTACTGGTTGTTGGATTTTCAGGCATGATTGGCAGTGTGATTTTTGCCAAATATGCCAACAAAAACCCAACGGCCATTTTGTTTATTCCCGTATTAACATTAGGCATTTGCTTATTATCGCTTGACGTTAGTTCGCTCAGCATCTACACCGCCATTATTCAGTGCTTGGTATGGGGGCTTTCAGTGACCATTATCGGCATGGTTATGCAAAGCAAAGTCATTGACGCTGCACCTGACGCAACCGACATTGCCACATCGGTTTATTCGGGCATCTACAACATCGGCATTGGAGGGGGCGCATTTATTGGCAGTAAGGTACTCATTTTCCTATCAACCAAAGACATCGGATTTGTAGGGGCAATTTTTGTCATCATTGCCCTACTATTGTTCGCCTTTCATTCTAGAAAGCTGTGGAACATCAAAACGGAAGAATCACAACAGAATTAATCCCCCACAAGCCAAACAGCATTATTTATTAACCACAATGATAAATAATGCTCAACATGGCTGATTGGCAAAGGGTTATGACTGACTTAACGACTCTAACTGCTCCCACCTTTCAAAGACAGCCTCTAGCTCGGCTTCTTTGTCGGCTAACTGCTGCAATATGGCGTTAGTCACCTCGTGAGGTTGATTAAAAAAGTCGTGATGACTCACTTGCTGTTGCAAATCGGCAATATCGCTTTCTAACTGCTCTAACCGACTTGGCAATTGTGCTAGCTCGCGTTGCTCGTTATAACTCAGCTTAACACGTTTTTTAGTGGCTTGTTCATGACGAGGCAAAGTTGCAACGTTGTTAGCTTCTTTTTTGGCTGACTCAGCATTCTGATTAACCGTCGCCACTTTAACTGGCTGAGCTTGCTGTTGTTGTTGAAGTGCATCGGCATAACCGCCAGCATAAACACCAATACGGCCTTTATCTTCAAAAAACCAACATTGAGTCACCACATTATCAACAAATTGCCGATCATGGCTAACTAACAAAACGGTTCCTTGATAATCGTTGACTAACTCCTCTAACAACTCGAGCGTTTCGATATCAAGATCATTGGTGGGTTCGTCAAGGACTAACAAATTACTGGGTTTTAAAAACAGCTTAGCTAGCAATAAACGATTACGCTCCCCACCAGATAGCGCTCGCACAGGTGTTCTTGCCCGTTTAGGTGGAAACAAAAAGTCTTGCAAATATCCCAATACATGCCGTGATCGACCATTTACCATCACCTCTTGTTTACCTTCAGCCAAATTATCCATCACTGTTTTTTCGGGATCGAGCTCTAACCGATACTGGTCAAAATAAGCTACTTCAAGCTTTGTACCACAATGTACACTACCTGATGTCGGTTGCAAATTACCTAACATCAGCTTAAGCAACGTTGTTTTACCAATACCATTAGGCCCAATCAACGCTATCTTATCACCACGCAACACTTGCACACTAAAATCATTTACGAGCAACTTATCTTCAACTTGATAAGTTACATTATCAAGCTCAAAAACGATCTTCCCTGAACGTAACGCCTCTTCAATTTGCATCTTGGCATTACCCATAACTTGACGACGCTCATTATACTCTTGACGCATTGCCTTTAACGCACGTACTCGCCCTTCGTTACGTGTACGGCGGGCTTTAATTCCTTGTCTAATCCAGACCTCTTCTTGAGCAAGTTTTTTATCGAATTCTGCATTTTGTAACGCTTCAACGCGTAGTGCTTCCTCTTTACCCAACAGATAATTATCGTAATTACCACTCCAAGACGAAATATGCCCTCGATCTAAATCAATAATACGTGTTGCCATTTGACGAATAAACGAACGATCATGAGAGATAAACACAATACTGCCATTAAAGCTTTTTAAAAACTCTTCTAGCCATTTAATGGTCTCAATATCTAAATGGTTTGTTGGTTCATCAAGCAATAAGACTGTCGGTTGACAAACCAACGCCTTTGCTAAAGCCGCTTTACGCAACCACCCACCCGATAACGAAGACAACAACGCATCGCCATCTAACGACAATGACGAAATCACATTACGAATACGGCTATCTAATTGCCAACCATTTTGATGATCTAACTGTTCTTGCAATTTGGCTAATTTAGTTAAATGACTTTCACTAGGATCTTGCTCAATACGGTGGGATAAATCGTAATAATCTCTTAACAACTGCGCCTGTTCGTGCAAACCTTCAGCAACAAAATCAAATACATTACCTTGCACATCACGTGGAGGATCTTGCTGTAAGCGTGACACAATCACATTATTTTCATAAATAATTTGCCCTTCATCTAGTGGCACTTCTTTATTTAGTACTTTAAGTAACGTCGACTTGCCAGCACCATTACGGCCAACAAGACAAACACGCTCGCTTGGCTCAATAGACATATCGATATGATCAAGTAGCGGTGCATCGCTAAATGAAAGATAAGCATTGGTAAGATTAATTAATGACATATTATTGGTTTTTATTGGATATTAAGTAATAAGACGCTATTCTATCACAAAGTTGCCCAAGTCAACTAAATCAAATACCAAAGATACACTAATAGGTCTCACAAATATTAGAAATCACTATTCAGCTCTATCAAAAAAAACAATTACTGTTTATATTAACTAACAAAATATTATTTAGATTTTTATATGAGGATAATTATGAGTCACATGTGGACATTTCAGCGTGTCGGTGGGCTTGATCAAGTTGTATTTAAAAACGCCAATGACATTATCAATTTACCTAATTTAGATCCTAAATTATGGGTAGCACTAAGTTGCCCAACCACAGGTCTTGATTTTGACGAAAGAACCTTAGAACTACTTGATTCAGATAAAGACGGACGTATCCGTATTCCTGATATCCTTGATGCTATTAGTTGGACACAAGACAAAATCACCTCATTTGACAGTATCTTACAGTCCAGTGAAACACTGCCTTTATCCGAAATTAACACCTCGACCCCACAGGGGCAAAAGCTATCGATTACCGCACACAGCATCTTAGCTAGCTTAAATAAAAACGGCATAGATTATTTAACGCAAGATGATATACAGCAATCAATACAAAGCAATGCAAACAAACTTTATAATGGTGATTTAATCTTCCCTGCCTCAAGCGAATTATCGGCTGACATGCAAACCTTTATCCAAACCGCCATCGACACAACGGGTGCACAAAAAGATATGAGTGGACAAGATGGCATCGATCTAAATATTGCCACCACCTTCGTTGACAACCTAAAAACATGGTTACAATGGCAAACACAAATCAGCACCACACCAACTCCATTTAGGGAAAACAGCGCCGAAATTTGGAAGTTAATCGAACAACTCAAACCTAAAATTGATGATTATTTTTTACGGGTTGAACTTGCACAATATGCACCGCAAGCACAAACCTCGCTCAATGTCGATGAAAAATTCATTGTGCCTACACAAAATGGACTATTATCAGACAAAGACTTAACTGAACTACCCCTATCAAAAATCGGCATCAACAACACACTTGATCTTGTCAATGGGCTTAACCCGCTTTGGAAAGCAAAAATTAGCCGCTTCAAAACATTAGTAGAATCATCGCTATCCAATCCCGACCAACTCACCCAACAAGAGTGGCAAGATATTCAACAAAATTTAAAAACTTATGCCACACTAATCAGCGCAAAACCCGAAATAGCGCAATTAACTGTTGCAACAAAACCATCGGCTAGCATAGAAGACATCCCCAACAACACCATCGTTAACTTAGCCAACGGTGACTTACTCAACGAATTTAAACAAATGGTTGAACAAGACAATCAAACACCGATATCCGCATCAGACATAATCACATTAGAAAAGTTAGTTCTATTTCACAAACATCTTTACCGCTTACTGGTTAACTTTGTTTCTTTTGCGGACTTCTTTTCGCTAAAAACACGAGCTGCCTTTCAGCTAGGAAAGCTGTATATTGATGGACGTTGTGCTACTCTCTGTGTTGCTGTTGATAACATTGCCAAACACACAGTAATGGCAAACTATTCCGAGCTCTGCTTACTCTATTGTGAATGCACAAGAAATGGACAAAAAAAGACCATTGCTGCCGCAATAACCGCAGGGCAAGGTGATTTATTGATTGAAGGACGTAATGGCGTATTTATTGACAACGACGGCAACGACTGGGATGCCAATGTGGTCAAAATCATCACTAAACCCATCAGCATACAACAAGCAATTTGGGCACCTTATCAACGAATGGGGCGCGTGATTACTGAACAAATAAATAAATGGGCAAGCAGTAAAGATGCCAACATTGAAAAATCAAGTGAACAGGCACTACAAAACCCAAACAACAAATTTGACATTGGCAAAAGTGTGGGAATTTTTGCCGCAATTGGGTTAGCAATTGGTGCAATCGGCACAGCATTAGCCACAATATTCCAAGCCATTTTTGCACTAGCTTGGTGGCAAGTACCTTTGGTTTTTATAGGATTATTCCTGATTATTTCTGGCCCTTCTGTTATTTTGGCATGGTTAAAATTACGTCGAAGAACACTTGGACCATTACTAGAAGCATCAGGTTGGGCAATTAATGGGCAAGTTAAAATTAACTTAATGTTAGGAAGCTTACTCACCAGTAAAGCCCAGCTCCCTGCCGATGCAAAACGCAATTTGCGTGATCCAATGAAACAACGTCACCACAAACTCGCTATTATTTTTTGGTTAGCAATTTTACTCGGTATTGGGGCTACAGGAGGTTGGTTATGGCATGAGGGTTACCTTGACCATTACATTAAGGAACACAAACAAGAACAGATACAAAATAAAACCGAGACAAACGCCAACATTGATAAATAAAATCAACTTAACAACACATTTCGCCGACAATTGTCGACTGTCGGCGAAATTAAACAACAATCAATGCTGGTAAACCGGCAAACATCGGCAAATAGCTAACACCTTTTCTTTCACGGCTTGAATCGTTTGCTCATCATCAATATTATCTAAAACATCACAAATCCAATTGGCTAAATCACGCGATTCGGCTTCCTTAAAACCACGACGAGTAATAGCCGGCGTACCAATACGCACACCAGATGTTACAAACGGACTTTGCGGATCTTTCGGCACACTATTTTTATTAACGGTAATATTCGCACTGCCTAACGCAGCATCGGCTTCTTTACCAGTAATATTTTTATCAACTAAATCAATTAAAAATAGGTGATTGTGTGTTTCACCAGAAACCACCTTATAACCACGTTTTAAAATCACCTCAACCATAGCTTTAGCGTTTTTCACTACTTGTTGTTGATAAGTTTTATACTCAGGCTCCATCGCCTCTTTTAACGCAACGGCTTTAGCTGCTATTACATGCATTAAAGGTCCACCTTGCGCTCCAGGAAAGACAGCAGAATTTAACTTTTTATATAACTCTTCACTACCACCTTTAGCCAAAATCAAACCACCACGAGGACCCCCAAGCGTTTTATGCGTTGTTGTCGTCACCACATGCGCATAAGGGACAGGATTAGGATAAACCCCTGCCGCAACTAACCCAGCGACATGCGCCATATCCACAAATAAATAAGCCCCCACACTATCGGCGATTTCACGCATACGTTGCCAATCCACTACCCCAGAATAAGCCGAAAACCCACCAATAATCATTTTTGGTTTAGATTCTTGAGCTGTTTTAGCCAACTTGTCATAATCAATACGCCCTGAATCATCAACTCCATAATCCACAATATGATAAAGCTTACCTGAAAAGCTAACGGGTGAACCGTGCGTCAAATGACCACCTTCAGACAAGTTCATACCTAAAACAGTATCACCGGTATTTAAAAGCGCCATATAAACAGCAAAATTCGCTTGAGAACCAGAATGTGGTTGCACATTGGCATAGTCTGCACCAAATAGAGCCTTAGCCCGTTCAATTGCTAATTTTTCAACAATATCAACATATTCACAACCACCATAATAACGTTTACCAGGATAACCTTCGGCATATTTATTGGTTAATTGCGAACCTTGTGCTTGCATTACGCGTGGACTGGTGTAGTTTTCAGATGCGATCAATTCAAGGTGATCTTCTTGACGCTGCTCCTCACCTTTTATCGCATCCCAAAGTTCCTTATCGTACTCGGCAATAGCCATCTTGTTGCTAAACATATTGGCTCCTTATCATCTAATTATACAGTTTGTCGGATTTTGCTTTATTGGCAGCAAAAATGGATGTTACACTCACATGGTTACTTAACAACCAAATCATTTCAATCTTTTTTTATTAGTTATAAGTAATATTAATAAACAGCAATAAAAATAGTAGCGTAACTTTTAAAATAAAATAGCAAACGGATAATCTTATTTAATAGCATTACTCAATGAAATCAATTAAACCATCAAAAAACATCCAGAAAATCCATTGATTTTATTTAGTTTCTTCATAATAAAAAAACACCATTTACCTAATCTTAATAAGATGACAATAACTAACTAGTTCTATAAAGCAAACACATTACGGGGATACACAAAGAGCCTGATCAAATTCATCAGTGATAGGGTTTGAAATAACTGCACCATGCATATAAACCGAATAATAATTATTATCTTTATGATGATTACTTGTCCAATAAGATGCACTATAAAAACCAGTTGTATAAAAACCTAAAGTCCCCCATTCAGAAATTAACCCGCCACCAATTTGTTTTACAGGATACATATTCATATTAGGAGGATAACCATGGTCCCAGCCAATATCTGGTGCCTTATAATTTGTTAATTCCGACACAGTAGGAAGACGATATCCAAGGCTTTCACAATATTCTTTAGTTTTAGTAAAATTACGAGCGACTTGATCATTTGTCACAACAAACCAATGGTTAAGCCTAAAACGGTAGATAGGAATAGTTTGCGCCTTATCGGCAAAAATCGTAAACGTAGTTGGGGTGAAAGATATATCAGCTTGCCCAATAACTGGCCCCAATAAATTAACTTTAACTTTATTCTTTATGTATTGGCCTGTCATGCTATTACTTACCTGTTCAAAACTCAAATTTACTTTTGAATCGGCAGGTTGTTTACTAAAGCTAAGGTCATCAAAATTTGCCCCAGTAAATGTTAAAACAAAATCAAAAGCATTTGAACCACCAGTCGGAAAATTAGTAGAAGGCTGATTAATATCTTGAACCAAATATCCTTTAGGTTGCATATAATTACCCGCCCAATGGCCAGTAACGTTATCCTCCACCAAAATGCCATAGTGACCACTTGGAAACAACCAACATGAATAAGGGTGCGAGACAGTAGGTTTAACATAATAAGATACACGATCATTATCATACATATTTTGATTTGGTATACCATAATCAGAATAAACAACAGCATAATCAAAAGATATATTTACCTGATAAGTATCCCAACAAGGATCGATAAAATCACTGCGACGAAAGGTCTGTTCTCCTATTAAAAAAGCTAGCCTCATAACCCCTTGTCCCCAGGCAATATTATCACCATCATCATCAAAAAAATAACCTTTATCATGACTAAAAGAAAAATTTACCTGATTATTATAGTCATCTAATATAGGAATATCTTTGGGAATCACCATGTTAATGTCAGTAAATGTTTTAACTGTTTCTGGTAACAAAATAGGATTATCTTCAGAAGACGGGTTATTATCGGGTGTATAGAGAACCTTTTTACCATTATCTTCATAGCTAACCCAAAGCGCATCTCGGCTTTTTTCTATTTTTGTTATGCCACCGTCAAAACTTAAATAAGGTGCACTCCCCTCAATGGTATTAGCTGTACTTGCCATTAAGGCCTGTGTCCCCTGAGTATATGACAACAAGACTAGTGGTACAAAAAACAACGAGGATTTAGATAATAATTTGGAAATCGACGATAATTTTGTCGAAAATGGCGTCGATTTCGCTACGCGAAATGACTTCGGTGATAAAAATAACTGTGGCGCCCTATTTTGGCCACTGTGCGAATCAATAAGATTTAGGGCATAGGTTTGGCAGGCCAGATGCCAGATGCCAGATGCCAACCATGGTAATGCATTTTTATTTTCCTGTAAAGTAATTTTTTGTTTTATTTCAATTTTTACATCCATTTGTTTTATTTACGAGCGATTCCTTGCCTGAAAAAACATAAAAATTATAACTTGATGGTGAATAATCTGCCACTTATTTTGCTAATTTATTGTAAAGATTTATTAGTGGTAAGAGGGGTAAAAGTACTGTTTTTTGGGGGTGTTTTTAATAGCTGTTTTTAAAGAAAACTGACCCAAAAAACTTCAATAAAATCAATACCTTTCCTGACCGATTTTTTAGCGAAAAATCAGGCCTTTTTTGTTTTTGTGAATAGAATGAATTGAGTACGATAGTTTCGGCTCGAAGGGCGGCGCTATTGTGGCTTTGCCACAACGGCGTAACCCTAAGGGGAAACGCCCCAACTGGCGCGGGGGCTTTATTCTTTTTTATATTGTCCTCTTAGGCACCATAACCCCCTTCCGCGCCCTAAGGATTAAGGACTAAACGCTAAGAACTAAGGAGTGGTGCAAATAGCCCCAAGACTCCAGAGCGCATGTTTGTGACTGACGTAACCGTCGTTCGAGTTGACAGTGTTAAAGTGGCTATCTGCGCTATCTTTCGTAAAGTATACCGATGATCCCATACTGCCCCACTCTGTAAAAAATCCAGCCCCTATTCGCCGCTGGTAATGATTACCAGATGAGCTACCTAGACCTCTAAAACGTGCATTGGTTAAATCCCTTACCCTAGCCAAACGATAACCCAAACGATCACACCATACGATTTGCGCCTGAGCACCATCACGAAACCTCCTAATAACAAACCACTTCTTTAAGACAAATCCATATTTCACGACAACATTACCACTACTATCCCTTCCCTCCAACTCAAATGTCTGCGGCAATGAGGGTCGAGCAATTGGATCTGGTGTACTTTCTCTTTCCTGAGAACTAACTGGACCAGATAATCCTACTTGGGCACCTGATCCTGTCGAACGAACCGATACCGTTATTCCTCCTCGACTGACAGAAGACCAAGTCAATTGGCTTGCATCAATTCCACTAATATCCAAATAAAAACTCGATCCATTACGACCCGTTGTCGGAAAATTTGAACTATAAGATGACTGAACCAAAAATCCTCTAGCAGGATTCCAAATATCAACTGGACCGGCATACTTATCTGTGCCTAGATTAAGATTCGGTCTTGCGTAACAAATAACGGGCTGTGATGGTAAAGTGATATAATACTCCGCAGTGCCTCCGCTAAAAGTACTACTATTGGGTATACCGTACTGTGTAGCTAAACTTCCTCCTGTGCTACTTAATGTTACTTTATAAGGCGCACTACAAATGTTTAATGTATTACCTCGACTAACAGTTCTACCGTCTTTATCATAAATTGATACCGATACATTCCCTGTCGCCGTTACCTGTCCATCGCCATCATCATCCCCCCACTTTCCTTGGCTAATTAAGCTATTTAAACTGGTAGCCGTTGAACCCGAGGGTATCACCATATGAATATCATTAAATGTAAAATTACCACTAGGTAACATTATCGGGTTTGTCGAACTTGATGTATTGGTCGATGGCGTGATAGTTCTTCCATCTGGCAACTCTATTGCTAAAAAGGTGTCTGTATTGGTTGCCTTACTCCGACCACCATCAAACGTTAAATATGGCGCACTCCCCTCTATGATCCTTGATGTATAAGCCGATAACGCCTGTGCTCCCTGCGTATACGACAATAACAACAATGGTGCAAGAACCAATGCGGATTTAGATAATAATGGTGATTTAAATAGTAATGGCGGTTTGGGTAACCACTTGGATATCGGCGATAATTTTGCCGATGACGGCGTCGATTTCGCTACACGAAATGACTTCGATGATGAAAATAACTGTGGCGCCTGTTTTTGACCACTGTGCGAATCAATAAGATTTAGGGCATAGGTTTGGCAGGCCAGATGCCAGATGCCAGATGCCAACCATGGTAGTGCATTTTTATTTCCCTGTCAAGTAATTTATTGTTTTATTTCGATTTTTATAATTATTCGCTTAACTAATAAGCGATTCCCTGCTTGAAAAAAGCTTAAAAATTATAGCTTGATGGCGAATAATCCGCCACTTTTTTTGTTAATTTATTGTAAAGAATTGTTAGGAGGTAAGTGTGCGTTGCTTTGGCTTTTTTGGGAAGTGGCGGTTTGGTTGGTATTTTTGGGTAGTTATTTTTAGGTAAAAATCAGCCAAAAAACTTCAATAAAATCAATACCTTTCCTGACCGATTTTTTTAATACTTTTCCTTCCCTTAAAGCCTTACTTTCCTAGCCGTTTATATAATCGTTCTGGTCGGCCTATCTTTCCATGATTAAGTTCTACCGTTAGTAATTTGATTTGGACGCAATATTCTAAATACCGCCGTGCGGTTGTTTTACTGATGTTAGCCTTTTCTACGATTTCGTCGACGGTGAGCGCTTTGTCCGTTTGCATAAATAGGTCTTTTACTTTTTGTAATGTGATTTCTTCAATACCTTTTGAGCGGCGATTCATGTTAACAAAGTCTTTGGTTTGTAAGTTGAACAGTTCATCAATTTTGCGTTGATTGACGTGTTTTTGTAGGCTTTGTCGGTATAAAAATAGTTCAAAACGCTCAAGCGAGTGTTTTAGCCGTTGGTAAGATACGGGCTTTATTAAGTAGTCAAATGCGCCATAACGAATCGCTTTACTGCAAGTATCCATGTCGCTTGCTGCGGTAATAAAAATAACATAACTGTTTAGCTGATTATTGATTATATATTCAAATAATTCAATTCCCTGACCATCAGGTAAATAGTTATCAAGCAAAATTAAAGTTGGTTTTAGTTTTTCAACCATAATTTTGGCTTCGTCTAGATTTGATGCGATGCCTATGACTTTGACTTTGGTGTCTTTTTGAATAAATTCTGCATTTAATTCGGCTAATATTGGTTCATCTTCAACAATAAGTACTTTGATGGCGTTTTCTTGAAATTCGTTCATACAATTACCTTTCTATTATTTGGGAATAAATACAGAAAAAATCGTTCCATATGGGATATTATCTTCAAATGTAATGTAACCATTGGCTTTTTTTATGTAGGTTGAAACAAGATGTAACCCAATACCGTGTTCTTTACCTTCTTGAGAGGTAACTCCAGGCTCAAAGATAGAGTTACGAATATCTTGATCAACCCCACAACCTTGGTCACTAATTTCAAGGACAATTTCGTCTGTCGCGTCACTAAGATATAAATAAATTGTTTTATCACCTTGTTCGTTTTTTAAGCTAGCATTGAAAGCATTATCAAGTAAATTACCTAAAATTGACATAAATTCTGTTTCGCTGATAAGTGCCGGTAATGCAATTAATTGGCATGCGGGGTCAAATATGAGTTTTAGGCCGATTTCGTGCGCTTTTGAATATTTGCCAATCAGTAATCCACAAATTGCGGGGATTTGGATATTTTCAGTAATAAAATCCAAATTGTTTTGGTTATCAGCGGATTGTAAGGCGATAAATGATTGTGCTTCTTCATATCGTTTCATATAAATCAATCCCGATAATGTTGCCAACCAGTTAAGATGTTCATGCCTAATAGCACGCAAATTATCGACATATTGGGTTACTTGTGTTAGTTGCATACTCAACAGGTTGATATCGTTAAAATTGCGAAAAGTGATAACCCATCCTTGGATCTTTTCGTCAACAATGATACGGATTCGGTTGGCGATGACGCTGATATCGTTAAAGTAACAGATGTGGTCGTGTATATCTTGATGTTGGTTGTCACTGCCATAAATAAAATCATTAGATTTTATAAAGTCGCTTAATTTACGGTTGATTAACAATTCATCGCTATTAGTAATATCTAACATGCATCTAGCCGATTGGTTAATATTAATTATTTGATAATGAGTATCAATGGCAATAATGCCTTCAAATATGGACTCCATAATCGATTTTTGGCTTTTCACCAACAGTGCTATTTCATTTGGTTCTAGGTTGAGCATCTGTTTTTTTATCGATTTTGAAAAACAAAATGAGAAGATAAATAATGCCCCAAAAAGTAATGAGCAAAAAATAATAATCGGTATAAACTGGCTGATATGTAATTCATAAATATCGTCGATCATATAGCCAACAGACACAATGCCAATGACGTTTCCGTTATCAATAATAGGTGCTTTGCCTCGTAATGCTAAGCCAAGTGAACCTTCACTAATGGTAACACTGCTATTGCCATTAAGAACCTCTCGGTTATCGCCACCAACCATAGGCGAATGCAACGGACTATTTGCAGTATGAAATAGCCGATTGGCATTGGCATCACCAATAACAATATAGCTTGCATCACTTTGTTCAAATATATCGTTAATTAAATTAGCTATTTCATTTGTATCATTATTTTTGACATATTGAATTAAACTTGGTAAAACAGATAACTCTTTTGCTTGAATTTGCGCCTTTTCACCGAGGCTTCTGTATAAATTAGTTTCTGTTGTATTCCAAATGTAGCTTTGCAATAATGCAAGAACAATCAATGAAAACAACAAAAGCGATAAAAATAGCTTTGTTGTAAACGTTAACTGGAATTTTTTTAGCATGTTTACACAACTTTTGTATTAAATGAGAGTAAGTGTAACACAGCATTAAAAAACATATAGCCTTTAAAACCATAAAAACCACAGTTAATTTATGATTTATATCACAAAAATTTTATTAATTTTTTGTAAAGATACGCGCCATTACATTTGAATAAATTAAATCATTTTGGAGAAAAAAAGTAATGGTGAATTTCAACTCATCTGAAAAGAACTATAACAACAAAAAATCAACAAGTAATCCTGTTGAACAAAACCTAAGTGGCTGGCCATACAATTGGTGGCGACTAATGGATAACTATAAAATTGGTGTAATCCCTCTTCCGTTATTTATTATTGCGGGTATTCTTATTTTTTTAGAAGTGTTAGTAACCGGTAAATTACCTAGCGAAATCGTTGTGATGGTCGTTACTTGTGCTTTCTTTGGTTTTTTATGTGGTGAAATTGGTAAGCGTTTACCTATCGTTGGTAAAATGGGTGCTGCGGCAATTTGTGCAACGTTTATTCCATCTGCACTAGTTTATTATGGTATTTTGCCTAAACCAGTTGTTGAAGCAACAACTAAATTCTATAAAGATACCCATATCCTTTACTTATATATCTGCTGTATTATCGTGGGTAGTATCATGAACATGGATAAGCGAACACTTATTCAAGGCTTCTTAAAAATCTTCGCACCAATGCTTTGTGGTGAAATTGTTGGTATGCTTGTTGGTGTGTCTGTTGGTTATTTTCTTGGTTTAACACCATTTGAAACATTCTTCTTCTTAGTATTACCGATTATGGCTGGTGGTGTTGGTGAGGGTGCGATTCCTCTTTCAATCGGTTATGCTGCAATTTTAGGTATGGAACAAGGCGATGCACTTGGTCGCGTGTTACCAATTGTTATGCTTGGTGGTTTAACTGGTATTATCTGTGGTGGTGTTCTTAACCGTATTGGTAAAGCTTATCCACATTTAACTGGTAATGGTCGTTTATTACCTGCGTCTAAAGATGATGAGTCAATGAACCAAAAAAATGCTAAAACTGAAATGGCAATTGACGTTACAACATTTGCATCAGGTGTTTTATTAGCCGCTATCCTTTATATGGTAGGTATGATTGGTCACAAATTAATCGGCCTTCCAGCACCAGTTGGAATGTTATTTGCTGCCGTTTTTGTTAAGTTAGTATCAGGTGTTTCACCAAAAGTATTAAGTGGTTCACAAGTTGTTTATAAATTTTTCCAAACATCTGTAACTTATCCTATTCTATTTGCAGTAGGTGTGGCAATTACTCCATGGGAAAGAATTGTTGATGCTTTCACTATTACTAACTTAATTGTTATTGTTTGTACTGTTGTGAGCTTAGTTACTACTGGTTTCTTTGTGTCAAAAGCACTTGGTATGTATCCCGTTGATGCTGCGGTTATCTCTTGTTGTCAAAGTGGTCAAGGCGGAACTGGTGACGTAGCAATTCTAACTGCTGCTGAACGTATGGAATTAATGCCATTTGCACAAATCGCAACGCGTATTGGTGGTGCAATCAATGTGTCTGTATCATTACTCATTCTGGGCAATTTCTTAGTATAGATTTTACATTTCAAAAAACAACCTTAGTTTATACTAGGGTTGTTTATTTTATAGTTACAATTAGCACAAACAGCTTTTAAGGAGTTTTCATGAAGCTTGTCAGTTATCTTGTCTCTGATAGAGCAAGTTTTGGTCTTCTTACTCACAATGGCATTGTTGATTTAAAACAAAAATTAGGTGATAAATACGCCGATTTAAAATCATTACTTGCCGATGATGAAGGTCTAGCGATGGCTAAAACCTATCTTGATGCCCCAAGCGACATTGATGAACAAGATATTACTTACTTACCGGTTATTCCAAATCCAAATAAAATTTTGTGTGTTGGTATGAATTATGCTGAAAAACGAGCAGAATTTAATGAAACCAGTTCAGCACCCACTCTTTTTGTTCGCTTTCCTGATTCTCAAACAGGAAATAAAACCAATATCATTAAACCAGCTATCACTAATGAATTAGACTATGAAGGTGAATTAGCTATTATTATTGGTAAAGCGGGTTTTCGTATTAGCCAAGAAGAGGCGTTATCTCATGTGGCAGGTTATAGCTGTTATATGGATGGTTCAATTCGTGACTGGCAATATACTTGGTTTACCGCAGGTAAAAACTGGCCAAGCACAGGTGCATTTGGTCCATGCATTACAACAAGTGATGAAATTCCTGATCCCAAAGTATTATCGTTAACGACTTATTTAAATGGTCAAGAAATGCAACATGATTCAATCAAAAATCTTGTGCATACTGTCCCTGAATTAATTTCTTATATTAGTACATTTACCCGTTTATCACCAGGCGATGTGATCCTAACCGGTTCACCAGGTGGTGTAGGGAAAAAACGTAATCCTCCTGTATTTATGCAAGATGGTGATACAATAGAAGTTGAAATTACGGGGATTGGCCGTTTAACCAATTATGTAGTCGCTGAAAAAAGGTAAATTTATGTACGATTTGGTTGATTATACAGTTATTGATATTTCTCAATCAAAACAAGATTATCAAGGTGTTGAGCAGTTATTATCGCGAGCCGATCTTAAGCTAGATTCTCAAGTTACTATTTTTGTTGTGGCAAAATTTAACACTACAATTATTGCTTGTGCAGGTATTGATCGGGATATTATTAAATGTGTTGCTGTTGATCCTGATTATCGTGGTAATCAACTAAATCTGACGTTAATGGATCACACCATAAAATATGCTAACGAGAATGGTTATTTTCACCTTTTTTTATATACTAAACCTGAAAATATAGATTTTTTTAAGGGATGTGGTTTTTATCCTATTGTTGAAATCACCGATCTGGCTGTTCTGATGGAAAACACCCCAGTCGGTATTAGGCAGTATTGTAAAAAACTCAATACGCAACAAAAAGAAGGGGAGAAAATCGGTAGTATTGTAATGAACGCTAACCCCTTCACAAAAGGTCATCAATATCTTATACAGTACGCAGCTAGCCAGTGTGACTGGTTGCACGTTTTTGTTGTTAATGAAAATGCGTCGCTATTTTCGTTTGAGACTCGTTTACAATTAGTCAAAGATGGATCTAAACACATAAAAAATGTTACAGTACACGCAAGCTCGCCTTATATTATTTCAAGAGCAACGTTTCCTACTTATTTTCTAAAAGATAAGGCAAAAATAGATCGAGCTTATATGGGCATCGATCTGCTTATATTCCGAAACTATATCGCGCCAGCACTGAATATCACCTATCGCTTTGTTGGAACTGAACCATATGATGAAGTCACTAAAGCTTATAACGAAGCAATGTCTTATTGGCTTGAAGATAAAGCTATCAGTGTACAATCAGCGATTACTGTTGTTGAGGTTCCACGAATAACCGAAGGGGATACTATTGTATCAGCCTCATTAGTGAGGAAATTATTAGCATCTGAGCAATATGAACAGGTAAAAAAGCTAGTTCCACCAACAACGTGGAATTACCTTTCAGCTAATTTAGATAAATTTAAAATTTAATACATTTTAAAAGGTAAAAAAATGAAAATACAAAAAGAAGCCATGGCAGGGACTCTCGAATCAAGTGATTTGTTAGTCAAAGTCATGCCTAATACCGGGATTGAAATTGTTATTAATAGCGATGTTAATAAACAATTTGGTGATCAAATTCGCGCTGTGGTTGAGCAAACATTACAAGATCTGAACGTAACAGATGGCTTAATTATTATTGATGATAAAGGCGCACTTGATTGTGCTATCAAAGCAAGAATTCAATGTGCAGTATTACGTGGCGCAGAAGAAGAAAACTTAGATTGGAGTAAATTACTATGAAAAAATTACGTCGAAGTATGCTATTTCTTCCGGGCGCAAATGCGGCAATGCTATCAACCTCTTTTGTTTATAAACCCGATTCAATTATGTTTGACCTTGAAGATGCGGTTTCAATTAAAGAAAAAGATTCAGCTCGTTTATTAGTAGCACAAACGTTACGTCTTCCTGTTTATAAAGAGCATGGAATTGAAACAGTGGTACGAATCAATGCACTTAATACTCCATTTGGTTTAAAAGACCTTGAAGCCGTAGTAAGAGCTGGTGTTGATGTTATACGTTTACCAATGACCAACTGTGCTGAAGATATTCACGAACTAGAAGCACATGTAGAACGAATTGAAAAAGAGTGTGGACGTGAAGTAGGCAGCACTAAACTGATGGCCGCTGTTGAATCTGCTCAAGGCGTTGTGAATGCGGTTTCTATCGCTAAATCTTCACCTCGTTTAATTGGTATTGCTCTAGCTGCATTTGACTATCTTGTCGATATGCAAACTGAACGTGGCGATGGTACTGAGTTATTTTATGCTCGCTGTGCTGTTTTACATGCCGCGCGAGTGGCTGGCATTGATGCTTTTGATGTGGTGTATTCAAATGTTAATGACGATGAAGGCTTCTTAAAAGAAGTCAGCCTAATCAAGAAACTTGGATATAACGGTAAATCACTTATTAATCCAAGACAAATTGAACTGTTACACAATGCTTATGCACCAACCGCTGCTGAAGTTGAAAACGCCCAAAAAGTGGTTGAAGCTGCTGAAGAAGGTGAAAGAAAAGGCCTTGGTGTTATTTCTCTAAATGGCAAAATGATTGATGCACCGATTATTGCTCGTGCTAGAAAAGTGATTGAGTTAGCAAAATATTCCGGTGTACGTAAAGAAATTTGATAGGATTAAAATGATGACTTCTATAAATAAAAAAATTGATGATTTGCTTAAACAGCATCCAGATCTCAAGAATATCACGCCATTTATTGACGCTAACGCTACGACTCCTTATTTAAAAGATGAGTCTAAATATACGCGTAAATTGTGTGACTCTATTGAACAAGCGATTCATAAATGTGAATTGCGTGATGGTATGACAATTTCTTTCCATCATGCATTTCGTGAAGGCGATAAAGTTATCAATAAAGTCGTTGAAACAATTAGCAAATTAGGCATTAAAAACTTAACATTAGCATCAAGCTCACTATTAAGTTGTAATTCAGCACTTATCCCTCATATCGAATCGGGTGTGATTACAAAAATCTATACATCGGGTTTACGTGGTAAATTAGCTGATGCCATTTCACATGGTTTGATGGATAACCCTGTTCATATCCATTCTCACGGCGGACGTGTAAAATTGATTCAAAGTGGCGAAATTAATATTGATATTGCATTTTTGGCGGTTTCAACTGCTGATGAACAAGGTAATGCTAATGGTGTATCTGGTAAATCACAATGTGGTGCATTAGGTTATGCTATGGTTGATGCTCAATTTGCTAAGAAAGTCGTATTACTTACTGAAGATATTGTTGGTTACCCAAATCATCCAGCAAGTATTCGCCAAGATCAAGTTGACTATATTGTTAAAGTTGATGAGGTTGGTGATCCAACTAAGATCAGCGTTGGTGCTGCACGTATCACTAGTAACCCTCGTGAACTGATGATTGCGCGTTATGCAGCAGATGTTATTGAGTATTCAGGCTATTTTAAAGATGGTTTTTCTATTCAAACTGGTTCTGGTGCGTCTTCAACCGCAGCAACACGTTTCCTAGAAAATCGTATGCGTGCTAAAAATATCACCGCATCATTTGCTTTAGGTGGTATTACGGCTAGTATTGTTGATCTTCATGAAAAAGGTTTAGTAAAACGTTTACTTGATACTCAAAGCTTTGATGGTACAGCTGGACAATCTTTAGGTCGAAATAAAGATCATATTGAAGTTTCAACTAATGTCTATGCAAATCCAGCCTCTAAAGGTGCTAGTGTCGATGAGTTAGATATTGTGATCCTTAGTGCGTTAGAAATTGACCTTGATTATAACGTTAACGTGTTAACCGGTTCTGACGGTGTTATGCGTGGCGCATCAGGTGGTCACTGTGATACAGCTGCTGGTGCAAATTTAACTATTATTGTTGCGCCACTCATTCGTAGCCGAATCCCTACTGTAATTAAGAAAGTTACAACGGTTGTGACACCGGGTGAAAGTGTCGATGTTCTTGTTACTGACCATGGTATAGCGGTTAACCCTGCTCGTCCTGAAATTGCAGAACGATTAAAAGCGGCTAATTTACCAGTCATGAGTATTGAAGAGCTATATCAACGTGCTGTTTCGTTAACGGGTGAACCAAAACCAATTGAATTTAATGATAAAATCGTTGGTGTTGTTCATTTCCGTGATGGTTCAATCATTGATGTGGTTCGTCAAGTTAAGGACTAATTAACCACAAAGTAGCATGACATTAGCTGATGCCATGCTACTTATCTTTTTCATTATGAATGATATATTAATTAAATTTGATGATGGCACCCCTATCACACTTGAACAGATGTTATTGGCTAAAGAAAAACGTGTACAAAGCCAACAAGAAGCAATAAAACGTTATCATTATCCACTTATTTCGTTAAGTTTAGTTATCCCCGGACCAATAAAAAATAGTAGTGGCGCGAATCGATTATTTAAAGAGGCCATTGCCACTATACACAGTACCCTATCAAAAAATGATATTTCATTAATACATGAAACCCATTTTCATCACATTACTGGCTGTGAAGCCATTATTGTCGCAAAATGCTCAGCCGATATACTAAAGCAATGCTGTATTAATATAGAAGATAATCATCCTTTAGGTCGCCTATGGGATATTGATGTTATTGACCCAATAACCCAACAAAGTATTTCTCGCGCTAAATTTGATCACCACTCAAGGCAATGTTTAGTCTGCCAACAAATGGCCAAAGTATGTAGTCGAAGCAGAAAACATACTATTGATGAGGTCTTTTCTGCCATTAAAAAAATAACAAACGACTATTTTAGCTTGCCAATGTATTAAGGAATATAAAAACTAATAGGATTAACGAAATAAATCTATTTCATTAATCCAAATAGCTAAATCTAAATATAGATGCGCTAAAATAGACACTACACTTTTGCCAATGCTTGTTCTAAATCAGCAAGTAAATCGGCAATATCTTCCAAGCCGACAGAAATACGCAATAACTGATCTGAAATCCCTGCTGTTTTTCGAGCCTCAGCACTAATGCCTGAGTGAGTCATCGTTGCAGGATGGCATACAAGGCTTTCAACACCACCAAGTGATTGAGCTAAGGTGAAAATTTTAAGCGATTCTAAAAACGTTGGCATGGTATCAGCATCACCTACTAATTCAAAACTAAGTAATGAGCCAAAGCCTTTTTGCTGTTTTTGGGCGATATCGTGCCCAAGGTTTGACGGTAAAGATGGATGATAGACTTTAGCTATTTTTGGATGATTAGCTAAGTATTGAACAACTTTTTGTGCATTGTCCTGCTGTAATTTTACTCGCGCTGAAAGTGTTCTTAATCCACGCAACAGAAGATAGCTATCAAATGATGACGTCATCGTACCAATATTATTAGCCCACCATAAAACATCTGTAGCTAGTTGCTGATCTTTAAAGACTAAAATTCCCGCTAATAAATCTGAATGTCCGTTTAAAAATTTAGTACAAGAATGGCTAACAATATCGGCACCAAGTTCTAGCGGTTTTTGTAATATCGGGGTCATAAAGGTGTTATCAACTAAAACTAAAGCCCCAACTTGATGAGCTTGCTCTGCAATTTTTTGAATATCAACAACACGTAATAAAGGATTACTTGGTGTTTCAATTAATACTAATTTTGGGCGTAAACTAAGCGCTTCTTTTAATGCAACAGGATCGGATTGATCAACAAATTTGGCTTTAAAATAACCACGTTGACTTAAGCTATTAAAAAGGCGATAGCTACCTCCATAGCAATCATGTGGTGCAACAACTAAATCATTAGGAGCTAATAATGCAACACTGATCAAATGAATTGCCGACATACCACAATTAGTTAATATGGCATCAATGCCTCCTTCTAATTTAGCAATCGTTTGCTCTACCAAGCGACGGCTAGGATTGGCTTTTCGACCGTAGTCAAACTCTCTTGGTTTTGCAAAAGCCTCATAGCGATAACAAGTAGATGGTGTGATAACTGGAACAACACTGCCATATTGATCGTCGGTATTTAATCCACCGCGAACAGCAATCGTCCCTTGACTTAAGTTTTCAGTTTGAATAGTCATGATAATGCCCTCAAACAATATTTTATTTAATATAAGATTAGTCTTGTAAGCATAACATATAAAAAAAAGACGTCAACATGTCTAGACGTCTAACTGTCTTGATGTGTAGATTGCAGTAATATGAAAAAAAAGATAAAATTAACCACATTATTTGTGATGTAATTTTGGTGAACAATAATGGAATGGAACGGCGAATACATAAGCCCTTATGCAGAGCATGGTAAAAAAAGTGAGCAAGTAAAAAAAATCACAGTATCAATTCCACTTAAAGTATTAAAAATACTAACTGATGAGCGTACTCGCAGACAAGTGAATAATTTGCGTCATGCCACAAATAGTGAATTATTGTGCGAAGCTTTTCTTCATGCTTACACAGGTCAACCTTTACCATGTGATGAAGATTTGCAAAAAGACCGAGAAGATGGTATCCCAATAAAAACACAAAAAATGATGCGAAAATTAGGCATCGATCCAGATTTAATTGATGAGTAAAAAATTATTTTTCAATATTAATTTTTCTTAAATAATAAAAAGGCGCACTAAGCGCCTTTTTATTATTGCTTATCGCAATATTATTTTTTACCACCAACCATAGCAAAACGTTGTTTAAATTTATCTACACGTCCGCCAGTTGCAACATCACGTTGTTTACCTGTATAAAACGGATGGCATTCACCACATACGTCAAGATGAATATCATGGCCAATAGTTGAATGCGTTTTAATTACGTTACCGCAAGAGCAAGTTGCATTAATTGCAGTATATTCTGGATGGATACCTTCTTTCATAATAAACCTCTAAAGTTTGTTCGTATCGCTATATAAACGGCTATAAAAGCAAAATCTATACACCATACGAGTGTTAAAAAACATGATAAGGTTGCGAATTATATGCCTTAAAGCTTAAATAATCAAGCGACAAAAAACTAATTAAACAGGTAACAACCCTATTGTTACTTGTAACTCAACCTTTTCACCATTTCGCAATACAATAATGGGGACAGTCGTACCCGGTTTCAACTCAGCAATTTGATCCATTGTTTCAACTATTGATTTAACAGGCTTATTATTTACCATAATCAAGATATCATTAGTTTGTATGCCCGCCTGTAATGAAGGACCTTCAGTATTGGTAACTAAAATACCTAATACCACGGGTATATCACTTGGATTTTGAGTTGGCGCAAACTCTAAACCATCAATCCCAATATAACCACGAATAACTTTTCCATCCTGAATTAATTTATTCATAATTTTTACAGCCAAAGAAGTTGGAATTGCAAATCCAATGCCTTCAGGAACATCATTACCTAAATTTTTTGCAAAAGTGAGTGTATTAATTCCCATCAATTCACCTTTAGTATTAACGAGTGCTCCACCAGAATTACCATGATTTATTGATGCATCAGTTTGAATAAAATTTTGTCGTCGATAAGGACTTAACCCATCACGACCAGTAGCACTAATAATACCTTGTGTAATGGTTTGACCTATATTGTAAGGATTACCAATTGCTAAAACTACATCACCAATTTGGGGCTCACGATTTGGGTTTATGGATATAGTTGGAAGATTAGTTGCTTCAATTTTTAAGACTGCAATATCCACTAACTTATCAGAACCAACAGGCAGCGCTTCAAAAATCCGCCCGTCTTGTAATGCAACAATAATTTGTTCTGCACCGTCAACAACATGATAATTAGTAACAATATAACCTTGCTCACTCATAATTACTCCTGAACCAAGCGGAGTTATTGCGCTAGCTTGTGATTCTTTAGATAAAGAATTAATTGAGCGACTATAAATATTAACCACTGCAGGAGCTGCTATTTTAACTGCACTAGAATAACTTAATGGGTTATCACTAAAAATTGAACTTGGAAAATTTGATTGATTCCCTTTTTGCAAAGAAGGAAAAATAATCAATAAAACAATAGCTAAAACCGTACCAATTAATATTGGCCATAAAATTTTTTTAAGCATTAATTTTAGGATTATAATAAAAAGAATGGTTAAGATTTTAGCACATCTGTATAAAGGTTAAAATTGGAGTTTTTGCCGATGCCAAGGCATCGACAATATAAAGATAAACTAATTAACGTAATATTAGATATAAACGACTATCACCACGAATTATATTCAACGCAATTACTGATGGGCTACTATCAATAATTTTACGAAGATCTGTAATACTCGTTACTCGTTCTTTATTAACGCCTGTAATAAGATCGCCCTCTTGTAGGCTAAGTCTAGACGCAGGCGAATTTTTGGCAATATTTTCGATTAAAACACCTTTTTGTCCTTTTATTTCACCATTGATAAGCGTTGCCCCATCAAGAGCTGAATGCAATGATTTTGCATCAGTTGTTGTCTCATCACTATTTTTCAATTTAACATCGACGGTTATTTGTTTACCATCTCGAATTAACCCTAATTTTACTGTTCGTCCTGCACCCGTTGTTGCAATTTTAGCTCGTAGTTCAGCAAAACTATCTACTGGTTTACCATCCATTGAGATGATAACGTCTCCTGACTTAATTCCAGCCGCTTTTGCCGCAGAATCATCAAGCACTTCACTAACAAATGCACCTTTTTGAATATCTAAATCGAATGCTTTTGCAATATCAGAAGTTAACTCGTTACCCTTTATACCAAGCACACCGCGTTTAACTTCACCATATTCAATAAGTTGAGAAGTTAAGTTTTTTACCATATTACTTGGAATTGCAAAACCGATACCAACATTTCCTCCGCTAGGTGCAATAATTGCAGTATTTACACCGACTAATTCACCATTCAAATTAACCAGTGCCCCACCGGAGTTACCCTGATTAATTGATGCATCAGTTTGGATAAAATTCTCAAAACCATTCATATTAAGGCCAGTTCGAGCAAGTGCTGAAATAATTCCTGAAGTGACAGTTTGCCCAATGCCAAATGGATTTCCAATTGCAACCACATAATCACCAACACGTAGCTTATCTGAATCAGCAAGCTTAATTGCGGTTAATTTTTTTGCATCTTCGAGTTTAAGTAAAGCAATATCGCTTTGTGGATCTTTACCAATAAGTTTTGCTTTATACTCATGTCCGTCATTTAATGAAACCGTTATTTTATCAGCATTATCAATAACATGATTATTGGTGACAACATACCCTTTTTCAGCATCAATAATTACACCTGACCCCAAACCTGAAAAAGCTCTTGATTGACTATCAGGGTAACCAAAAAATCGCCTAAACTCTTCAGGCATATTGTTTTGCATTTGTGCAGTACCTTCAACTTTAATACTGACAACTGAAGGTAATACTGTTTCAAGCATAGGGGCTAAACTTGGTTGTTGTGTATTACTATCAGTTGGGATAGAAGGAAAAGAAGCATAAACTTTTGGAAAAGTAGATAAACTCAAACCTAAACTTAATGCTAAAATACTTAACAATTTTTTTTGTTTTTTTAATGAATCAATCATCTTATAACTCTCGCTTTTACAAAAAGTTAATTTCTATAAAAAAATTTGCCATTAATTAATGGCAAATAAAACTATAAATAAAATTATAACAGTTAAGATTTATTTTCATCTGTTTTAAATAGGCCAGATGAATTATCAGAATAATCCCTTGGTTGTTCATCAAACATAATTTCTTTTGGCTCATCTGAATCAAGAACAGAATTAAAATCCAAAGAAGAAACACTGTCGTTATCTATAAATTGACTAGAATTTTCAGCCATATGTTGATAAAGACGACGAAAATCCTTCGCCATATTATCTAATATCTCTGCACTATGTGAAAAGTGTTTAGCAATCATTTGTTTTTGTGCTACTAATTCATCTTTCGTTTGCTCTAACTCTTGTTTAACTTTGGCATATTTACGAGCTTTAGGGCTAATAATGCTCGTAAAAATAAAACCAATAACAAAACCAATTGCTAACCCAATTATAAGATAAATCAACATATCTTTATCCATAATCCACTCCTTGTATTTTTAAGATATATAATTTTATAAAATTGAAACTCGATTATCAGTATTTATTTTGCATGGTTAGCAAGTTTTATCAATTGTTTTTTCAATTTATCTGGCGCATTTTCTGCTAACTCATATAAAAACATTGCACTTTTTTCGGTCATCAAACTTGAGCCTAAAGGTAATTTAGAAACATTAAAATGGCACTGTGACAATGTTACCGAAATGTTTGGATTAATCCGATATTGGATAGAGGATAGTGACGGTAAAATGTTTTTCCGTATCTCAGAGATTAAATTGCTTTGTTCATATTTCAATCTAGTTAACCAACTTGCTGAACTAACTTCAAGAACAAGAACCCCTTGGCGATAATTAGCCACTCGGCACTGTTGTTTCAATGGCGATGGTAACAACTCATTGATAACATGACTTAATTTACTCAATGCAAATGTTCTATCTTTTATCTCAGATAAACACGATTCCTGAGATAATATTGATGATAACATTTGAGGCTCATTATAGCGCATATTTTGTTTTTACCTTTACTTCTTAATAAAAATAGGTCAATTAATTCGGTATAAATGAACAATTCAATATTAAATAATTTACCTCATTTCATTAAAAATGTCCTGTTTAAAAAAATATATTTACAGTTTGATAAAGGTTTTTAAAATAAATAAAAAAAAATTTCATTTTTATTACAAAAAACAGGAAATTTTTAGCGATAATAATGAAAATATTGGTGATGGTTAGAATTGGAATTTAACCTTAACAGTATAATTAAAGAGGCTAATATATTAAATATTCTGCTAAACTAGATAACTAGCGTATAATTTACCATATTAATTAAATAGTATTTGTTTAAAAAGGGCAATCAAATGCAATCATCTAGTCGTCTTTATCAAGAAATTGGTAATGAACTAAAGTTTTTATTAAAAAATGGGACTTATAAAATTGGTGATCGATTACCACCAGAAAGAGATATTGCAGAAACCTTTAGCGTAAGTCGAACAATAGTACGCGAAGCATTAATAATGCTAGAACTTGAAAATTTGATTACAGTAAAAAAAGGATCTGGCATTTATGTAATAGGTTTACCAAATACAACTTTATCTGAGCAAGAAAAACAGATAGAAGAAAATGATTTTGGTCCATTTGAACTATTACAAGCAAGACAATTAATTGAAAGTAATATTGCAGCATTTGCAGCCTCTCAAATAGTAAAAGCAGATATAGTAAAACTTAGATCGATTTTAGAACAAGAACGACAGATTTTAGAAAATGGTGTTCTTAACGATTATAGTGCAGATGAAATGTTTCATATTACGATAGCAAAGGCGACAAAAAATTCCGTATTAGAAAATTTACTAAATGACTTATGGCAAAAACGCCATACAAGTAAAATGTGGGATCAACTCCATAATCGAATTACCGATAACAGTTACCGAAAAAAATGGCTTGATGATCACGAAAAAATATTGCAAGCATTACAAGTAAAAGACGCAAAAGCGGCACGGCAGGCTATGTGGCAACATTTAGAAAATGTTAAACAAACATTAATGACAGTATCTGACAGTGAAGATCCTAACTTTGATGGTTATTTATTTGACTCTATACCTGTTACTATTGTTAACCAATAGAAATGTCATCATTATTTGTCAATTTTTAAACAAACTAATTAAATCTTACAATACAATTCAATTCATTCGTAAAAGATAAAACTGACAAATACAGTTGCTTTTTTGTATTTGTCAGTTTAACAATATAGGGAGGAATATAATTAATTTTTTTCTAATTGGATGTTACCGTGCTGAGTTTTATTCTCTCTAATAAAAGTCCATAAAACGACAGCCCCTATTATGTCAAAAAATGCTAGTGCGATAAAAAATGGCCCAAATCCAATAATGCCAACAAATGCACCAATAAATAAATTGAAAATTAACTGTCCTGACCATGCACATGCCCCTGCCATTCCAACGGCTGTTGCGACCTGATTTTTCTTGAACAAATCACCCCCAAGCGTTGAAGCTACAGTAGAAAGTAACTGATGAGAAAATCCTCCAAGGCTTATTAAGAAAACAGCAAGATAAGGATTTTCAACAATACTTACAAATCCAATTGTCATCATAAGAACAGCACCAATGGTAAAGGTAATAAGTCTTGAGTTGATTAATGAAAAACCTCTATCATTGAAAAATTTAGCAACAAAACCACTAGCTAAACAGCCTAAGTCAGCCATTAAAAACGGTAACCATACAAACATTGCAATTTCTTTTAAACTAAAATGCAGTGTTTCTACAAAAAAGATTGGTACCCAAAAGTTGATTGTTCCCCATGCAGGATCTGCAAGAAAACGTGCAATACCAATACCCCAAAAATTACGTTGCGTAAGAATTGAAACAAAAGAAACTTTTTCTTTGCTATTTATTTCTAAATGTTCTTCTTTACCTGATTCTATGTATTCCTTCTCCTCAGAAGATAATTTTTTGGAATCTTTAGGATCACGATAAAAAATAAACCAAATTATAGCGGCGATTAGAGCCAAAGACCCAGAAACAATAAAAGCAAATTGCCAGCCTTGGAATAAAATACACCACGCAATTAAAGGGGGAGCTAACATAGCACCAAATGAAGTTCCCATATTAAATATGCCGGCAGCAATCCCCCTCTCTTTAGCCGGAAACCAAATTGATGCAGTTTTGATACCTACAGGAATTGCAGAAGCTTCACTAAATCCCATGATTCCACGCATAAAAGCTAATCCTTGCCATGTACCTGTTAGTGCATGCCCCATAGTAGCGAGCCCCCAAATAACAGCACAGACAGCAAACCCAATTCGTAACCCGATGGTATCAATAAAAAATCCCATGATTGGTTGACCAATTGTATAAGCTAATTGGAAGGTACTTACTATCCAAGAATATTGCTCTTTAGATATACCTGTTGTATCTAAAATAGTTGGTGCTGCGATACCTAATGCAGTTCTATCAAGGTAATTGACAATTGTGATAATACAAACAAGTAATATCATATACCATCGCAAATGTTTTATTTTTTTCATCATTTTTCCTTTTATAATAATATTGAAAGTTAACTAGTTTTGTTGATGCTTAGGAAAATAACGGTTAGCATTGTTAAAACAAATATCACTAATCATCGCTCCCACCAAATCAAAGTCTGCGGGTATTTCACCATTTTCCATCCAATTACCAACCATATTGCATAGAATCCGCCTAAAATACTCATGCCTTGTAAATGATAAGAAACTACGTGAATCTGTTAACATACCAATAAATTGGCTCAATAATCCCATCTGTGAGAGTTGCATTAGCTGACGTTCCATACCATCTTTTTGATCATTGAACCACCAACCTGAACCAAATTGGATTTTTCCTGCAATACCAGAACCTTGAAAATTACCGGCCATGGTAGCAAGTACTTCGTTATCTCTAGGATTTAAACAATATAAAATCGTTTTAGGTAATTGATTTGTTAGTTCTAAAGCATTTAATAAAGATGATAATGGCTCTGCAATAGGTCTATCGCCAATTGAGTCAAAACCTGCATCAGGACCTAACAACTTGAACATACGCTGGTTATTATTGCGTAATGCGCCTAAATGTAATTGCATAACCCAATTACGCTTGTGATACTGCTGACCAAGCCAAATAAGAATTGCGGTACTAAACTGAGCAACGTCTAACTCAGAAATTTCTTTATTATTTAATCTATTAATTAATATTTCATTAAGTTTTTTTTCTGTTGGAATATCAGCATATCGTAATATTTCTATACCATGATCTGATGCTTCACAGCCATGAAGTTCAAAATAGTCTAATCTTTTAGTTAGTGCTAAAAGTAATGCATCAAATGAGTTTATTTCAATATCAGTAACATTACCTAATTGCCTTATATAATCGGCAAAACCAGACAATTCAATCTTGAATACTTTATCAGGTCGCCAACTTGGTTTTACTTTTGTTTTGAAGGTTGTATCTAAGCTGATTTGCTTGTGGTATTCCAATGAATCAATAGGATCATCAGTTGTACCTACCGTATTGACCTTCATTTGAGTTAAGATTCCACGAGTTGAAAACTCTGGTGTAGCCAATTGTTCGTTAGCTTGATGCCAAATTTTTTCCGCTGTCTGTTCATTAAAGAGTATATTTTTTATTCCAAACGGACGGCGTAACTCTAAATGAGTCCAATGATAAATTGGATTACCAAGTGTTAGTGGTACAACTTTAGCCCAAGTTCGGTACTTATCATAATCAGGAGCATCACCTGTAATAAGTTTTTCATCAATACCAGCTGTACGAAGCACTCGCCACTTATAATGATCACCTGCTAACCAAATTTCAGTCAAATTACGAAAATTTTTATTTTCAGCTATATCTTTAGGAGGCAAATGACAATGATAATCGTATATAGGTTGATCTTTTGCATAATCAAAATAGAGCCTTTGAGCTGCATCGCTTTGTAACAAAAAACTATCATCTAAAAAACTTTTCATAATATCTTATCCAAAGTTAAATTGATAAATCACTAATAGTCTGTTTTGCGCCCTTTTCCATTAAAGAAAGATAATGCTCAGTAACCTTATCTTTAAATAATGAATTAGCAGGTAAATCAGAACCAAATACAGATTCCAAAGTGAATAATTGATTAATACGTTCAATCCCATCAGCACTAGAATTAACAATGCCTTTTAGTTGTTCACTCATTGGATCGCGTATATCTATTGGTTGATTATTATCATCAACACCACCAACATAACGCATCCATCCAGCAACCCCTAATGCCAGTAGTGAAAAATCTGAACCATTTTTAATATGCCAACGAATAGAATCTAACATTCTTTGAGGCAGTTTCTGAGTGCCGTCCATTGCTATTTGCCATGTTTTATGTTTTAAAGACGGATTACTAAAACGTTCAATTAATTTATTTGCATATGCTTGCAAATCAACATGAGTTGGAACATGAAGTGTAGGCGCTTGTTGTGACATCATTAATTGATAAGTCGCTTTTTTATAACGCTCATCATTCATACAGTCATTAATATGCTGATAACCTGCTAAGTAGCCCAAATAAGCTAAAAATGAATGACTACCATTTAGCATACGCAACTTCATTTCTTCATAAGGCACAACATCTTTTACAAATTCGGCACCAACTTCATCCCAATTAGGTCGCCCTGTTACAAAGTTATCCTCAATAACCCATTGAATAAATGGTTCACATGCGATACCACAAGGATCAAACACTCCACCTAATACAGTTTGAATGTCTGTTAATGTTTCAGGTGTTGCAGCTGGCACAATACGATCAACCATTGTGCATGGAAAGGTTGTATTAGACTCAATCCACTGAGCTAATTTGGGATCACGGGATTTAGCTAAATCTAAAATTGCTTTTCTTAAAACTAAACCATTTTCAGGAATATTATCGCAAGATAGTGCAGTAAATGATTTAAGTCCTCGTTGCATTCTTCGGTAAAGAGCTTCAACAATAACACCAGGAGCAGAAGATGGTTTTGTTGGATTGATAAAATCAGCTTTAATCAGTTCATTATTAAGATCCAAACCTGTTCCGCCAGGTAGCATACAATATCCTTTTTCAGTCACTGTTAATGAAACAATTTCAACAACAGGGTTAGCCATTTTTTCCAAAATAGCTTCAATGCCATCAATCGGTGCCAGTAATGATTCTTTTACACTTCCAATAATAAAAACACTTTCTGAAGTAGCACCTTTTTCTAAAACAGTATAAAGGTGATCTTGTTTACGGATATCCTCAATTAATTGTTCACCACCAACAATATTTACCTCACAAATAGCCCAATCGGTTTTTCCTGTATTTAACAACCGATCCATAAATAAAGCTTGGTGAGCACGGTGAAAAGCACCAAATCCTAAATGAACAATTCTAGAAACAATCTCTTTTCTATTATATTTTGGACAGTTTTCTATAGATTGAGGTAAAGCTGAAATTTTTAGCATACTAATATCACCATTTGAAGTTTAATAATAAATTTATTTATTGGTTAGACATATTTTCATTTATAAAATAAATTTTCACTATTATTTTAATAAAAACGTGATCAACATCACTAAAAATGGTTTGTTTTTATTTAATATTGACAATATTAATATTATATCATTTAATTGGCATACCAATTTAAGTGAAAATTAGATCTATTGACTAAAAATCACTTTATAATTACGAAAGCTTGTACAATCATTACAAGTAAAAGAATTAATGTTGGCACGTCATACTATGTGGCAACATTTAGAAAATGTTAAACAAACATTAACAGCAGTATCTGATAGCGAAGATCCAAATTTTGATGGTTATTTATTTGACTCAATTCCGGTTAACATTGTTAATCAATAGGTAATAATAATCAGCATTGTTTATAGATCTTTATTATTTTAAGAAAAATAAATAAATGAAATCGTTAAGGAGATTTATATGGAACAAACGATGCGTTGGTTTGGACCAAATGACCCAGTATCATTAGATGATATCAAACAAGCTGGAGCGACTGGAATTGTTACAGCTTTACACCATATTCCAAATGGTGAAGTGTGGACAATTGAAGAAATTCAAAAACGAAAAAATATTATTGAAGAAAAAGGCCTAACTTGGTCTGTCGTTGAAAGTATTCCTGTTCATGAAGAGATAAAAACACATTCAGGTAACGTTGAACAACATATTGCAAATTACCAACAATCTATTCGCAATTTAGCCGCTTGTGGCATTGACACTGTTTGTTACAATTTTATGCCCGTTTTGGATTGGACTCGTACTGACCTTGCTTATGAGTTACCTGATGGCTCAAGAGCGTTACGTTTTGACCAAACTGCTTTTGCCGCATTTGATCTCTACCTATTACAAAGACCTAATGCAGAAAAAGATTACTCAAAAGAAGATATCGCTTTAGCTAAGTCTTATTTTGAAAAAATGACACAAGCAGAAAAAGATAAGCTTATTGCCAATATCATTGCAGGCTTACCAGGTGCAGAGGAAGGCTATTCTCTCGATCAATTTAGAGCACATCTTGCAACCTATGATGGTATCGATAAGGCTAAATTACGCGAAAATTATGCTTACTTTTTAAAAGCTATTGTCCCAGTTGCTGAAGAGGTTGGTGTAGTGTTAACAGTGCATCCTGATGATCCTCCAAGACCAATTTTAGGTTTACCTCGTATAGTTTCAACTATCGAAGATATGCAATGGATTAAAGATACAGTTGACAGTATTCATAATGGTTTTTGTTTTTGTACTGGCTCTTATGGTGTCCGCAATGATAATGATTTAGCAACAATGGCCGAAAAATTTGCCGACCGCGTTCATTTTATTCACTTACGGGCAACAGTTAGAGAAGACAACCCCCTATCTTTCCATGAAGGCGATCATTTAGCGGGTGATGTCGATATGTATGCAGTAATTAAAGCATTAGTCACAGAAGAAGAACGACGCAAAAAAGCAGGTATTAAACGCTCTATACCAGTTAGACCAGATCATGGACACCAAATGTTAGATGATCTTACCAAGAAAACTAACCCAGGTTATTCTGCAATTGGCCGTTTAAAAGGTTTAGCTGAAATTCGTGGTGTTGAGTATGCAATTCGTCGAGCTTTTTTCAATTAATTGAACGAATATAATCAATTATAATTAATCTAGACAACAATACTAACAGTTTCAATGCCCTTCTAAGGGCATTTTTTTTATAAAAAACCAACCTAACAAGAAGATAAGAGTCACAATAATAATTAATAAATATTACACGGTAATACATAAAATGCTATTGAAGAATAACTGCTTTGACATTTCTAATTTCTAGGCGTTATATATGTATTAGTTTCTACATCGAAATAGTTCAACAATTAAAACAGTGGAGAGTGTAATATGGGTATTTTAAATAATATTTTTTCAAAAGTATTTCCTAGCGCTCAAGCAGCAGTAGGCCATGCCGTTGATACAGTGAAAGATAAAGTTGAAAATATAACCAACTCAGTCAAAGATACAGTATCAAATGGTTCAGAGCAAGTTAAAGAAAAGGTAGAACAAAGCTCATCTGCAGCTAATGTTGATGTGACATCTATTCTTGATGGTTTAGCTAAAAAACATCCTGAGGTTCTCAACTGGAAAACATCTATCGTCGATTTATTGAAATTACTAGGCATTGATAGTAGTTTAGATGCGCGTAAAAAATTGGCTCATGAGCTAAATTATACTGGCAGTACTGATGATACCGCAGCCATGAATACATGGTTAATCAAAGAGGTGATGAAAAAAATAGCTGAAAAAGGTGGTAATGTTACTCATCTATTTTCTTAATATTAAAAACTAAAAGTAGAATAATCCACCTGATTTTCGGGTGGATTTTTTATATAAACTACGCCTTAAAAGCATGTAACTGATTCATCGCAGCTTCAATACCTTGAGAAAACAAAACATTAATAGATCGCACTGATTCGTCAATAGCTTTATCAATTAATTCTTGCTCTGGTTTAGAAGGTTTATTAAGTACATAACCAACAACTTTATTTTTATCGCCAGGATGGCCAATGCCAATTCTTAATCGATAAAAATTCAAATTATTGCCCAATTTATTGGCAATATCTTTTAGCCCATTATGGCCACCATGACTACCACCGAATTTAAACTTGGCTATACCAGGATTAAGATCTAACTCATCATGAACAACTAATATTTCTTCTGGTTTAATTTGGTAAAATGTTGCCATTGCCTGCACAGATTTGCCACTTAAATTCATGAATGTAGTTGGAACTAACAACCGCACATCATGGGCTAAAATATTAACTCTTGATGTATAACCAAAAAACTTAGGCTCATTTTTTAATGGTTGATTATAACGTTCAGCCAATTGTTCAACAAACCATGCACCTGCATTATGTCTTGTTGCAGCATATTCATTTCCTGGATTGGCAAGGCCTACAATAAGTTTTATCGTTGTTGTCATAATAATATGTTTATTGTTAAAGATTTTATTGCAAAAAAGCCCCTAAAAGGGGCATTTAAATCAATAATAAATAGATTATTGGTGAAACATTGCCGAAATTGATTCTTCGTTACTAATTCGACGAATAGCTTCAGCAAGCATGCCTGATAGCGTTAATTGACGCACATTTTTTAATGCTTTTACTTCCGGCGTTAATGGAATAGTGTCACAAACAACAATTTCATCAATAGAACAGTTTTTAATGTTACTAACTGCTTTACCTGAAAAAATTGGATGCGTTGCGTAGGCAAATACTCTTTTTGCTCCACGAGCTTTTAAAGCATCAGCGGCTTTACAAAGCGTTCCTGCTGTATCGATCATATCATCAACTAAAATACAATCTCTATCAGCAACATCTCCAATGATATTCATTACTTCTGCTTCATTAGCACGCTGACGACGTTTATCAATAATCGCCATATCTGTGTCATTAAGAAGTTTGGCTATCGCACGAGCACGTACTACACCACCAATATCAGGAGAGACTACAATTGGTCTCTCAAAATCACGCTGTAACATATCTTCTAAGATCACAGGACTTGCAAATACATTATCCACAGGAACATCAAAAAAGCCCTGAATTTGTTCAGCATGGAGATCAACGGTTAATACCCTATCAACACCAACTGTTGATAAAAAGTCAGCAACAACCTTAGCAGTAATAGGCACACGAGCAGAACGAACTCGACGATCTTGTCTTGCATAACCAAAATAAGGAATAACGGCAGTAATACGACCAGCAGATGCACGGCGCATCGCATCGATCATTACAAGCAATTCCATCAAATTATCGTTAGTCGGAGCACAGGTTGATTGAATAATAAAAACATCTTCACCACGGACATTTTCATTGATTTGGACATTAACTTCACCATCACTAAAACGGCTTACGACAATGTCGCCAAGAGAGGTATAAAGACGATTAGCTATACGTTTTGCTAGCTCCGGTGTGGCATTGCCAGCAAAAAGCTTCATATCAGGCACGAGAAATCCTCAAGCATGTTATCATGATTACTTATAAGTAATCGGTTAAATCGGGGTGACAATTATATAATCATTTACAGATTATGCTCAACAACATTATAGAAATTTATTAAAAATATTTTACATGTATCACAATAATAAATAGAAAATAAACAGATAATATGTTTTTTTGAAGTGGCACAAAAATCGGGTAAACTACTATTCATTATTAGCTATAGTAAACAATTAATTTCACAGATTATTAAACATAAACAGATAACACAATGAACGAACAATTAAAAACTAATGACCCAAATACCAACCCTAAAAGAACCATTCGTAGTTTTGTTTTAAGGCAAGGTCGTTTAACCAAAGGACAAGAGCAAGCATTAATCAATTTATGGCCTATATTTGGTATTGAATATAATGCAAATTCTCCTATTACTTTTGACACTAACACACCAGCAGTGCTAGAAATCGGTTTTGGTATGGGAGCTTCGCTAATTGAAATGGCAAAAAATGCACCTAATAAAAATTTTTTAGGCATTGAAGTACACAAACCAGGGGTTGGCGCTTGTTTAATGGCAATTGAAGAAAACCAATTATCAAACTTAAAAGTAATGTGTCATGATGCAGTGGAAGTATTAGAAAACATGATTCCTAATCATTCACTAGATAAAGTACAAATCTTTTTCCCTGATCCTTGGCATAAGGCAAGACATAACAAGCGTAGAATTATTCAGCCAAAATTTGTGCAATTAATTTACAAAAAATTAAAATTGGGCGGCGTTTTACATCTTGCAACAGATTGGCAACATTACGCAGAACATATGTTAGAGGTTTTAACCCAAGCTGAAGGATTTGAAAATTTATCACCAACGGGAGATTACATACCAAGACCTGATGATAGACCGATTACGAAATTTGAAAAACGAGGGCAAAATCTAGGTCATGGCGTATGGGATTTACAATTTATAAAAAAATAATGGATAAATAACAATCTATTAAGGAGCCATTATGCAAAATGAAATAATTGATTTGATTTGTCGCCACCGTTCTATTCGAGCTTATAAATCAACCCCGTTAACACAGGTACAAATAGAATCTATTATTCAAGCCGCACAATCGGCTTCTAGTTCCAATTTTTTACAATGCACGACAATTATTCGTATTACCGATACAAGTATACGAAAACAACTTGCTCACTATGCAGGCGATCAAAGCTACATAAATCAAGCCCCCGAATTTTGGGTATTTTGTGCTGATTTTAACAGACATTATCAGATTGAACCTAGCATACCACTTGAAAAAGCAGAACAACTTTTAGTCGGTTGTATTGATACAGCAATTATGGCACAAAATACGGTAATTGCAGCGGAATCTTTAGGTTTAGGTACTGTATATATAGGTGGATTACGCAATAATATCGATAAAGTAACTGAATTACTAACGCTACCTAAATATGTTATTCCACTTTTTGGGCTTTGCATTGGTTATCCAGATCAAAATCCTGAAATAAAACCACGATTGCCAAAAGAACTCGTCTTTTTTGAAAATAATTATCAACCGATTAATCATGCGCTACTTGCACAATATGATACTCAAATGAATACTTATTATCGGCAACGCAGTACTCATCCCAAAGCTGGTGGTTGGAGTGACAAAATCGCTCATACCATTATTAAAGGCCAGCGCAGTTTTATTTTAGATTATCTACATAAACAAGGTTGGATCAAAAAATGATAAATAGGCACTACCAATTAGATAAAGTGGTTATATTAAGTCGTCATGGTATTCGCACACCGTTACAAAATACACTTGAGTTTCTTGAACAAGCGACACCTTTTAAATGGCCTAAATGGCGACATCCTTATGGTTATTTAACAACCCGAGGGGGTGCTTTAGAAGTCTATTTTGGACACTATTTATCACAATGGCTTGAAACTCATAATATTAAACCATCGCTAACTACCCCAAAAATATTTGTTTATGCTAATAGCCTACAACGAACTGTCGCAACCGCACAATTTATTATCGCTGGTGCTTATGCAGGTTATGATATAGCAATTAACCACAAATACCCAATCGAAAAGATGGATCCTATTTTTGATCCCAGCCTAAGGGATGATTCACCAGAACTAAAACAAGCGGTATTACATGACATTGAACAAACCAATCAAGCAGAGTCCATTTTTAAAAATTTAGCACCCGCTTATGAAATTTTATCAGATATTTTAGATTATCGACATTCAACGTTATATGCTAAACACCAATGCCCATTAGCTGATATTCCGCTTAAGCTTTATATGGAAAAAAATGAAGAGCCGGCATTACTTGGCGCACTAGCGATAGGCGCATCAGCAGTTGATGCCTTTTTATTACAATATTATTCAGCATTTCCTAAAGAACATATTGCATGGGGTAGAATAAATGACTTAGCGCAGTGGCAACAAATTGTTCAGCTTCGTAATCAATATGTTAATTTGATATGCCACACTAAAACACTGGCAAAACATTCGGCTACCCCCATCATCAATACTATAGACAGTCTTATGCAACAAGATAATACAGTGAACTTACTTGTAGGGCACGATAGCACAATTGCATCATTGCTAGGGGCATTAGAGTTTGAAACTTATCAACTACCAAAACAATTTGAAAGCACACCAATTGGTGGAAAAGTCGCTTTACAACGTTTTCGACACTTATCTACTGGAGAATACTTTTTTAAGGCTGAATATATTTATCAAAGCTTTGAACAACTCCATAACGGACACGTTCTTGATGTTGATAACCCACCAGAACATTATCAACTTCAACTAAAAAATTCGGCTATCAATAGTGATGGTTATCATAATTGGTCAGATTTTGAAAAACGAATAAAATCTTTCAAAATTAACTAATTAACAGTTAAATTATCAATATTACTTGAAATTAAAGCAGTAGTTGAAAATAAATCGAAGCAATAAATTGGGTTTTATATTTATGTCCATATTGGCAGGCTTAATGTATATTAAAATAGGTTTTTGATTTTTTTAATCATTATCATGGCATAAACCATACCTATGGATACATAACGATAGTAAAAATGCTACAGATTAACGGACAATCACATTATTACAACTATTATTAAAAAACGAAGGTTTATTATGAAAATATTAGTAACGGGAGGCTGTGGATATATAGGTAGTCACACCTGTGTCCAATTAATTCAATCAGGTTATACACCAATTGTGATTGATAATTTATTTAATAGCAAAGCATCAGTATTAGATAGAATACAAAAAATTACAGGAAAAAAAGTTGAATTCTACCAAGGTGATGTTTGTGATGCGCAATTATTGGCAAAGATCTTTGCTGAACATAGCATTAGCGCAGTTATTCACTTTGCAGGACTTAAAGCCGTCGGAGAATCAGTACATAAACCCCTTGAATATTATGAAAATAATGTTTACGGCAGTATTGTACTAATGAAAGCAATGCGCAATGCAGGCGTTAAACAGTTAGTATTTAGCTCATCAGCAACAGTTTACGGTGAGCTTGCGCCAGTTCCTTATGTTGAAACATTACCGCAAGGTTTACCAACTAGCCCATATGGTAAAAGTAAGTTAATGGTTGAACAATGCATTATGGATTTAGCGATTGCTGAACCTGATTGGTCATTAACTTTACTTCGTTATTTTAATCCCGTTGGGGCTCATCCTAGTGGTTTAATGGGCGAAGATCCACTTGGTATTCCCAATAATCTTATGCCATATATCACACAAGTTGCTGTTGGCAAACGTGAATCATTAGCCGTTTTTGGTAATGACTATCCAACAACAGATGGAACTTGTGTTCGTGATTTTATCCATGTTGTTGATTTGGCTGATGGACATATTGCCGCACTCAAAGCCGATCATAACCAACATGGCGTACATATTTACAATTTAGGTTCAGGTGTTGGTTACAGTGTATTACAAGTTATCACCGCTTTTGAAAAAGCATCAGGAAAACCACTCAATTGGCACTTTGCGCCAAGACGTGCAGGGGATTTACCCGCTTTTTGGGCTGATGCAAAAAAAGCTGAACAAAAATTGGGTTGGAAAACCAAACTAACACTAGATGATATGGTAAAAGACTCATGGAATTGGCAATCAAATAACCCTCAAGGTTATCCTGATTAAATGATATAAATCAATAAATTTAGCAAGATCAAAAAAGTAAAATGGCGAATTTTGACCTTGCTTATCATCCTCATCGGCGCTGTAACACACTAACTAGCCAAGGGGGGTTAGCCTTACCACACCAAGCTAAACAACCTTGGCAAGGTCAATAAGGCTAGCTATTTTAGATACAAAATACAAAAAGAACTAGTCGAGTTATCTGTTTTTTACCTAATCATAATAAAACATTACCAAAACTTAATTTAACCCTATTGAATAAATTACTAGCGGTTAAAATCATCAAAAAAACACCAAACAAAAAAGTTCAATAAAATCAATACCTTTCCTGACTAATTTTTTATGTAACTGTTTTTATATAATCAATTTTTTCATAAAAATCTTTAAAAAGTAGGCGTTTAAAAACAAAACAATGCGGAATTTATAAGGTTGAACTAACATTCATTTATAAAATTAGGTATCATATAAAAATCAAACCTAATGGATAACATCACTCATGAAAAGTAAAGCTTTAACCGCAATATTTCCTGGCACGTTCGATCCCATCACGAATGGGCATATCGATCTTATTGCTCGTGCTTCGTTACTCTTTCCTCGCTTGATTATTGCCGTTGCTGAAAATCCTAATAAAAATACACTTTTTACATTAGAAAAACGAGTTAACTTAGCTTCAACTGCTGTTGAACATTTACTTAACGTTGAAGTTATTGGTTTTAACAATTTAATGGCCAATTTTGCGTTGGCACACAATGCCACGGTTATCGTTCGTGGCGTACGCACCACAAATGACTTTGAATATGAACGACAACTGGCTGAAATGAATCGCGCGTTAAAATCAGATTTAGATACGATATTTTTAATGCCATCAATCGCAATGGGATTTATTTCATCAACAATAGTTAAGGATGTTGCTTACCATGGTGGTGACATTTCAAACTTAGTTCCTTTGCATGTACAAACAGAACTATTAAAGCGCTTAGCTTAACATAAATTTAAAACGTATATGGTTAATTTTTATACTCCACAGAAAAAGAAGCTCAAACCACAAAAATTGACAGTAACAGTCTCATCCTTAGATACCTTTGGACAGGGTGTTGCCAATCATAACGGTAAAACAATTTTTGTTAAATCAGCCTTACCTAATGAAACCGTTGATATTGATGTAACTGAAAATAAAAAAAATTATGCTAAAGCCAAAGTTATTAAATATCATAATTTAAGTAAAGACCGTGTTAAACCACAATGTGAATATTATCAAAAATGTGGTGGTTGTGAATTGCAACATATTTCGCCCCTTTTGCAACAACAAGCAAAGTATGATGCATTAATCAAACTGTTACAAAAAGAAACAGGACAACCATTAACCCATATTACTCAAAATACCCCCCTCATTATTGCCGATCAGCCTTACCACTATCGTCGACGGGCGAGACTTTCGATCAATATTGTAAAAGGCGAATTGGTGATTGGGTTCCGTCAAGCTGAATCAAACCAAATAACCAATATTAAGCATTGTCCTGTATTAGTTGTTGAGTTAGATTCCTTGCTAGCCCCCTTACAAAACGTACTAAACCGTATCAAACAGAAAAAAGCGCTTGGTCATATTGAATTAATTTCGGTCGATAGTGGCATAATTATCGTCTTAAGACACACCATGCCATTAACCGATCATGATAGCAATTTATTAAAACAATTCGCTGAAGATAACAATATTTCACTTTATTTTCATGGCAAAGATTTAGTGCATATTACAGGTAATACTGAACATTTTTATTTAATTAATAATCTAAAATTAACGTTTAGTCCTCTCGATTTTATTCAAGTAAATTGTAAAATAAATCAAAAAATGATTAATCAAGCGCTTGAGTGGCTAACGTTAAAGTCAACAGATCAAGTTTTAGATCTTTTTTGTGGTATGGGTAATTTTTCATTACCGATGGCAACATTATGTAAAACTGTAACGGGGGTTGAAGGCGTTGATGCACTGGTTGCAAAAGCGAAATTAAATATTCTATTAAATAATACAAAAATTTGTGCTGAAACCAATTTTTTAACTAGCAACTTAGATGATAACCAACAATTTTCAATATGGTGTCAATCACAATTTAATAAGGTATTATTAGATCCTGCAAGAGCAGGAGCGCTTAATGCAACAATAGAAATTGCAAAATTGGCCCCGACAAAAATTGTTTATATATCGTGTAATCCTGCAACTATTGCCCGAGATAGCAAACAGCTTATCCAAGCAGGATACCAAATAGAGCAAGTTGCAATTTTAGATATGTTTCCACAAACTAAGCACATTGAATCAATGTTGTTGTTAACGAAATCAGGAACATAAATTATGGTATCGATTAGAGGCGCACACCAACATAGCGAAGAACATTATCCACTTACCCAGTTTGATGTTGAACGATGGGCAAAACAAGAATTATTACTAACTAACCCCGCATCTTATACAAAATTTAGAGAAGTCTGGGACTTCTGTTTTGAAAGTAGCGCAGGTGAAGCAGAGCAAGTCTATTGTTTCCAAAATTCAATAGAAATGGTTGAGATATTAACGACACTTAATATGGACATCAATAGCTTATGTGCGGCTTTATTACTTCCTTTTGTTGATAGTAAAATAATTCGCCGAGAAGATATTCCTGAAGATTTCGACCGTGAAATTTCTCATATCATTTCTAGCATTGTCAGAATGAAAGAAATCCGTCAACTCCGCGCAATTCGTAATGGCAGTGCAACCACTGAACAAATTGATAGTATTCGCCGCATGTTATTGGCAATGGCAAATGACTTCCGCAGTGTTATTATAAAATTGGCTGAACGTATTACCTATTTGCGCAATTTAATCAATGCACCGCAAGAAGAACAGGTGCTAGCAGCTAAAGAGTGTTTTAACATCTATGCACCTTTAGCCAATCGCTTAGGTATAGGGCAATTAAAATGGGAGCTAGAGGATTTTTGCTTCCGCTATTTACACCCTAATGAATATCACTTTATTGCTAAAAAATTACAAGAAAAGCGATTAGATCGTGAACTATATATCAACCAATTTGTTCGCCATTTACAGAATCTAATGAATCAAGATCACGTTCGTGCCGAAGTTTATGGTCGCCCTAAACATATTTACAGTATATGGCGAAAAATGGAACGTAAACACCTTAAGTTCGAAGAACTCTATGATATTCGAGCAGTGCGTATTATCAGCGATAGTATTGAAGATTGTTATAATGCATTAGGTATTGTGCACAGTCATTATAAACATATCGCTAAAGAATTTGATGATTATGTTGCTAACCCTAAACCGAATGGTTATCAATCGATCCATACGGTTGTTTATGGTCCGCAAGATAAAACAATCGAAATTCAAATCCGTACTGAACAAATGCACAATGATGCTGAACTAGGCGTTGCCGCTCATTGGAAGTATAAAGAAGGCAGTACTGACAAAATGACCGCCTATGATCAGCGAATCTCTTGGCTGCGTAAATTATTAACATGGCAACAAGAAATGTCAGAAAGTGGCGAAATCCAAGAAGCTGTCCGTAGTCAAATTTTTGATGACCGAGTCTATGTATTTACGCCTAAAGGTGATGTAGTTGACTTACCAGCCGGTTCAACACCGCTTGATTTTGCTTACCATATCCACAGCGATGTTGGACACCGTTGTATTGGTGCGAAAGTAAGTGGACGAATTGTACCATTTACCTACCGTTTAAAAATGGGTGATCAAATCGAAGTTATTACCCAAAAACAGCCCAACCCAAGCCGTGATTGGTTAAATCCTAACACAGGATTTGTAAACAGTAGCCGAGCCAGAGCTAAAATTCAAACTTGGTTTAAAAAACAAGATCGACATAAAAATATCGCCGCCGGTCAACAAATTTTAGAGCATGAGCTTGAACCATTAAATATTAGTATAAAAAGTGTTGAAAAGATCTTAATCAACAAATATAACGCGCATTCGTTTGACGAAGTACTTGCGGGTATTGGTAGTGGTGATGTAAGAATTAATCAATTAATTAACTTCATCAATGCACAATTTAATAAACCCACAGCAGAAGAAGCTGACGAAGCAGTATTAAAACAAATTGCTCAAAAATCAAACACACAAACTAAAAACACCAATAAAACTAATAATAAAAAAGGAAGTGAAATTATTATTGAGGGTGTGGGCAATTTAATGTACACCATTGCAAACTGCTGTCGCCCTATTCCTGGTGATCCCATCGCTGGATTTGTTACCCAAGGACGAGGGATCTCAATTCATCGCGCTGATTGTGAACAGTTACAAGAGCTTAAAAATCATGCTCCTGAGCGTATTACCCATGCCGTTTGGAGTGATAATACCCTTTCAAGCTACACCATGGTAGTGCAAATTATTGCAAACGATCGAAGTGGTTTATTACGAGATATCACGACAATTTTAGCTAATGAAAAGGTAAATGTTCTAGGACTAATTAGTCGCTCAGATACGAAACAACAACTAGCAACAATCGATGTTGATATGGAAATATTTGACCAAGACTCGTTAAATCGAGTACTCAATAAAATCAAACAACTGCCAGATGTTGTTGAAGCAAAACGTTTTCAAGGCTAATAAAAAATCGCCACTTTTATAAAATTAGTGGCGATTTAATTACAATACTTAACCTTTAGGCTTTCTTTCTAAAATTTCAAATCGACATAAATAACGATTTTTATCATCGGGTTGATGACTTTCTTGATGAATAACTTGCCACTGTTCAGGCAAATAATCAGGAAAATAAGTATCGCCCTGCAATTTAGCATCGATATGAGTCAAATAAAGCCGATCGACTAAAGGTAATGCCTGATGATAAATATTCCCACCACCAATAATAAACGCCTCATCAACATGCTGTGTTTGTGCCAACAATATGGCTGCATCTATCGATTGTACCCAACTCACGTTTGGAACTAAATTAGCTTCTGGCGAAGCTTGCCTTGAAATAATAATATTGTGCCGAGCAGGTAACGGACGTCCAATAGACTCAAATGTCTTTCGCCCCATAATAACAGGTTTATTAAGCGTATTTTTTTTAAACCATGCCAAATCTGCGGGTAAATGCCAAGGCATTTGATTATCTAAGCCAATTACACGGTTATCAGCCATGGCTACAATAATACTTAATATCATATTCGTTCCTTTACACATATCCTAAAGATTTTATTTTCTGATTAACATTGTCAGGAAAGATAGTTTGGCTCCAAAGTCGCTCACTTAAAGAAAGCAATGATTCTTTTTGACCGGCAACAATCCAATTAGCGAGCTCAGTTGCTACATCGGGATAGATTATCGGTTTTGGGGACGGCGACTCTAACCAATATTTAAGTTTGATACAGTTCAAATTTTCCATCACAGTGGCCATATCAAGAGATTGCAAACATTGTGCATTATAAATTTGCTCAAATTGCCCCGAAACTGGTTTAGTAAGAATCTTTTTACCAAGCGTTAATGCTTCAGAAATCAATGCAAAACCTGTATTTGAAATAATACCAGAACAACTCACTAACGCTTTGGTAAAATTATCACGACCAAGGGGCTGAAAATGAATATTGCCTTGTTGTGATTCTAACTTTATATCAGGATGAAAACAGATAAATTGATGAGTTTGGAATTGTTTTAACATCGCAATGATTTTATCTAAGCTCTCAAATGGCAAATAAACCACAATATTGCCATCTTCTGTTGGTATTGCTTGGAATGAATCGATCATTGGTGGTAACAACTTATGCCCAAAATGAAACCAGTGTAGACCAATTGGCTTAGTAACAGGCGCATAATATTTCATAATAACATTAGCGACTAATCCATATTCTTTAGGTTTCAGATATTGACACACAGCTTGATTGCTTATACCCAAACATTCACGATGCTGATGATGGGCAGCCCAAGCGCTAACGGGTTCAAAATCACTAATAATACAATCGTATGCTGACAAATTCAGCTCTCGTACATCTTTAATAAGCCGAAATGCACGGATCCTTTGTGCAGTCTTGCGAAAATTAATTTTACCATTAAGTGTAGCAAAAGTGACACCGCGATAAGTCTTATAATCGCCAAAATCTTGCATATCAAAATAGTCTTTAGGGTCACGACCACTAAAAATATAATCAACATCAGCTCCGGCCTTTTTCAGTGCTTTAGCTAAAGTTCTACAACGACTGACATGGCCATTTCCTGTTCCTTGAACACCAAAAAGAATCTTCATATCAATATTATTTGTCAATTATTATTGATAAATATCATACCAGAACACTTTATAATTATCTTATTTTTTTGCCACATAAACTTAAAATTTTAGCATTGCTTAATCTTAATATTGATAGATAAATCGACAAACCGACACAATTAAATTAAACTAGTGACATTAAAGTGATGTTCAAACTTTAAGTAGAACAGTTATTTATTTTACGAAAATAGTGAGAGCTCAAGTGCCCATAAACCTTAAAAATAAATCAATTTGCTTAATAGTTGTATTGGCGTCAATACTATTTTGGTTTATTTACTCTTCATGGCACTTATCTAATTTATCATTATCATCGCCTTTAACTTGTCATACTGCTTGTTCCTCGTCTGTAGTAACGACCAAACACACATCCCTTTCTCACCAACAAGATTTGATTTTGCAAAAAAAACCAGTTATATCGGCTTGTGCTTTATTTTATCAATGTTCAACATGCAGTATTTTAGATTCTAATTTCCCTCTAAAACTTTATATCTCGTCTGGCAGTGAACGATATCTGCCTATAAAGCCTATTCCACAATATAACGAATTTGTTCCAGAGTTAAGACCACCGCAAACTGTTTAATTGGTTTATGTAAATAAAAGCAGTAAGTAACACAACACACAATCACCGAAATGATGTTGATATTTGTTTTATCAACATAATCATTAGGTTATTGTTAAACTTAACTATTTTCGAGGAATATTATGAAACGTCGAAATTTTTTGATGAATATTACCGCGGCTATCGGTGGACTGGTCGCAACTAAAGCTATAGCCAAAATAGATCACAACAACATGCATAACATGGTGTGCGATATTAATTCTGATGAATGTCAAAACGGGGATGGTACGCACCAACACATGAGCATGAATAACAATCAAATGCCACAAAAACTCCTACCGACTTCAGCACTACCACAAGGAATGGATTTACCAACCTTGACCAACTTAAAAAATGACAGCAACCAAAAAGGATTTTTTGAAGCAACATTACATCTAAAACCAACAAAAATAGCCTTAACTCCGAATTTAATCACGGAATTTTGGACCTATAATGGAATGACACCCGGTCCTAAAATCGAAGTATTTGAAGAAGATCATGTCAAAATCACTGTAAAAAATGAACTAACTCAACCAACGACAGTTCATTGGCATGGTTTGCTCATTCCATCCGATCAAGACGGCAACCCACAAAACGAAATTCCAGCAGGAGGCAGTCGAACTTATGAATTTACCATTCCTAAAGGTACTGCAGGCACTTATTGGTACCATCCTCACGGGCACAATACAGTAGCCGAACAAGTTTATCGCGGTTTAGCCGGCACATTTATTGTTCGCAGCAAACACGATCCACTAACATCAATCCCTGAACAAAATTGGTTCTTTTCGGATCTAAAATTAACCGACAAAGGTCAAATTGCTGATAACTCAATGGTCGATTGGATGAATGGACGTGAAGGCCAATTTGTATTGATCAACGGCAGTTACCGACCAAAAATCAAAATAGATTCAGCCACACGTATCCGAGTATGGAATGCGTGTTCAGGTCGATATCTTAATCTTTCTATCCCTAATTGCGATGTCTACTTAGTGGGCACTGATGGCGGACTATTAGCAAAACCTTATCTACTGACCAAACCCTTATTATTAACACCCGCTGAACGTGCTGAATTAGTCATCATGCCAAAACAAACTGGTACTGTCTATCTGCAATCAATCGGATACGATCGCAATAAAATGGGCAATGTACCACCAGAACAAGATATAATACTGGGCGAGTTAGTACTGACTAAATCCGATCCGATCACCTTACCAAACACATTAAACCAACTACCTAACATGGGGCCGGCTGTCGCCCATAAATTACTGGAATACACCGAAGTAATGGACATGAAACAGCCACATGGTGGTATGTTGTTTTTAATTAATGGTAAACGTCATGATATGTCGCGAATTGATCTAAAAAGCAAAATTCACGATATTGAAGAATGGACAATATTCAATAACTCCCATATGGATCACAACTTCCACATCCATGGCGCACAGTTTATTGTACAAACACACGAATTAAATGGTAAAAAAACTCAGCCAGACTATATTGCCTTAAAAGATACCATTAATTTACGACCACACGAAAAACTCACCATCAAAATACAGCAAAACCTTCCTGGGCTTCGCATGTATCACTGTCACATTATTGAACATGAAACACTCGGCATGATGGGGCAATTAATGGTGGAATAATATTCCCCCCTACTTTCTTTCCTTAATTCAACGCTTAATATGATTGGATTAAGGGAAGATAAATGAACAAAAACTCGCTCACTATTACCTAAAAAGAGCGAGTTTTAATAAGCCTATCCACTTATTAAAATTCCTTTTATTAAATTATTCCCCTTGTAATAAAGGTTTTTTATTTTGCTAAAAAATGCTAAAATGCGCGGATTATGATCGTCATTAATTATTGGCAAAAACTCAGCAAACGGTTGATTATCAAAACCGCTTTATCGCACTTATTATTAGGTGTGATTGCTGCTGGATTTGGTTTATGTCAAAACGAAGCGCTGCCGTCAGAATCGGATGTTTCTCAAAGTGGAATCATGACAATTACATCAATTGTACAAGATCACCAAGAAACAGCCCCAAAACAGTCACAAACGCTAGCACATACCCAAAAACAGCATATTACAGCATTTTTAATAACGCCTAATTATGATGATCTTTCCCCTAGCAAAGCAATCCGACTATCTCCTTACAACGGCATACGCGCTGGGCCAAAAACGACCTGTTAGAATTTACACTCAAATAAAACTAATTTTTATACAAGGCGAATGCCTTAAAATCCGTATTAAAAAACAAGAGAAAAGTTATGTTATTAAAGTTATTAACAAAAGTATTTGGTAGCCGCAATGAGCGCGTATTAAAAAACATGCGTAAGCGAGTAGAAAGAATCAACGCCCTTGAACCTGCAATGGAAGCATTATCAGATGCTGAGCTTAGAGCCAAAACCACAGAATTCCAACAAAAGATTGCAGAAGGAACTCAATTAGACGATATTTTAGAAGAAGCCTTTGCCGTAGTACGTGAAGCAAGTAAACGTGTATTTGGTATGCGTCATTTTGATGTACAGCTAATCGGCGGTATGGTATTGAACGAACGTTGCATTGCTGAAATGCGTACTGGTGAAGGTAAAACCTTAACAGCAACATTACCAGCTTATTTAAATGCTTTAACAGGCAAAGGGGTACATGTCATTACCGTTAATGACTATTTAGCACAACGCGATGCTGAAAATAACCGCCCGTTATTCGAATTTTTAGGGTTAACCGTTGGCATCAACCTACCAAACATGCCGCCACACGAAAAACGTGATGCCTACAATGCTGATATCACCTATGGTACCAACAACGAATATGGCTTTGATTACCTACGTGATAACATGGTATTTAACAAAGAATCACGCGTACAGCGCCCACTACATTACGCTTTAGTCGATGAGGTTGACTCAATTCTTATTGACGAAGCCAGAACACCACTGATCATTTCAGGACAAGCTGAAGACAGCTCAGACAAATACATTAGTGTCGACAAAATAATTCCACACCTAGTTCGACAAGAAAAAGAAGATTCTGAACAATTTCAAGGCGATGGCGACTTTTCGATTGACGAAAAATCTCGTCAAGTTAACTTAACAGAGCGTGGATTAATTAAAGTTGAAGAATTGCTCATAAAACAAGGCATCATGAAAGGTGAAGAATCACTTTATGCACCAAGCAACATCGTATTAATGCATCATGTCAATGCCGCCCTACGCGCCCATCACCTATTCCACCGAGACGTTGATTATATTGTTAAAGACAATGAAATTATCATTGTTGACGAACATACTGGCCGGACCATGGATGGTCGTCGTTGGTCTGATGGCTTACACCAAGCGGTTGAAGCCAAAGAGCACGTTAAAATCCAAAACGAAAACCAAACACTGGCTTCAATCACCTTCCAAAACTATTTCCGCTTATACGAAAAACTAGCTGGAATGACAGGTACAGCAGATACTGAAGCATTTGAGTTTAACCAAATTTATGGTTTAGATACCATCGTTATCCCAACCAATCGCCCAATGCAACGAAAAGATCAATCCGATCTTGTCTACATGACCGAAAAAGAAAAAATCAATGCAATTGTGGCTGATGTACAGGAATGTGTAAAACGCGGACAACCTGTCCTTGTTGGTACCGCCTCGATCGAAAAATCAGAGCTCGTATCGCAAGCGTTCAAAAAAGCAGGCATTAAACACAATGTTTTAAATGCTAAATTTCACGCTCAAGAAGCTGAAATTATTGCTAATGCCGGCAGCAAAGGCGCAGTCACCATTGCCACCAATATGGCTGGGCGTGGTACCGACATTATGCTAGGCGGAAACTGGCAAAACGAAATAGCAAAACTAGAAAACCCAACGCCAGAAGACATTGAAAAAGCCAAACAAGCTTGGCAAGCAAGACATGAAGAAGTGATTGCACTAGGTGGGTTATATATTTTAGGTACTGAGCGTCATGAATCACGTCGTATCGACAACCAATTGCGTGGTCGTGCTGGCCGTCAAGGTGACCCTGGGGCTTCACGTTTTTACCTATCGCTTGAAGATCCATTAATGCGAATCTTTGCATCAGACCGCATTGGCGGCATGATGCGCAAACTAGGCATGAAAGAAGGCGAAGCCATTGAACACCCATGGGTAACCAAAGCCATTGCCAACGCACAAAAGAAAGTTGAAAGTCGTAACTTTGATATTCGTAAACAACTTCTAGAATATGACGATGTTGCCAACGATCAACGTAAAGTAATCTACCAAGAGCGAAACGGATTACTTGATAACAGCGACATAAAAGAGACCATAGACTCGATCCGAGGTGATGTATTTAACGCCTTAATCGACCAATACATTCCACCACAATCGATTGAAGAAATGTGGGATATTCCGGGGCTAGAATCGGCACTAAAAACAGACTTTGACTTAGATTTACCTATAGCAAAATGGTTAGATGAAGAGCAAAATCTGCATGAAGAAACCCTGCGTGAACGTATTTTACAAATGGCGCAAGACCGATACCTAGAAAAAGAAAACACCGCAGGCGCTGAAGCATTTAGACATTTTGAAAAAAGCGTCATGCTACAAACCCTTGATACACTATGGAAAGAGCATTTAGCCTCGATGGATTACTTACGCCAAGGTATCCACTTACGCGGTTACGCACAAAAAGATCCAAAACAAGAATATAAACGAGAATCATTTAATATGTTTGCTAGCATGTTAGAATCGTTAAAATATGATGTTATTGGTATTTTAAGCCGTGTACAAATTCGCTCACAAGAAGAAGTCGACGAAGCAGAACGCCAACGCCTTGCCGAAATGGAAAAATTAATGGCTAAACAGCAAGCTAACCATGAATCACTAGCAGGCATGAGTGGTGAAAGTGAAGCGCAGCCAACTGGAGCGCCACAACCCATGGTGCGAGCACAAGCCAAAGTAGGACGCAACGATCCATGTCCTTGCGGTTCAGGTAAAAAATATAAACATTGTCATGGCGCTGTTAATTAAGACAAAAATTTAGTATTATCAAATAAATTGATGTTTAAATCACCGATGAAAGTCGGTGATTTAATAAAAAGGAAAAATGCTCTCTTTCCCTAAATTTATAGATAAACAGACAGGATTATGAAAAAACATACTGAAATTGCTGTAGGTATTATTCGTTCACAAAATTGTCAAATTTTTATTACCCAACGCGGTGAAGATTCTCATCTTGCTGGTTTTTGGGAATTCCCCGGAGGGAAAATAGAAGCCCACGAAACCCCATATCAAACCTTACAACGAGAAATCGCCGAAGAAGTTGACATCCATATTCATCAAGCCCAGTTTTTAAAAGTTTTTGAACACAGTTATGAAGACCGAGATATCACCATTCATGCCTATTTGGTTGAAGAGTGGGATGGTGTGCCATTTGCGAAAGAAGGGCAACCAAGCCGTTGGGTTGATCAAGAAGAGCTAAATGCTGATGAATTTCCTGATGCCAATAGGCCGATTATTGAGATGCTAAAAAATTTAGATAAGCAGATATAGAGGGTTATTTTGTTTTTTTGAAAAAACAAAAACTTTAATAAAATCAATATCTTTTCTGACTGATTTTTTAGTAGAAAATCAGTTTTTTGTTTTGGTGAATATAATAAATTGGGTGCGGTGGTTTCGGACGTTTGAACTTTGGTGATAAAAATAGCTATCGTGACCACGTCCGAGTCAGGGAATTAAAGCGAATTCCCTGACAACCCACGCTTTGGCTGCATAATGTGGCCTTCGGCTACCCTCCGCCGTCGCTCGGTCTTAACGCACCGGCTATGATTCGCTCCCGGCGAAGCATAGCCTCGCCAAACGTCCTGTTTGGCGTGCTAACCTCGCTCTGTTGTCGGCACATTCTGACGCCGTAACAAGACAACAACATAACCCTAACTGTTTTTTGAGGTTGTTTTTGTTTGATAAAAATGCCTTATAAAAACTTTAATAAAATCAGTACCTTTCCTGACCGATTTTTTTGCCGTTAAATGCTGTTATCCTGAGTGTGCTTTTATTGGTTTTGTGGTTTATTAGTTGTTGGTGTTTAACGCTAGTTATGCAAGTGGTTGATTTTGTTTGAAAAGAGTTAAACAAAAACATCAATAAAATCAATACCTTTTCTGACCGTTTTTTTGGAGTTTTTGCGTTTTTTTTATAAAAAAGTGACTCATAAAAGCCACTCAAGATTATGTTGTTGTCTTGTTACGGCGTCAGAATGTGCCGACAACAGAGCGAGGTTAGCACGCCAAACAGGGATGTTTGGCGAGTTTGTGGCGCGCTTGGAGCGCTTCCACAAACGGTGCGTTAAGACCGAGCGTCGGCGTCGGGTAGCCGAAGGCCACATTCTGTAGCCAAAGCGTGGGATTGCAAAGGGAATTCGCTTTAATTCCCTTTGCTCGGACGTGGTCACTGTGGCTATTTTATTCGCAAAAAGTCAAAACGTCCGAAACCACCGCACCTAATCCATTCTATGCACCAACAAAAAAAGACATTATTTTAATAAAAAATCGGTCAGGAAAGGTATTGATTTTATTGAAGTTTTTTCTTGATGTGTTTTTAGCAAAAACACACCCAAAACAATAGCCCCATCGGGCACCGTGTGCGCTGCTATTGGCTGAAATAGTTTTTTAACTCTTGAATAAATGCACTATCCACAATCGGGGGATATTTGTTAGGTTGCCATGATGATAAAAACAGCAAATGTTGTAATGTTAATGTTTTGTTTATGTTGCTCAGTGCGGTTTCGGCTATTGGCTCGGAGTCTGTGAAAATCGATGACTGCGGTGCAGTCACTTCGTTTGTATGAGTGGTGGTTTGCTGTGGTTGGTTTTGTTGGGCTTTTCTTTTTTGGTATAAGTGGCACTGCTGTTGATACCAAGCTTGATAGCCACTTAAATCGTAGTCGCCAAGTAACTTATATCCATAAACAGTCAGTACTGCGTTAGGAACCCGTTTATTGATGACACTTACTGGAAATCCTCCATGTATAATCACTCGGTCGAGCTTTTTTACGTGATCGATTAACGGTTTTAGGTTAAACCCCAATAGCTGATTCAGCACATAAAATGATTGGTTATAGGCCTTTAAAAAAAGACCTTCCTTCAAAAGACTAATCGGGGTTTCACTTAATGCCAGTTTTTCCTCAATTTTCATTGTATGACACCTTATTATTTGCTCCAATTATTGCCCCTGAGGGCCGCCAACCACGCCTTCGGCGCCTTCGGTCGGACTGCGGTTTTTTGACCTTCTGTCATGAAACCGCTGAGTCCGCAGGCTTTGCCTGCTCAAAGCCCCAACTTACGCAGGGGCTTGATTCTTTTTTATATTATCCCCTCAGGCACCATAATCGCCCCCCGCGCCCTAAGGATTAAGAACTAAACGCTAAAAGCTAAGGTGCGGTACAAACAGCGTAATAGCTGCTGCTGGCTCGGACGCTGTAGACGTTGCCGTTGTACGAGGAGACAGTGAACTGGTCGCTACCCGTTGCGTCGCTCGTCCAGGAGTAGTGGCTGACGAAGCCCGCAGCAGCGTAGTGGCTCATGTAGCCCCACTCCGTGAAAAATCCTGCCCCTATGTGACGCTTGTAAGCATTATCACTAGACGACGGCGTAGCGCCTACTGCTCCTTGACAATAACTTCCACTCCACTGCCCAGAACAAACCGCATTGGTTAAATCCCTTACCCGTGGCATACGATAACCCAAACTATTACACCACGCTAATTGGTCTCTATAAGGTTTATATTCATAACCACGACTGACGAACCACTGCCTCAACACAAAGCCATAACGAACCTCATTACCACTTCTATCCCTTCCGACCAACTCGAAGGTCTGTGGCAAAGATGGACGTGTAAGTGGACTAGGATTACCTGAGCTTATTTGACTACCACTTGCCCTAGGACCATGCAACGTTACCCGTGCTACCCGTTTCCCTCTATCAACACTAGGAATCCATCTATCATTAGGTGTAACATTTGTCACCGTAGCCGTTATTCCACCATGAGTGACCGGAGACCAAGTTAACTGAGCTACATCTAACCCCCCTACATCCAAATCAAAATACAAACCATTTCCACCCGTAGTTGGGAAGTTTCGATCGTAAGATGATGGGCTTGTTGATTGAGTTAGAAAGCCCTTAGCGGGAGACCATATGTTAGCAGGACCTGCAAAGTAGGGGCGGTCTAAATCTAAATCGCCCGATGGATAGGTAACATTAACACCAGTGCCGCCCATGTACAAATTCGGCCTGACCGAACAAATACCAGTATACTCATATGGGTTGATATAATAATCCACCGTAGCACCACTGAAACTACTACTCCTTGGGACCCCATACTGCGTGCTTAATGTGCCACCTGTACTTGTTAAAGTTACCTTATAAGGTGCACTACATAGACTTAATGCATCAGTACGATTAACCGTAGTACCGTTTTTATCCCTAAACGCCACCGATATACTCCCCGATGCCGTTACTCCACCTACTCCCTGTCCGTCTCCATCATCATCACCCCAATAACCCTGACTGACCAAATCATTCATCGTGATTGAACTCCTTGATGGCGGTACTATCGTCTCTATATGACTTAAATTACTCCCCACATATGGCAACCTGATTGGATTGCTTGGTGTTGATGGATTGGTTGACCTTGTGTATACCGTTCCATCCTGCAACTTTATTGACAATAAACGGTCTGTATTCGTTAATTTAGTCTGCCCATTATCAAACGTTAAATACGGCGCACTCCCCTCGATAGCCCTTGATGTATAAGCCGTTAACGCCTCTGTATCCTGCGTATATGACAATAACAACAATGGCGCAAAAAACAGTGCCGATTTAGACAATAATGACGGTTTGAATAGCAATGGCGGTTTTAATAACCACTTGGATATCGGCGATAATTTTGCCGAAAATATGGCCGATGACGGCGTCGATTTCGCTACGCGAAATGACTTCGGTGATGAAAATAACTGTGGCGCTCTATTTTGACCACTGTGCGAATCAATAAGATTTAGGGCATAGGTTTGGCAGGCCAGATGCCAGATGCCAGATGCCAACCATGGTAATGCATTTTTATTTCCCTGTCAAGTAATTTATTGTTTTTTCTCGATTTTTCTATCCGTTCGCTTTGTTTTTGAGCGATTCCCTGCTTGAATAAGCCTTAAAATTATAGCTTGATGGCGAATAATCTGCCACTTTTTTTGTTAATTTATTGTAAAGATTTGTTAGAAGGTTGAGTGCGTTGCTTTGGATTTTTGGGGAGTGGCGGTTTTTACGGTTTTTTGGACGGTCGTTTTTAGTCGCTGTTTTAGGTAGCGGTTTTTAATCGCGATTTTGGTAAAAAACACCTCAAAAAAAACTTCAATAAAATCAATACCTTTCCTGACCGTTTTTTTGGGGTGATGTTATTAAATGATAATATCTATGTGCTTTGTCAATTGCTCAAAAACTATTTTTAAATTAGTTAACAATAAACGGCGTAAAAAATGGATTAAAACATCTATTTTTTAAAAATTTATTAAGAAGTTGAGAATAAGAGGCTAAAAAGTATATAATGCCGCCTATTTTTGATGGTGCTTACCATTGAGAATGATGTTAATAAAAAATTAAGGAACTAATTATTATGAAAGAATATAAGGTTATTGTTTTTCAAGAAGGTGCTTTGTCTTCATTGCTTTTGGGTAATGCTAATGTTAATGAAGTTAAATTTACAGAAGCGTTAAATAAGAATGCAGAACAGGGTTGGCGAGTTGTCACGATGGAAAAAGATATGCGTCGCTTATTTTTATTTTGGAAAAGAGAAGCTTATTTAGTGGTACTTGAACGAGAACGAAACTAAATAAAACTGAATTCGCTTATCTATTTTTGTATCTAATTTATCTAACAAAGCAAAAATAGATAAGGGATGTCTGATAGTTAATTTGGCAGTTGCTATAGTGATTTATTAAGTAGGGTCATTAGCTTAGTCAACTCAACGTTCCTCCTCCCTTTTTTATACATAAAATAATATTGCTTATTTTTTGCAATTAAACATAAGTTTCAATACAAAAAGTTAAAAGCGAGAAACTAAGATTTATGCTGTAATCTTTGTTCAGCCAAAGCAAGAAAGACAATGCCAATAATAATACATAATGCCCCTAATAGCCGAGCTATGGTGATTTGTTCTTCAAAAACAATTACCGATACCAGCATAACAGTAACTACCTGTAAATGAGATGCCGCAAATGCAGGACCAACTGGAGCTTTTTTTAATAATACCATCCATGTGATAAACGCCCCTGTATAGCCCAACATGACTAAGTAAGCCCAACCATAAGAAAATATGCGCACTAGCCAATCAAAACTGATTTCAAACGGTAGGGCCGATAGTGCAGTTAATTTAAAGCTAGTTTGCCCAAAAGTATCAAAAAATAGTAGTAAGATAAAACCGATAATGTAAAACTTTTTCATTAAGTTAGCCCCACTAATACTACGCCAGTTGTAATAAAAAGTATCCCTACAATACGAAATAAGGTAAGGTGCTCTTTAAATAGGATGCGCCCTGCTAGCATAACTGTAATGATGTTAAATGATCCTAATAAGATGCCTGCCGATAAAGACACTTCGCTTAAAAATGCTAGCCAAAATATAAAGCCAAGAAAGTAAGAGCCAAAACCAATCCAAAGCCAAATATTGGCAAATAATCTTTGCCAATAATGTAAGCCTTGTTTGTTTTTAGAGGTGATCGCCGCATACTTAAACGCTATTTGCCCGATCGTGTCGCAGGTAAGGTTAATGAGCCAAAGCGCAATAATTAAGGTTGACACTGCTGACAAAGTCCATGTATTTCAAGCACACTGTGCTTTATTAAGTATTGATTGTGGTGTGCGAGTTGTTTTAGCTGTTCTTCGATTTGTTCAGAATGTTTTTCAATAATTTGTTGGCATTTATCACAAATAAATAAAATGGAAATATGTTCAGGATCTTGAAAATGTGGACAGATGATATAGCTATTAGAAGATTCCACTTTGTGGATAAAGCCTTGCTCAAGCAAAAACTCAAGCGCACGATAAATTGTCGGTGGTTTGGCTTGTGGCTCACTGGCTTTGAGTAGATCTAAAAGATCATACGCACTCATCGCTTTATTAGCCGTTAACATAATGTCTAAAACGGTTCGGCGTTGCGTTGTCAGTTTAATGCCACGCTTTTTGCATAAAGTTTCAATTTTTTCAATTAGTAGATTATGCATTTAGTTTCCTTTGCCTTTATCGATTATTTTTTTGTGTCGCTTTTCTTCGTCTTATTTCTTTGGGGTCGTTGATTAATGGCCGATATATTTCAATGCGATCCCCCGCTTTTACCCGTTGAGTCGGTTCACAACGCTTTCCATAAATGCCAATTAGATGTTCATCCAATTTAATCTGACATAATGATAAGATATTGGATTTTGTAATTGCTTGCAAGACATTCGTTTGCTCATCGACATTGCAATCAATGACTGTTGCGTTATTCGGTAACGCATAAACCACTTGAATATTTATCATTTTAATAAATCTGCCTTGCTCGTTTTGAAAACGCATTAACCATACCGTTCATGATCTCTTTAAAGACGGGAGTAAAAGTCATATCCAATAATTTATTTTTGAACTCAAAATCTAAATTAAAGCTGATTTTACTTTTTTGGGGCGCGATTTCAACAAATTGCCATCGACCTGATAATTTTTTAAATGGACCTTCTAATAGCGTCATATCAATTGAGTTAGGTTCGTTAATTTGATTTAATGTGGTGAACGATTTTTTAAAACCGAACTTTTCAACCTCAATAAATGCGGCAATGGTATTATTTTGTTTTCTAATAATACCCGTTGCGATACAATCTGGAATAAATTCTGGATATTTTTCAATATCGTTGACTAAAGCAAACATTTGCTCAATGGTATAAGGTTCAATAACTTCGTGAAAAATATGTGCCATAGTAATAAAATAAAAAGCTAAAATTAGTAGCATATAATATCACGTAACTCTATAATAACGCACATTATGACTAAGAAAAAATCACATAAGCCAGGTTCGGCAACCATTGCATTAAATAAACGTGCACGCCATGAGTACTTCATTGAAGAAGAAATCGAGGCGGGATTATCCCTGCAAGGCTGGGAAGTCAAATCACTGCGCGCAGGTAAAGTCAATATTAGCGATAGCTATGTTCTGCTAAAAGATGGCGAAGCATGGTTATTTGGGGCGACCATTACTCCGTTGAATGTTGCTTCAACCCATGTTATTTGCGAACCTATGCGCAACCGTAAGTTATTGCTAAATGAGCGTGAACTTAATTCATTATTTGGCCAAATCAATCGCCAAGGTTATACCGTTGTTGCCCTTTCTTTATATTGGAAGAATGCATGGGCGAAAGTGAAAATTGGGGTAGCCAAAGGTAAAAAAGAGTACGATAAACGTTCCGATATTAAAGAACGCCAATGGCAAGTTGATAAAGCGCGTATCATGAAGAACGCCAATCGGTAGTTTGACTTTGATATTGGTTTTATCAATATTGATTTAATGATTCTATCAAAAAAATAACCGCTATAAAGCGGTTATTTTTTTGCAATGATTTTAAGCGGTAAGACTTATTAATTTACCCTCTTTTTTTACAAACGATTGATTAACATAAACGTTAGTACTGTTTTTGATATCCAGTGGATCACTGACAATATTATCAATAATTACATTATTAAATAAAATACTATCTGCATTTTCGATAAAAAATCCTTTTCCTGCTTCAGGTTTGACATCTTTGAACATGTCGACTTCGCCGGCTTGGGCATCAATTTGCATTGATATGCGAATATTATCAAACGAGATATTAGATATTGGTGATTCAGGAATGCCATATAAGAATCCCGCGTAAGCTCGGACATTTTTTGCAATAATATTAGAAAAACTGATATTGTTACATGCTGGTGTTGATTCATTAACTTGTAATGCATCTTTATTCCAAACAATAGGATCATTACCTTTAGGTCCACAGTAATAATAGTAGTTCATGACAAATGCTGATAGCACTTCGTCCATAACAATATTACTAAAAGTGATATCCGAAATTGTACCGCCTCGACCACGGCGAGTTTTAAATCTTACACCTCGATCGGTTTTTTGGAACACGCAGTTCGTAATAGTTACATGTCGAATACAACCACTCATTTCACTACCTAATACTACAGCGCCATGACCATGAATCATATTACAATTAGTAATTAAAATGTTTTCACATGGGCTTTTTTCGGCGGTTTCTTCTGTGCCTGCTTTAATTGCGATACAGTCATCACCCACATCAATATAGCAATTTGATATTCTAACATTACGGCAAGATTCAGGGTTTACACCATCTGTATTTGGTGAGTCCGCTGGATTTAAAATCGATACATTATCTACAACCACGTTATTTGATTCCATTGGATGTACTGTCCAGCTTGGTGATTGAGTTAAAAACAGTTTTTCAATCGTTATGCGTTCGCAAAAATCAAATCCAATTAAATAAGGTCTTGGATATTTGAGGTTGCTACGATCATTACGAAAAATATGCCACCATTTTTGACCATTTCCATCAATTTTACCACCACCTGTGATAATTACATTTTCAATGTTTTTTCCATATATACAAGGCATATATACGTCTTGCTTTACCCCTTCCCAACGCGAATTGACAATTGGATAATCATCGAAATTATCAGAAAACAGCAAAGTTGCACCTTGTTCAATAACAAAAGTTAAATTGCTACAAAGTTGAATTGCTCCTGTATAATAAATACCAGCAGGAACTATGAGTTGTCCCCCACCTGATTTTTTAATGTGTTGTATTGCTTTTTCAAAAGCAATGGTATTGATTGATTTCCCATCACCAATAGCGCCAAAATCTATTACTGATACAGTTGTCATTATTTTTCCTTTTTATTTTATGAACGGTAATTTAATGGTTTTCTTTACCGTTCACTAATCAACTAATAACTAAAAGAATTTATAATAATTAATCCTGATAATTTATTTAATAAATTCTATTTTGTCGTTATGCTTTTTGTTTAAAACCAATATTGTTATTGCCAAAGCATTTTTCATAAGCAATACCTGATAGGTCTTCAACGACTTTTTTGGTTTCAGGGGTTACGTCTTCCATTTTTCCACCTTCTCGAATACGTGCCACTTCGTTAATAATGACAGAATGAGTTGCATGATCTAGCTTCATTCGCCATGCAAAGAAGCAACCAATCAATGCCATACCAATAACACCATAAATAATAATGCCATTAATAGCATGAATAGCACTTTGTGGCTGTACATGTGATTTTGATTCAAAACCATATGCGCTTAATACAATACCAAGTATAAACACAATAGATGCCCGAACTAATTTTCCAGCCATTGTCATTGCCCCCGCATAAACACCTTCACGACGTCGGTTGGTTACTACTTCGTCAACATCAGCAAGGAAAACATAAACACTCCATGGAATATAATAAACACCACCCGTTCCTAAACCAAACCAAATAGTAATACCAATAACAATCCAAGTTGCATGAGGAAGATTAAAATAGTAGATCCCTACATAACCAATCATTGATGAAACAACAATCAGTAGCGCAATAATAAACGGTTTTTTAAAGCCTTTTTTCGCACAATACATCATGAAGAAAGCGGTTGAAAGTAACTGGCAAATACTACTTAATGAATTCATTGAAGCAACAAATGATCGCGGTTCACCTAAGCTAAATACAATGAAATAAGTGAATACAGCAGTAAATAACCATTCAGCACCAAAACCAAATAAGTACATTCCTAAATGAGTTCTAAACGTTTTTATACGGAAGGTTGAAAAAATATCGATAAAAAGTTTTTTGATTGCTTCAAAAAAGCTATGTACATATTCATCTTTAACTTCTTCTTTTGGTTTTTCCCAACTGTTACAATAGAGCAAGATTAATGCTGTCATCATAATCGCCGCATAAGTAATACCCGTTAATAAAAACGGGGTTGCTGACTCTTTACTATAAAAATAAAAGAAAATTCCCGGTATTGCAGCGCCTAAGAAATTAGCTACTTTACCAAACATTGCTTTTGAACCAGTTAAATAAGTACGTTGAGAAAAGTTAGATGTCATTTCAACAGGTAAGGTATTAAATGGGATCATAATGCTGGTATAAATAATTTCAAACAAGATATATGTAATAAGGTAATACCAAAAGCCCATTCCATTAATCCATAACATTGGATAAATGGTCATTAATGGAATACCCATTAGTATGAAAAATCGACGTCTACCAAATCGTTGACCTATTTTAGTTTGATAAAAATTGTCGGTAATAAAACCCATTAATGGGTTCAAAATTACATCTAAATAAGTTGCAATTGAGAAAATTAATGCTGCTTGAACAACTGTTAATCCGCAAAATGTAGTATAAAAATAGAGTAACCAAGCCCCACTAATAGCAAGGGCTCCACTCCCGATTAAATTACCACTTCCGTAAGAAAATCTTACTAACCATGTGATTTTTTTATCTTTATTGTTATTCATGTTATGATTCCTATATTATTTTTAAAAAAAAAGTCCCCCTGCATTAAGTCGAAACGACTTAATGACATTATTAACAATTAAATGAATAATTATTTTTAGAGGGTTACGCCACTTTTTAGAATGGCCAAATTCCTGAAATTATTTTTTTCATTGCATGTTTTCTTTCCGTTAGCAATAAGAACGATGTGTTCAATGAATTCAATTAATAATGATTTCATTGAAACGCCTTGGATGAGTTTTCCAGCATTGAAATCAATCCAATTGACTTTTTTATCTGCTAATTGACTGTTAGTCGCAATTTTGACAGTAGGTACAACTCCGCCATAAGGTGTTCCTCTACCTGTTGTAAATAACACCATATGACAACCCGCTGCAGATAAAGCGCCAGTCGCAACCGCATCATTACCTGGGGCGCTGAGTAAATTAAGACCGTGTTTTGTTAACATTTGTCCATATTTAAGGACATCAATCACCTCGCTTCCCCCTGCTTTTTGGGTGCAACCTAGTGATTTTTCTTCAAGTGTGGTGATCCCACCTTCTTTATTACCTGGAGAAGGGTTTTCGTAGATAGGTTGATTGTTTGAAATAAAATATTGTTTAAAATCATTAATCATATGCACTGTTTTGTCAAAGGTAGACTCATCAACACAGTGCGACATTAGAATATTTTCAGCACCAAACATTTCTGGTACTTCAGTAAGTACACTTGTTCCACCATGTGCAATAATATAATCAGAAAATAAACCGAGCATTGGGTTGGCAGTAATACCAGAAAAGCCATCTGAACCTCCGCACTCTAGGCCAAATTTCAATTCACTTAAATGACCTAATTCACGCTTATCATTTTTCATAATGGCGTAAAGTTCTCTTAGGTGATTTAAAGCTGATTCAACTTCGTCTACTTCTTGTTGTGCAACAAGAAATCTGACTCGAGACGCATCGTATTCTCCCAAATCAGCTTTAAACTCCGCTATCTGGTTATTTTCACAACCTAACCCAATGACTAACACGGCTCCAGCATTAGGGTGTTTAACTAAATCTTGTAAAATAATTTTGGTATTATTGTGATCTTGCCCTAATTGAGAGCATCCGTAAGGATGTTCCAATACGGTGATACCATCAATTTCTAATTGATTATTAAGCTCTTCACAAAACTGTTTAACAATTTGCTGTGCAATGCCATTAATACAAGTTACCGTTGGTATAATCCATAACTCATTACGAATACCTACTTCACCATTTTTACGACGGTAAATTTGAACTTCTTTGTCTGGAATTTCGTGTAATGACTCATTTTTTGACAAATTAGGTTGATATTGGTAATCATTAATATCACTTAAATTAGTTTTTAAATTTTGTGAATGAATGTGTTCGCCAACTTTAATAGGGCAAGTTGCATGCCCTATTGGTAGTCCATATTTAATAACGTTTTCGCCTTGCTCAAAGTCTTTAAGAGCAAATTTATGCCCTTGTTTGATTGGTTGTTGTAAATCAATATTATGGCCATCAACCACAATATTGGCTTCATGCGCTTCTAAATCTGATAATGCGACACCAACATTATCTTTATTGTTTATTTTTATAAATTTAATCATTACATTGCTCATTTTATTTGCTACACATAACACATTTTTCAATTGCCTGACGCATACCCTCTTGAGTAATAACCGTTAAATATTGTGTTATTGTTTGGGATAATTGAGGAATAGTTAATAAATCACATTCCCAATGTGAATTATCACTTAATACAACGTCAACCAATTGTGCTAATGTCCATTTACCTTCAGCTATATTTTTCCAACCTAAATCAAAACGCTCTAACCAAATGGCATCATCTTGTAACGGATAACTTTGGTTGTTACGTATACCTCGATAAAAGGCAATTAAAGCAGCAAAAGAGAACACTAAATGTTTAGGTAACATGCCTTTCTCTTTTTGATATGCGATTAATTGAGGCAAGATGCGAGTTTTGAATTTTGTCATGCTATTTAAAGCTATTGACATTAATTGGTGTTCAATAAATGGATTTTTAAAACGGTTAATGACTGATTGAGCAAAATCAACCAATTCTTGATGAGGTAAATTTAAAACAGGAATTATTTCATCAAAAATCGTATCTTTAAGGTAAGATAAGATTTGGGGATCATTCATTGATTCACCCACTGTGTCAATCCCTGCAAGGTAAGCAACAGGCACTAATGCTGTATGTGCACCGTTTAAAATAGCTACTTTTCGCTCTTTATATGGTTTGATATCATCAACAATTTTGATATTAATATCGCACTTATCTAAACAAAGTTTTTCAGCTAACCATTGTGGTCCTTGAATAACAAATAAATAGAAGTACTCGGCTGAATCAATGAAATTATCTTTATATCCTAATTCTGATTCAAGTTCCGCAATTTGCGTTTTTGGATAACCCGGTACAATTCTATCGACTAATGTTGAACAAAATAAGTTATCATTTTCGATCCATGAAATAAATTTATCTGATAACTGCCATTGTTTAGCATAATTAAGTACCAATTTTTTAAGGGCATCACCATTATAATCAATTAATTCACAAGGAATAATGATTAGTCCACTTTCTTTACTACCAGAAAAATAGACGAATCTTTCATATAAGAAAGCCGTTAATTTTGCTGGGTAGCTTGTAGCAGGTTTGTCAGTAAGTTTATCACTTTCTACATAACTGATACCGGCTTCAGTAGTGTTAGAAAAAACAAATTGAATATTAGGATCTTTCGCCAATTCAAGATATTGATCATACTGAGTATAAACATTTATCTCGTTATTGACTGATCGAATTAACCTAAATTCTTTTACTGCTTCGTTTTTTTCATTTAAACCACGAATCAGGGTAGTATATAACCCATCTTGGATATTTAACGGTGGTGGAAAATCTGTATTTAATGGGCGAACAATGACAACGCCGGCATCAAGATCTGTTTTTTCATTAAGGATATCTAATTGCCAATCTAAGAATGCACGTAAAAAATTACCTTCACCAAACTGAACAACTCGTGTGGTATATTTTGCACCAGGAAAATTTTCTCTATTTAATGTTTTCATGAACATAACTCTTTTTTATTAATCTTTTAACTAGTTAATTTTTAACTTAGTTCAATACCAAAATAGTTTTTAGCATTATCAAAACTAATGTTTTTAACCATTTGACCTAATAACTCAATATCACGAGGCGCTTCTCCATCTTCAACCCAACGTCCGATCATGCGGCATAAAATGCGTCTAAAATATTCATGTCGAGTATAAGAAAGAAAACTACGGCTATCAGTCAACATACCAACGAAACGACTTAATAAGCCAAGTTGAGCTAGTTGGGTCATTTGACGAATCATGCCGTCTTTCTGATCGTTAAACCACCATCCTGAACCAAATTGCATTTTTCCACGAATACCTTCTCCTTGAAAATTACCTATCATCGTACCTAGAATTTCATTATCAGAAGGATTTAAACAATAGAGTATTGTTTTAGGTAATGCATTTTGTTTTGCTTGTGCATCTAGTAGTCGTGATAGCGGTTGGGCAATTGGTGAATCGTTAATTGAATCAAAGCCTACATCAGCGCCCATCAGGTTGAACATTCTTGAATTATTATTACGTAGTGCACCAATATGATATTGTTGTACCCAACCGCGTTTGTTATATTCGCTACCTAAAAAGATAAGTACGGCTGTTTTGAATTGCGCTGTTTCTTTAGCACTTAATACAGCGCCAGATAATCGCTTAGTTAAGATAGCATCCAATTCTTTTTCTGAAGCCTCTTCATACACAACTGTATCTAAAGCGTGGTCAGATACTTTACAACCATGTTGTTCAAAATGATCCATTCGTTTTGATAACGCTTGACAAAGTACATGAAAACTCGAAATCGCCATATCGGCAGCCGCAGATAGTTTGTCTAAGTAAGTAACAAAAAATTCGGAATCAATATTAAATGCTTTATCTGGGCGCCAACTTGGTAATACTTTGATATCAAATGAGCTATCTTGTGCAATTGTTTTATGATGAACTAAATCATCAATAGGATCGTCAGTAGTGCCAACCATTTTGACATTCATTTTTTTCATAATGCTACGAGCAGAAAACGCTTTGGTTTCTAGCATTGCATTACATTTATTCCAAATCGTTTCGGCAGTTGATGGAGATAATAAAATATTATCAATACCAAATGGTCGGCGAAGCTCTAAGTGAGTCCAATGATATAAAGGATTACCAATTGTGTGTGGTACAGTTTCAGCCCAAGCCTTAAATTTTTCAAAATCATCTACGTCTGTACCTGTACAAAACTTTTCAGCAACACCATTAGTCCGCATTGCTCGCCACTTATAATGATCACCTTTCAACCAGATGTCATACAAGTTTTTAAATTGATAATCTTGAGCAATTTGCTCAGGAGGTAAATGACAGTGATAGTCAAAAATCGGCTGCTCAGCAGCATAGTTATGATAAAGTTGACGAGAAAATTCAGTATCTAATAAAAAATCTTCAGTTAAAAAATGCATTTGTTTCTCCACAATTTTGTAATATTAACTATTTAATTACACAAGTTAATATCATATTTAATCAAATTAATTATTGTTCGTTAGTTGTCGGTGTTTTTAAAATTGTCCATACTGCAACAGCAGCTAAAAGATCAAGACACGTTAAAATGATAAATAGCGGACTAAAACCAACGGTATCAGCTAAGGCACCAACTATTAACGCAAAAATTGTACTTGCTAACCATGCAGCCATACCTGTAAAACCATTTGCTGTCGCTACTTCATTTCGACCAAAAACATCAGATGATAAGGTAATTAAAGCACCAGATAATGTTTGATGGGCAAACCCTCCTATACAAAATAAGAAGATAGCAACATAAGGGCTTGAGAATAAACCAATTAAACCAGGAGCGATCATCAATACTGAACCAACAGTGACCACTAATTTACGAGAATTAATCAAACTAACATTAAAACGTTTTTGAAAGAATGGAGACATATACCCACCAAGTACACACCCAATATCAGCAAATAGCATTGGCATCCATGCAAATATTGCTATATGTTTTAAATCAAAATCATAGGCAGTAAACATAAATAAAGGAATCCAAGCATTAAACGTTCCCCAAGCTGGTTCAGCTAAAAATCTTGGCAATGCTATCCCCCAAAAACGTCGACTAGTAAGAATTTTACGCGCTGGTAGTTTTTCAACATTAGAAGTTTGATGGCTTATCTCTTGGCCAGATAAAATATATTTTTTTTCTTCTTCAGTTAAATATTTTTGTTTAGTTGGGTGACGATAAAGTATGAACCAGAAAATACCCCAAATAAAACTTAATAAACCACATAATACAAATGCCCATTGCCAACTATGGAACCAAATAGCCCATGCAACTAATGGGGGAGCAATCATAGCACCAAATGATGACCCCAAATTAAACCAACCAACCGCAATTGATCTTTCTTTTGCAGGAAACCATTCACTAGTTGCTTTTAAACCAGCAGGAATCATAGCAGCTTCAGTTGCGCCTACAGCACCACGAGCAAATGCAAGCCCAATCCAACTACCTGAAAATGCAGTACTGATACAAAATACAGACCATAATAAGGCAAAAACAGCATATCCAATCCGTGTACCTAATAGATCCAAAATATATCCTGCCACTGGTTGCATAATAGTATAACATGCTGAATATGCTGCAACGACATATGAATATTGTTTAGTTGTCAGACCCATTACTTCATTCAAGACTGGAGCCGCCACTGCTATCGAATTTCGTGTAAGATAACCTAAGATTGTTCCTACCGTTACTAAAGCTATCATATACCATCGTAAATTTTTAATTTTTTTGTACATATTAATACTCCTAATATGGTAATTCTGGAATTATATTAACATGTATGATAACTAAAAAAGTTGACATACATCACAGAATTAACATTCACAAATCATGTGATAAAATTACTACTTGTAGGCTATCTTTGTGAGGAGAGCATCTTGAATCGAAAAAAATAGAACAATATTATTTAACTCTATTCGATTAGATGTTATTTTAAAATAATGATAAGTTCAGGAGTTAGATAAAAATCACCATGGTTCAAGAACAAAATGAATATCAACGACTTTACCAAGTTATTGCAACAGAATTAAAAAAACGAATTATTGATGGTACTTATCCAGTCGGTTGTAAATTACCATCAGAAAGGTTAATTTGTGAAGAACTTAAAGTCAGTCGTTCTGTTGTCAGAGAAGCAATTATAATGCTTGAAGTTGAAGGTTTTGTTGATGCTAGAAAAGGATCAGGTATTCATGTTATCTCAAATAGTATACAAACCAATATTTTAACAACGTCACAAGGTTTAAATTTTTCGACAACAGGACCATTTGAACTATTACAAGCCCGTCAACTTATTGAAAGTAATATAGCAGAATTTGCTGCAACACAAATTACCAAAGATGATATAGCAAAACTTCTTGAAATTCAACATAATGCACATAAAGAAGACCATTATAGAGACTCTGATTGGGATTTAAAATTCCATACGCAAATTGCGATGATAACTCGAAATACAGCTCTTACAACTATTGTTCAAGAAGCATGGCAACAACGAACCCTAAATCCTTTGTGGAAAAAATTACATGAGCATGTTCCTGAGCAAGATATTGATAGTTGGTGGGATGAACATGACAAAATACTAGAAGCATTAATTAATCGTGACCCTAAGGCCGCCAAATTGGCAATGTGGCAACATTTAGAAAATACAAAAAAAATGCTATTTGATGCCGCAAGTAAAGATTTTGAGACCAAACTCGATCACTATCTATTTTCGGATAATCCAGTCATCAGTATCAATAAAGATAACTATGAGTAAATATCTTCCTAATCGATCATAAAATCACTAAGATAAATAAATTTTTCAAATAGACCTTTCTTGCTCAATTGGTGTTATTGACATGCAACTTAACACCCGTTGAGCTTGAAGTAAGTTAACAATTAAACAGCATACTAACGCTGATCATCAATCATCACACCTGATGGCGGCGTAAATTGGAACTTATCTAGTGATACTTTACCTAATTTTTGTCGAGACAAGTCATAAAAACTGCGTTGGCCATCTTCTTCAATAATCGTAAAGTTAGAAATCATCCCCGTAGGTAATACCGAAATAATAAAATCTTGATTAGATCCATCCGTTGGTTTGAGTGTAAAGGAATCTTGTTTACGCGTTACTTGATAAACATTCCAAATTGGGTTATGACTATCTGTAATAAGTAACATTAAGCGATTATCTACCGCTTTTTTTAAGTCCATCACGCTCACTTGCTCAACTGCAGGGGTATATACCCACATATTTTTGCCATCAGAAATGATTGAGGTTTGGTCTGGTTCATTCATTGTCCAATTAAAATAATAAGGTCGATTAACCCACAAATCCCCCTTACCTTCCTGCACGGGTTGATTGTCTGCCGTTTTTACATTTTGAGAAAAACTAGCATAAAACCCTTCAATTTTATCTAAACGTTGTTGCAATACTTCTTTATCACCAGCCCATACTGATAAACTTGCCAACAATCCAATTAACAATAAACACTTCTTCATGCCCAATCCTTACGTTTCATCTAACAACTTAAATAAAGTCCAATAACTAAATTAGTTTAAAATATTACCGTTTTTATTCTAATGGTAAAAGATATTTTCTTTTCTTTTTTCACTTATTAAATAACGAGTATATAATAGATTCAATTTGCCAATTTGGATAATGACCTGCCATGCCAAGTATGTCTTTTGAATTTACTACCGATGAATTTAAACCATTAGCGGCCAGAATGCGCCCTAGAACCTTATCAGAATACATAGGGCAAACTCATTTGTTAGGTGAAAACAAACCACTCCCAAAAGCCATTGAAGCAGGTAATTTACACTCAATGATTCTTTGGGGACCACCAGGTACAGGCAAAACAACATTGGCCGAAATTATTGCTCACCATGCAAATGCAAAAGTTGAGCGAGTATCTGCCGTGACATCAGGCATTAAAGACATTCGCGAAGCGATTGAAAGGGCAAAAATCAACCAACAAGCTGGTGTTCGTACTATTTTGTTTGTCGACGAAGTTCACCGCTTTAATAAAAGTCAACAAGATGCCTTTTTACCGTATGTTGAAAACGGTACGGTAACGTTTATTGGCGCTACGACTGAAAACCCATCATTTGAACTCAATTCAGCCTTACTATCGCGCGCACGAGTGTATCTGCTTAAGTCATTAACTCAACACGATATTGAGCAAATTTTACAGCAAGCAATGGACGAGCCAAACCGTGGTTACGGTAATCAAAATATCCAACTTCCTGAAGAAACCAAAAAACAGATTGCCGAATTTGTCGGTGGCGATGCAAGGCGTGCGCTTAATACACTTGAACTATTGGTCGATATGTCTGATGGTCAGGCATTAACACCCGAACTACTAAAAGAAGTCATGGGTGAACGAAGTGCTAGGTTTGATAACCAAGGAGACCGTTTTTACGATTTAATTTCAGCCGTCCATAAATCGATTCGAGGATCCGCTCCCGATGCTGCACTTTATTGGTATGCAAGGATAATCTCGGCTGGTGGTGATCCGCTTTATGTTGCTCGTCGGTTATTAGCCATTGCCTCAGAAGATGTCGGTAATGCCGATCCCAGAGCCATGCAAGTGGCGCTATCTGCGTGGGACTGCTTTACCCGCGTAGGTCCTGCCGAAGGTGAACGCGCAATTGCACAAGCGATTATCTACCTTGCTTGCGCACCAAAAAGTAATGCCGTTTACCTTGCTTTTAAACAAGCAATGAGTGACGCTCAATCCAAACCCGATTACGATGTCCCTGAGCATCTGCGTAACGCACCAACTAACTTAATGCAAAAACTCGGCTACGGCGCTGAATATCGCTACGCCCACGACGAACCCAACGCGTTTGCCGCAGGTGAAAACTACTTCCCGAAAGAAATGGCCGACACAAAATACTACCATCCAACACCTCGTGGTGCAGAGAAGAATTACACCGATAAATTAGCATGGCTAGAGGCTCAAAACCAAGCAAGTTCTATTCAACGTTATAAGGATAAAAAATAATCACAATAAGAAATCGGTTTTATTATTGATTATAAAAAACCGTCAGGAAAGGTATTGATTTTATTGAAGTTTTTATTTTCTTTTAATCAACACTTTATTTATCAAAAAACTTAACCGCTAAATTATTATCAAATCCCTTACAACAAAGACAACCTCCCTTTTGCGCAAGAATATCGTTAGTGATTAAAACCAATAATGCTTGATTTTAATTAATAAATTTCAATTATTGATTAATAAAAACACCATATATAGTGACGTATTTGATTGATAGGTACTACATATTGTATATTTTGATAAATATCAATTATCATACTCCCCAACGTATTTAAACAATTGGATAGAAAGAATGAATAAATCAATACTAGTAACCAAACGAGATGGCAAAAAGGAACCCATCAATCTTGATAAAATCCACAAAGTTATTACTTGGGCGGCTGAAGGACTAGACAATGTCTCGGTGTCACAAGTTGAATTACGTTCTCATATTCAATTTTATGATGGTATTCGTACTTCCGATATTCATGAAACGATTATTCGTGCAGCCGCAGATCTTATTTCGCAAGAAACACCCGATTACCAATATTTAGCCGCACGTTTAGCTATTTTCCATTTGCGCAAAAAAGCCTATAACCAGTTTACACCACCGCCACTTTATGAACATGTTAAGAAATTAGTAGCAAGCAAACGATACGATAAACATCTGCTTGAAGATTATACTCAAGAAGATTTTGAACAAATGGATAAGATTATTGATCATTGGCGAGATATGTCTTTTTCGTACGCTGCTGTTAAACAGCTTGAAGGTAAATATTTAGTACAAAATCGTGTTACAGGTGAGATATACGAAAGCGCACAGTTTTTATATATTTTAGTTGCCGCTTGTCTTTTTGCCAATTACCCGAAAGAGACTCGATTGAGCTATATCAAACGTTTTTATGATGCGGTTTCTACCTTCAAAATTTCGCTGCCGACACCCATTATGGCAGGAGTTCGTACCCCTACCCGTCAATTTAGTTCTTGCGTGTTAATTGAGTGTGATGATAGCTTAGATTCAATTAATGCAACGGCAAGTGCCATTGTTAAATACGTATCACAGCGTGCAGGAATTGGGGTCAATGCAGGGCGCATTCGAGCGTTAGGAAGTTCAATTCGTGGTGGCGAAGCATTCCATACTGGCTGTATTCCATTTTATAAATATTTCCAAACTGCTGTAAAATCTTGTTCTCAAGGTGGCGTTCGAGGCGGTGCGGCCACGGTATTTTATCCACTTTGGCATTTAGAAGTGGAAAGCCTGCTCGTATTACGCAATAACCGCGGTGTAGAAGAAAACCGAGTTCGTCATTTAGACTACGGCGTACAAATCAATAAACTGATGTATCAACGTTTAATCAAAAACGAAAATATTACTCTATTTAGTCCATCTGATGTACCTGGGCTTTATGATGCGTTTTTTGCCGATCAAGATAAATTTGAAGCGCTTTATCGTCAATATGAGCAAGATGCCAATATTCGTAAACGTGAAGTTAAAGCGGTTGAATTATTTGCCTTATTAATGCAAGAGCGTGCTTCAACAGGACGTATTTATATCCAAAATGTTGATCACTGTAATACACATAGCCCATTCAATGCTGAACTTGCGCCAGTGCACCAATCTAATTTATGCATGGAAATCGCATTGCCTACTAAGCCACTTTATAATATTAATGATGAAAATGGTGAAATTGCGCTATGTACATTATCAGCCTTTAATTTAGGTGAAATTGAATCACTAGACGATTTTGAGGAATTGGCTGACTTAACGGTTCGCGCCCTTGATTCCTTACTTGATTATCAAGACTACCCTGTACCTGCAGCTAAAAATTCATCAATTAATCGTCGTACTTTGGGGGTTGGTGTTATCAATTATGCCTATTATTTAGCTAAACATGGTGTGAAATATTCCGACGGTAGTGCCAATAATCTAACACACCGCACCTTTGAAGCAATGCAATATTATTTACTAAAAGCATCAAATAACTTAGCCAAAGAAAAAGGCGCTTGTCCATTATTTAATGAGACAACGTATTCGCAAGGCATTTTACCAATTGATACATATAAAAAAGATTTAGATACCATTACTAAAGAGCCATTGCATTATGACTGGGAGTCACTCCGTGAATCCATTAAAACTCATGGTTTACGCAATTCAACACTATCAGCTTTAATGCCATCAGAAACATCATCACAAATTTCAAATGCAACTAATGGCATTGAACCACCACGAGGTTTTGTGAGTGTCAAGGCATCTAAAGACGGCATTTTAAGACAAGTCGTTCCTGATTATAATCATCTTAAAAACTTTTATGAATTGCTTTGGCAAATTCCAAATAACACAGGTTATTTACACTTAGTTGGCATAATGCAAAAGTTTATTGACCAATCTATTTCGGCCAATACCAATTATGATCCAACCAAATTTCCGAATGATAAAGTGCCAATGAAACAACTATTAGCTGATTTACTAACAGCTTATAAATTTGGGGTAAAAACACTCTATTATCATAATACCCGTGATGGTGCCGAAGATCTTCAAGGTGATATTGCACTTGCTGATAGTGAGGGTGGCTGTGAAGGTGGAGCGTGTAAAATCTAATAGCAATTTTAGATAACACGCTAATTTTACAATAACATAATGAGGGAGTGAATGGCTCCCTCTCAGATCCTTTCTTTTTACTACTTTAGGGTAACGAAAAGCAAACAAATCTGTTAGGAGTTTTTATGAGTATGAATTATAGCACTTTTTCGCAAGTCCATAATGACCAATTAAAAGAACCGATGTTCCTTGGTCAATCGGTCAATGTTGCGCGTTATGATCAACAAAAATACGAAATGTTTGAAAAATTAATTGAAAAACAACTGTCCTTTTTTTGGCGCCCTGAAGAAGTAGATATATCACAAGATCGCATCGATTATGCCGCTTTACCAGAACATGAAAAACATATTTTTATCAGTAATTTAAAATATCAAACGTTACTCGATTCAATCCAAGGCCGTAGCCCTAATGTGGCACTACTTCCACTTATTTCAATTCCTGAACTTGAAACATGGGTAGAAACGTGGTCATTTTCAGAAACGATTCATTCTCGCTCTTATACACATATTATTCGTAATATTGTTAACGATCCTTCTGTGGTTTTCGATGATATCGTCACCAATAAAGAGATCCAAAAAAGAGCTGGTGATATTGCAGGTTATTATGATGATTTAATTAGCTACGCAAGCTATTATAATTTATTTGGCGAGGGCAAACATAACATTAATAATCGCACTGTTTCGATTAATTTACGTGAACTTAAAAAGAAACTTTACCTTTGCTTAATGAGTGTTAATGCACTTGAAGCAATTCGTTTTTATGTCAGTTTTGCTTGCTCATTTGCATTTGCCGAACGTGAACTTATGGAAGGTAACGCAAAAATTATCAAGCTTATTGCCCGCGACGAAGCCCTCCATTTAACTGGCACACAATTTATGATTAACACGCTACGCAGTGGTGAGGACGATCCCGAAATGGCTGCTATCGCCAAAGAGTGTGAACAAGAGTGTTATGACCTCTTTTTGCAAGCAGCAAATCAAGAAAAAGAGTGGGCAGAATACCTGTTTGAAGGTGGTTCAATGATTGGTTTAAATAAAGATATTTTATGCCAATATGTCGAATACATTACCAATATCCGCATGCAAGCAGTTGGGCTAAAATTACCATTTGAAGCAAAATCTAATCCAATTCCATGGATCAACAATTGGCTGGTATCTGACAACGTACAAGTTGCGCCACAAGAAGCCGAAATGAGCTCTTACTTAGTTGGGCAAATTGATGCTGAAATGAATGAGGATGATTTAAGCGATTTTACCTTATAAGATTTATACTAAATCCTAATCATTACCTTAAACCTATTTACCTAAGGAACAGATCAACTGTTCCTTTTTTATGTTAATGTTCAGTAACAAATCATCATCTTATTCTAACGCTAACTTGACACTCATTGAAAATCGGGTAACGATATGGCTATTGAATTGTCTTAATTTGATAATATGTCCATGACAAGAACGCATTTATGTTACCCTGTATCACCGCTTCATTTTAGTGATGAACAAATAAATATTCCTTATCTAAAACAGCAGCTTGAAGCATTCCAACAATGGTCTATGGTGCAATTTGAGCAACAGGTTGATATTGATACACTCGTGCATTTACGTAGTGAATTTATTGATCATTTGCTTGAACGTTTATGGGGCTTTTACCAAATTCCTAAACATGTTTCCTCTTTTTTTAAACGTAATCGTATTGCGTTGGTAGCGGTTGGCGGTTATGGTCGGGCTGAATTGCATCCATTATCAGATATTGATATTTTGATTCTCAGCGATTACCCTTTAACCAAGGAAATTGAAAAACAGATTGGTGATTTAGTCCGTTTATTATGGGACCTACATTTAGATATAGGGCATAGTGTTAGAACATTAAGGATCTGCCTACAAGAAGCAAAAAACGATATATCAATTATGACCAATTTGATTGAGTCAAGGCTTATTTCTGGCAATCAATTACTACTAGATGAGTTACACAAACAGATTTTTAGCGATAAAATCTGGCCATCTCGAGAATTTTATAAAGCCAAAGTACAAGAACAACAAGATCGTCACAAACAATATCATAGCACCTCTTATAATTTAGAACCCGATTTGAAAAATAGCCCTGGTGGTTTGCGAGATATGCAAATCATTCAGTGGATAGCGATCCGCCATTTTGGCGGTGAGTTTTTGCAAAAAATAGCAGACTTCAACTATTTAACGCCTGAAGATATTGAGGACTTTAAAACGTGTCGTAAATTTTTATGGCGCATACGTTTTGCGCTTCATTGTGTGATAACACGTTATGATAATCGTCTACTATTTGATCGTCAGTTAAGCATTGCCAAAATGTTAGGCTATAAAGGCGAAGGGAATGCGCCTGTTGAAAAGATGATGCACGATTATTATCGCGTTGCACACAATATTACCGAACTAAATCAAATGCTATTACAGCTGTTTTATGAATCTATTCTTGAGCATAATTCGAAAAATAAACCTTATGATATTGATGAGCATTTTCAAATTCGCGACAAGCTCATTGATGTAAAAGATGATGAGATCTTTAAAAAAGATCCTGTTATGATTATGCAGCTTTTTTATACAATGTTGCTTAATCCTCAAGTTATCGGTCTTTATTCAAATACCATTAGGCAATTGCGTTCAGCAAGACGTTTACTCACTAATTTACTTTGTGAAAATGCCAAAGCAAGATCGCTGTTTATGTTGATCATCAAACACCCTGATGCAATTGAAAAAGCCATTTTACCAATGCATAAATATGGCATACTTTCGGTTTATATTCCGGGTTGGAAACAGATATCTGGTATGATGCAATTTGACCTATTTCATGCATATACTGTTGATGAACATACCATCCGTTTACTACTTGAACTCGATAGTTTAAAAACCGAAAACGGCAAACAAAAACACCCCAATAGCGCAAATGTCTTTGCTAAATTGTCTAAACCTGAATTATTAGTCATTACTGGGTTATTTCATGATATTGGTAAAGGTAGGCATGGTGATCATTCCGAAATTGGCGCGCATCTAGTTGAAGAATTTTGTCAATTACATGAACTAGAAACCAAAGATACCGACTTAATTATTTGGTTAGTGCGTTATCATCTATTAATGTCGGTAACGGCACAAAGCCGCGATTTACAAGATCCTGCGGTTATCAATGAGTTTATTCAAATTGTCAAAAGCAAACGCCGTTTGCAGTATTTGCTTTGTCTAACCGTCGCCGATGTCTGTGCAACAAACGAAACGCTTTGGAATAGTTGGAAACAAAGTTTAATGCGCGAACTCTATTTTAGTGCTAAAAACTCTTTTGATTCAGGTATTCGCCAAATTCCTGAACAGCGAAGCATCGCACGACAAAATAAACAAGAAGCATTAGCAATTTTAGTTAAGCAAAATTATGATGAACAAACGATTAAAGCTTTTTGGCAAAGCTATCGTGTTGATTATTTTCTTCGTTATACAAAAGAACAAATTGTATGGCATGCACAACTTTTATTACAACATGATTTAACTAAAACACAGGTTGCGATAAACCCAAACCCGTATCATGGTGGTAGTGAGATTTTTATTTATTCTCCAGATAGACCTTACTTATTTGCAACTGTCTGTAATATATTAAGTATGCATAATTTAACGATTCACGATGCACTTATCATTACAAATAAAAAAGGGTTTGCGCTTGATACTTTTATTGTATTAGATCCTAACGGACAAACACTGCAAGAAGATCGAAATCAAGGTCTAATAAGTGCACTTAATAAAGCATTACAACAACCTGTTTATAAAGCTGTAACTATTAAACCACCTAAACAACGGCTGCGATCGTTTTTAGTACCAACTCAAGTTAACTTTCTGTCTGCTTTCAATGACAGCCAAACTTATATGGAACTTATTGCACTTGATAGACCGGGATTGCTTGCTTGTGTGGGCGAAATATTCGCTAACTTAGACTTATCATTACGCAGTGCAAAAATTGCGACTATTGGCGAACATATTGAAGATCTGTTTATTTTAACCAACAAACACAACCAAGCACTTGATGATAATACTTGTCAAAAACTTCGTGAATCAATCATTATTGCTCTTGATTCAATGAATTAATAAAATTAACCAAAAGATATAACTTATGCAATTTTTTATTATTTTATTTCCAATTTTTTGTATTTTTATTGTAGGATTTATTGCTCAAAAGGCCTTAAAGCTTGATGTTGCTAACTTATCAACAATGTCACTTTATGTCCTGTCACCTTTTTTAGCATTTAAAATATTTTATACCCACACCTTAACCACCGATTATCTATTTTATATTGCTTATATCTTTGGTTTGTGCTTTTCATTAGTTATGATCGTTTCAATTTGGTCGCTGATAATGAAATATTCTGATAAAGAGCGATGTGCCATGATTTTAAGCTCGTGTTTTATGAATAATGGAAATTATGGCACACCAGTACTTTTAGTCTTTTTTGGTGCCGTCGGGTTTGATTTAGGTGTCATTATGATGGTATTGCAGCAGTTTGTTATGAGCACTGTTGGTATTTACTACGCAGCAAAAGGAAGTGCTCGTGAAGATATCAGTAGTCAAAAAGATGTCATCAATAAAGTGATACGTATGCCCGTTGCTTATGGGGCTTTATTAGGAATTATATTTCAGCTATGTCATATTCCTTTATCTAAATCGATTATGACTTCAATTGGAATGGTTGGGGATGCTTCGATTGTGGTGATCATGATTATTTTAGGTATGCAACTGGCCAAAATAAAAATCAAACAACTCGATTATCCTAAACTTTCGTTTGCCTTAATAAATCGTATGGCGATTTCACCTATTGTGGCGCTTTGTATGGTCTATTTTATGCCAATAGCGCCTGTTTATAAACAAGTACTGATTGTGTTAGCTGCTATGCCAAGTGCAGCCAATACGACACTAATGTCAGTACAGTTTGATACAAAACCCGAACTGGTATCAAGTGCTACCTTTTTTAGTACGCTATTAAGCTTAATTACATTACCCATTGTGTTGTGGCTTGTTGGTGCACCAGTACCTTTTTAACCGTGAAAAGGTATAACTATCTTAAGACCGATTAAAGTTGGTTTCTAAGTTAGTCAATGCCTACTTACTTAATATAAGTATCAAAAAATTAAATTAATAATCAACTTTCACCCACCCACTCTTTTTCAAACTGGGCGACAAATTGAACTAAAAAGTGATGTCGCTGTTCAGCCATTTTTTTAGCAGTTTGTGTATTCATTATATCTTTAAGCAAAAAAAGTTTTTCGTAAAAGTGATTAATAACAGTATTAGGTTGCTTATAGCTCTGTTCATTCATTGATGTTCTTGGTGGAATTGAAGGATCGTGCATCATATTGTGTTTATTTCCACCATAATAGAAAGTTCGCCCAATACCAATTGCCCCTAAGGCATCTAAACGATCAGCATCCTGTACAATTTGCCCTTCAAGCGATAACGTTTTTTTATTTGAAAGATTTTTTCGATATGACATATTTTCGATAATAGCAAAAACTAGCTCAATTTCGTTATCAGTCAAAGCCAACGATATTAGATATTGACGTAGTTCTGTAATAGCTTGGTTAACATCGTCAACCACTTTATCGTCAATAACATCGTGTAAATAAGCACTCACAATCACAATAAAGTGGTTAGCTTTAGGTTCATGCTGTAAAATCTGCTCAGCCAATCTTACTACTCGCTCAATATGAGCTATATCATGGCCTGTAAAGTCATTGGCAAGTTTTTGCTTAACAAAAGATTGAATATTCAACACAATTTTTTGCTGCTGCTGTGTTAATTGTGTATTTGGTAATTTATTCATTCTGTTTTTACTCAAAAAATAGTTAATAAATACTTTACTGAACATAGTAACTCAATACCCATTTGTGATGAATAACTAATCTTAGTCATTTGCATATCATTGTGATAGGAATTTTATTATTTTAATAGCATTTATTGGCTGTCTCTTTTTGTGTACTTTTAGGATGATATTTCTATTATATAAATAAATAGACCACTAACTATTAATACTAAAAATGTCAAAAACCTGAAAACATAAATCAAAAAAAAATTAATGAGAATATTTTTTATACTTCCATGATTGTTTTAACGAGATTGGACAGGTAGAATGCGCAAATAAAAATATTATCAAAGCAAATATTGGAGTTGATTAAGTGAAAATATCAGCGCGTAAAGTTTTGCCTTGGCAGTTTATAGAATACTTCACCCGCTACCGCCAATTTTTAGCTCTACTATTTGGCCTATCAATCTTTTTTATTGCACTTATTGTATGTTGGCACTTACTTAAAGAAATCAATCTTAACGAGTTAAAACATGCTATAAATCACCTACCAGCACATGCAATTGTATTTTCAAGCCTATGTGCGATAGGTAGCTACTTAATGCTAATCTGTTACGAATGGTCTGCAGCTCGTTATGCAGGTGTTAAATTAAAACCCACAACGATTATTAGTGGTGGAATTTGTGCTTCGGCCATTGGTAATGCAATCGGACTATCAGCATTATCTGGCGGTGCAGTGCGGTGCAGGCTTTATTTTAAACAAGGTTTAACTACCATTGATGTGGCTAGGATGTCATTTTTTGTGACATTATCATTAGGATTTTCATTACCATTATTTGCAGCAATCGCCGCTCTTATTCACACTCATCAAACCATGTTAGCTCTCCATATGACCAAAAATAGCATATGGTTAACAGCCGGCACCGTATTTAGCATCTATGCCTTATTACTCGTTTTTTTATATTGTCATCGATTGCCAGAAAAACCAAATAAAGACACCCAATTATTTAAATTATATCGTTGGACAATCCGTTTACCTAACATACGCTTAGCAAGCTGTCAGCTTGTTATCACGCTATTTGATGCCATTTTCGCCGGTGCTATCCTTTATTTTTTATTGCCAGTGCAACCCAATTTTTTCACTTTTATTATGATTTATATCCTCGCATTAGTTGCGGGCGTATTAAGCCATGTACCTGGCGGTGTGGGGGTATTTGAAGCCATTATACTAGCGGCATTATCTTCAGAAATTGGTACTGCATCATTAACCGTTGCACTGGTTATTTATCGTATTATTTATATATTAATCCCCCTCATTCCTGCCACTATTTTATTGCTTGCAAACGAGGGAAAAAGCTTTTTATCTGCGCCACAAGTTAAACAAACAGAAACAGGCATTGCAGCTAGTGTCATGGCTGTGACAGTATTTTTTGCTGGTGTTGTAATGATGTTTTCAAGTGTCTTGCCAGGTTTTAACCGAAAATTAGTTGCCTCGCTCATTCCCGAAAAAGTAATCAATATTGCACATCTAAGTGCCAGCTTAATTGGTATTTTATTTTTATTACTTGCAATGGGACTTCGCCGACGATTATTTTCAGCTTGGGGCGTATCAGTCATATTATTACTGATTGGCAGTATGCTTTCATTACTACGAGGATTACACTGGATAGAAGCCGGTGTACTATTATTTGTTGCCATTTTATTAATCCATTTTAAACACGCCTTTTATCGAAAAAGTCGCTTAATTGTCATTCCATTTTCGTTTAATTTCTTTGCTATTTGTTTTTGCATGATAGCCCTTTTTGTTTGGGTAATATTATTCATCTATCAAGATGTACCTTATAGCCACTCATTATGGTGGCAATTTGAGTTAGATAGCAAAGTTCCTCGTGCATTACGAGCAGCGTTAGGGAGCTTTATTTTATTAAGTTGTGTAATGTTATTTTGGATTTTTCGTCCTGCATTGCCCATTTTACTCACACCAACTAATGAACAACTTAGCAAGGCTCGAAAAATTATTTTAGGCTCAAAACAGCCTGAAGGTGGGCTTGCCATGAGTGGGGATAAATCATTACTTTTCAATGCTAACGAAACCGCATTTATTATGTACGCAAGACGTGGACGAAGCATGGTCGCCCTTTATGATCCGATAGGGGATAACGCCGAAAAAGCCGATTTGATTTGGTCGTTTCGTGATTTATGTGACGAACATCACCTGCGCCCAGTATTTTATCAAGTCAAAGCAGCCAATCTGCCTTTCTATATGGATATTGGTTTGCGCACAGTTAAACTTGGCGAAGAGGCATTAGTTAACTTAAAAATATTTGATTTAACATCAAAAAATTATAAAGATCTTCGCTATACATGGAATCGTGGTCAACGCGATGGTCTTTCTTTAAAATTCTACTCACCAGGAACCGCACCACTTGATGAGCTAAAAGCGGTATCTGATGCTTGGCTTAAAAATAAAAATTCAAAAGAAAAAAGATTTTCGTTAGGTGCTTTTTCTAAACAGTATTTAGATAATTTTACAATCGCAGCTATTGAATATGAAGGACGAATTATTGCTTTTGTTAATCTGTTAGAAACAGATCAAAACTATTCAGCCAGTATCGACTTAATGCGCGTTGTGCAAGATATCCCCAAATTAACAATGGAATTTTTAATGGTCGGTTTGATTTTACACTATCAAGAAAAAGGCTTTAAATACTTTAGTTTAGGGATGGTACCACTTGCAGGTATGCAACGTCGTCGTGGCGCACCGATGATTCAAAGACTTGGAGCATTAGTGTTTCGTCGCGGTGGGCGTTTTTATAATTTCCAAGGATTACGCCGTTTTAAAGAGAAGTTTGCAACACATTGGGAACCCCGTTATATGGCCGTTCCTGCAGGACTTGATCCTTTAGTTGCGATCATTGACACAACCATGCTTATTTCAGGTGGAATAACTGGGCTTAAGAAAAGTAAGAAACCATAATATGAAAAAACTGTTACGCTATATTTTATTGCTAATAATCCTAATACTCATAACATTACTCGCCTTTCTTGGGGGGCATTGGATAAAAAATCAAAGCAGTGCATCAGTAAAAACGATAACAATTAGCAATGATTTTTCGATCATATCAGCAACGCCTAAACAAACAGCCGAAGCCGCAGCGATTATTATTGCGACCAATGAAAATCATTTTACAGAACAAAAACTGTTAGAGTTATCTAAAAAAATGGGAGCAAAGCTGGTTCAATTTGAACTAAAACCACAAGCAAGTTGTGCCGAACAACAAAACCGATTTAACCAAGCGGTAAAAATATTAGACGAGTCTGATTTTGCTGTTGCTGGAATGCGTGAGGGTGCTACTTTTGCTTATCGATGGTTGGCCGAACAACAAAGTGACGATGCAAAAGCATTATCAATAGAATTTACTTTAGACCATAAAGACTGCAATGATCCACTACCAACCCAAGCAAACCATGGAACATGGCAAGTAATTTGGAACAACCCACCAGAAGAAGAGGTGGCAGTCTTTCCGCGGGAACAAAAAAAAATCGCTGTCACTACATCAATTGGTGAATATCAAGCATCACCAGTTGAATTATTAAGCCTGCATCTTGCATCAGTTCTATTTGGAAAACATGAGCAGCTGCCTGTTATTGAATTACCAGCAACCATCAAAGAAGTTCATCCAAATACTGTGACGCTTTATTATTCGGGAGATGGTGGTTGGCGTGATTTAGATAAAGTATCGGCCGAATACATGGCTTCGCACGGTTATTCTGTTGTGGGTGTTGATGCATTAAAATTATTTTGGCAACACCGTTCGGTTGAGCGTAGTGCCAAAGATCTGGCTTACTTAATGCAACAATATCGTGAAAAATGGGGAACAACCCATTTTGTACTTACAGGATATTCATTTGGAGGTGACATTTTACCGTCACTTTATAACCGTTTACCAATGGCAGATCAAAATAGCATCCAAGCCATTGTTATGATCGCCTTTTCAAAAGATGCTAATTTTGAAATCGAAATCAGTGGTTGGCTTGGTCAATCAGGTAATGAAATGAAAACAGGTCCAGAAATCAGCAAAATCCCAGCAGGTAAACTATTTTGCATTTATGGTGAAGAAGAAAAAGACGAAACAGGATGTTTACAGCCTGAAATGAAAGGTGAAGCATTCAAATTACCCGGTGGACACCATTTTGATGAAAATTACCAACACCTTGGGCAAATTATTATGGATGCAATCGACAAAAGGACGCAATAACTTAATTAACCATCTCAAATATAAAAACTGTTTTCAATCCCAAGGCACTCATGTGCCTTGGGGATTTTTATAAGTATTAAAATTAATGTCTTTTTATGCGAATTTTACCTTCTGACAATAATACACCACAAAGCGTAAATAATGTGCCCATAGCTGCAATCCAAGTAAAAGGTTCATTCAAAATAACTACAGCTGCAATAATGGTAAGAATAGGCACTAAATATAAATAAATACTAATTTTAACTGCACCTACTAATTTAACAGCATAATTCCAAGAAGCAAAACAAATTGCCGAAGCGCCAATACCCAAAAATAATATATTGAGCAAGTTAACAGGAGAAGTAAAACGAGATAAATTCCATTCAAAATCCAGAAAAGACAACACGGGAAACATCAACATCAAACCATAAAAAAAGAATCGTCTTGTTAACAAAATCGTATTGTAACCATAATTACTACTTTTTTTTGTTAAAATCGAATAGCACGCCCAAAATAGACAAGCTAACATAGTGAGCAAATCGCCAAGCGGATTGAGCGAAAGTACAAACTGCCCATTAAAACTAATTAAGCCAACACCAACAACGGCAAATAAACAACCAATATAAAAACGCTTAGGCGGTGTTTCGACCTTTAAAAAAAATATCGATAATATTGCAGTAAATATTGGCGCTAAAGTGGTAATGATTCCAGCATTAGATGCCGTTGTATAGGTTAATGCAATATTCTCACACAAAAAGTAACAAGTGACACCACAAAACCCTGCGCACAAAAACATAAACTCTTGCTTAACACCCTGCCAAGCAAAAAACCGTGGTGATAAAACCCAAAGAACAACATAACCCAAACTAAATCGAAAAAATAAAATTTCAATTGGCTTAAAATCAATTAATAAAATTTTAGTCGCAATAAAGGTTGTTCCCCAAATAAACACTGTCATCAGTGCAATAAGGTGCCCTTGTGTTCTTTTTGAAAATAACATGAAAGCTCCCTAAGCTCACATAAATAAAATCATCACCAAAGCACCCAGTGTTGCTTGGTATTTATTTTTAGAATTAGCCACTCAACATAAAAAGAAAATATTATGGAAGGAATTGATAACAAAAAATAACACTAATAATTAAAATAGATATTATATTCCTGTTTAACTAAGTGCAAATTATTTTAACTAAACACAAGGCAAAAAAAATCCACTCGAATATTCGAGTGGAGGGCAAAAAATGAAAAACATAATCTGTTAATATAGACAAGCTAAACGACAAAAAGTTCAATTTAATTTCACTTATTTTTTAATTTTTAACAAAAATTAAATTAACATCATAATTTTTAACAAATAATTTTTTTCATTTTTTTTCAAATTTAAAAAAATTATCAATATAATAAACTTTATCTATTAATTTTAATCAAAATACTAAATACCATTACCCAATCGATACCACTAATCAAATTATTACAAACTTTATTTTTGCCTTATAAACATACTTTCTTAAAACTTATTAGCAAACATAACGTTTACTAATTTTGATTGAATTGCAATTCTAAAAATAATAGAGATATACTGTCATAAAATGATGTAATTAAAATTGTGTAGGAGAGTATATGAAAAAGAACGTCATTTTATTCAGTAATATTCCTGCTGACCAACAAGCAAGATTAGAACAAGCTTTCAATTTAACCGTATTGAACAACAACACAGACTTTAATTCAACAACTTATACTAATGCATTAGCTAAAGCTGACGGCATAATTGGCAACCTTCCTACTCGTGTTGATGATAACTTTTTAGCAAAAACGCCAAATCTAAAAGCAGCTGCCACTATTTCTGTTGGTTTTGATAACTACGACCTTCATGCCTTAAAAAAACGTGGCATCCGATTAATGAATACACCAAAAGTGTTAACTGAAAGCACTGCTGATCTGATATTTACACTACTTATGGCAACGGCTCGCCGAACCGTTGAATTATCTAATCTAATTCATAATGGCAAATGGGAAAAAGGGATCACTCCTGAATATTATGGAACTGATATTTATGGTAAAACCATAGGTATTTTAGGAATGGGACGAATCGGTCAAGCCATTGCCAAACGGGCTTATCGTGGTTTTGATATGAATATTGTCTATTATAACCGTTCCGCCCATACCGAAATTGAACAAGCCTATAATGCTAAACGTCTTGCACTTGACAACGTATTAAAACAAGCCGATTTTGTTGTTATCATCCTACCTTTAACTGAAGAAACAACAAAACTAATCACAAAAGAAAAACTTGCCTTAATGAAACCATCAGCAATACTCATTAATGGCGCACGCGGTAAAATTATTGATCAGCAAGCGCTATTTGAAGCACTAAAAAATAAAACTATCAAAGCAGCAGGCTTAGACGTATTTGAAATAGAACCACTTCCGACTAACTCACCATTATTACAGCTTGATAACGTATTATTATCACCTCATGTAGGATCAGCAACAGTAGAAACGCGTTACGCAATGGCAAAATGTGCTGTTGACAATATCATTACAGCATTAAAAGACGAAAAACCAACCGAAAACTGGGTCAATCCCGAAGTCGGCTAACTTGTATTCATCCTTGAATTCACCTATAATGCCCTGATATTGTACTTAGTTACAATTCACAATTGGGGCTGATTCTGGATTCGACGGGATTTGCGAAACCCAAGGTGCATGCCGAGGTGCGGTAGGCCTCGTAAATAAACCGCAAAAAAATAGTCGCAAACGACGAAAACTACGCACTAGCAGCTTAATAACCTGTATAGAGCCTTCTCTCCCTAGCCTCCGCTCGTAGGACGGGGATCAAGAGGAGTCAAACCTAAACGAGATCGTGTGGAAGCCTTGCTTGGGGCGGAAGCATTAAATTTAATCAAGCTAGTTTATCAGTGGCGTGTTTGTTCGCAGCGGGTAGATGAAACTTAAAAACAAACTACGCATGTAGTACCAAGGATGTAGAGATTTCGGACGCGGGTTCAACTCCCGCCAGCTCCACCACCTATTCCCCATAAAACTCCATCAAAGACAATAATCTAATCATAACGCAATTAAACTATCTCTTACTCATAACGACAGAAACGAAATACGGTAAATCTATTACATTTCAACTTACTTAATTAACTAATTCGATAAGATAAAAGAGTGAACTCCCCCACAAAATCTGGATTGTTTAAAATCTACTTTTTTGGTGGTGGTTCATTATCCCTGTGCATACAGGGAATACGTGATCAACCTGCTACTAAATCCCTAGGTACTTGTATTCCCTATACACATAGGGATAAGATTGAATCCTCACCAAAATATTAGACAGCACCCGCCTCTATCATATAGATGATAAATGCGCAGATTCTTGGCTCTATTTATACTAACCTATAGAGCCAAGAAAAACTAATCAACAATAATACGACCATTCAAAGGTTGAACTGGGCGATTGTTGTCGTGATGCATGATTGAGTGGAATTTTTCGATTTGTTCGGCTGATGCACTACTTTCTTGTTCTAACACAATCCATCGAACACCTTCAGTACAAGGTGGTGTTGTTAGTGAACCGCTAAAGCGATAAAAATCCAATTTATTTGGCAGTAAAGCCTTAATATCGACTGATTGAGATAATGTGGCGGTACTTCCTTCTTCTTCTGGCATTTGTTGCCAAGCTTTCGCTAATTCAGGGTTAGATTTTCCTTTATTAAACATCAAGGCAACAACCGCTAAGTCACCATTTTTGTTTTTATAAACAAAATGAGCTTCCATCGGAAAATGTTTACCTTTAATTTTATTTTCGCTTGGCGAATGAAAATGGAACTGTTGTAAGGTAAACAGTTCGTTGTCAATTTCAAGCGTATTACCATCATTAACATTAATTTGAATTGTATGACCGTTATTGATGATTTCTTGCTTACTTTGTTTAAATGCTAGTTTAAGTTTATCGTGGTGCGTTTTAAAAACATGTTCAATATTGATTGGCGATTGATTTTTTCCTGTTTCGCAGGTTGAAAACTCTGGCGAAAGGTGTCCCCAATTTTCTGGATTATTTTCGCCGTCATAACCCCAATGAGGCGCCGATTCTGTTGCAGCACAAGATAGGCTGGTAACCATTAAAGCCGTAATTATTGCATTAAATTTCATTTTTTTTATGCTAGAAAGTTGATTAGTGGGAACCAAATTATACGCCTCAAAAAAGCACCTTACTAGAATCGCACATCATCACTTTTTGATATTTTTATAAAAAAATTGTTTGACATTTAAACAAAAAAAAATAAGCTAAAAAATAACCTGCTTTATTTGCTGTTGATTTTACTCCGTCTAAGGCAATGCATAAAGCCAATAGCATTTTCTTATTATTAGAGCAAAAAACTTCAATAAAATCAATACCTTTCCTGACCGATTTTTGAGTGCTAATTAGATTATTTTTAGTAAAAAAAATCTAGCTTTTTATAGCAATAAAAAATTTAGCATAATCGTTTTTTACTTATTAATTTATTTCGAAATAATCAAGGGTTACATCATTCCCTGTTTTATAGATGCTTTCATTATTGTGCTAATAGGTGATCAAAAAGTGTTTTTAGGGCATAAAAAAACCTGCCATAAGCAGGTTTTAACAATTCGGTAGTTGGCTCCTCCAACAGGACTTGAACCTGTGACATACGGATTAACAGTCCGCCGTTCTACCGACTGAACTATGGAGGAACACTTAACAAGCGAAATATTAACGATCTATTATCACAAAGTCAATTAGTAAAACATTAAATGCAATCAATTGCTCACCTTGTAAACAAATTTAAAGTAACTATGCTAAAATAGCGATTAACTAACATAACAGGTAAAATCAATTGATGAAAAAAAATATTTGTGTTTTTTGTGGTGCAAGTGAGGGCAGTCGTCCAAAATATCGCGAGCAAGCCGAACAATTGGGTAAAATCTTAGCTCAGCAAAATAGGCGTTTGATTTATGGCGGTGGTAATAAGGGATTAATGGGCATTATTGCTAATGCGACACTAGCGCATGGTGGCGAGGTGATTGGTATTATTCCTGAACGCTTAGTCAAAGCCGAAACTGCACACCACGGTATTACTCGTTTAGAGGTAGTAGATAATATGCATCAACGTAAGGCAAGACTGTCCGAACTTGCTGATGGTTTTGTTGCAATGCCAGGTGGAACAGGTACGCTGGAAGAAGTTTTTGAAGTTTGGACGGGAATGCAAATCGGTTATCATGAAAAACCTGTCGCTTTATTTGATGCTGCTGAATTTTGGCAACCTATGCTCAATTTTTTACAACATGCGGTGAATGAAGGGTTTGTTCGAGATAGTTTTTATAAAACATTAATTGTTGATAATGACCCTGAAAGTATGCTTCAAAAAATGGATAACTTTATTCCTAAAGATTTGCAACGTTGGGTTAAAAAGTAGTTTGAAGAATAACAAAAACGCCATCATTTGATGGCGTTTTTGTTGATATCAGTTATTAAACTGTTTCAACTTCGTTAGTTGATTCTGGCTCTGGTTGTTTAATAAATGCATAAGCAACACCAGCAACAACTGCACCAACAACAATAGATAATAAGTAGCCAACCACAGGTTTAACCACCCCCGGAATCGCTAAAGCGAATAAACCACCATGTGGCGTCATTAATTGTGAGCCAAAGGCTAACGCCATACCACCAGTAATAGCGCCACCAATAATACAACATGGAATAACACGTAATGGATCACGCGCAGCAAACGGAATTGCCCCTTCTGATATAAAGCATAAGCCTAATACCAATGAAGCTTTACCACTTTCTTGTTCAGTTTTAGCAAACTTTTTGCGTGCAATAAGTGTTGCCAGTCCCATTGCTAAAGGTGGAACCATTCCGCCTGCCATAACGGCTGCCATTGGCATATATTGATGTTGTGAAATTACTGTGGTTCCGAATAAATACGCTGCTTTATTAATAGGTCCTCCCATATCAGTACACATCATCCCACCTAGAATTATCCCCAAAAGCACAGCGGTATTTGGATTTGAATTCAGTGAATCTAACCATGAATTCAAGAAAGCCATTAACCATGAGATAGGGATCCCTGTATATTCCATCGTAAGACCTGTTATTAGGGTTGCTAATAAAGGAATAATCAAAATCGGTTTTAACGCTTCCATACTTTTTGGTAATCGCAGATATCTTGTCATGAGCAAAACCAAATATCCGGCAAAATAACCAATAAAAATACCACCTAAAAATCCAGCCTTGGTTGACTCAGCGAGCATTCCTCCAACAAGTCCAGGAACAAGTCCTGGTCTATCGGCAATAGAATAAGAAATATATCCAGCCAACAGTGGAATCATAAGTTTAAAAGCTATATCGCCAATTTCTTTTAAGTGCGGCTCTCCAACAAGTTCATTTACTAAGACTTCTTTTACTACTTTTACGCCATTTTCGAAGACTGTTACCGTTTTTAATACGTCTCGAAATTCACCCAATGCAAATGATAGAGCAATAATCAAACCGCCAGCAACAACCATTGGTAACATGTACGAAATACCCGTTAAAAGGTGTTGATAAAATCCTTTTTTCTCTTTATTGGATTTAGCTACTGAAGCATTAGCGCTTGGTTGATACACGGTTGCTTCTTCAAATGCTTTATCAAATTCTTGCGCTGTTTTTTTCAGAGCTGGACCTGTTTTAGTGCGATAAAGTTTTTTACCTGCAAATTTGCTTAAATCAACGTCAATATCACAAGCAGCGATAACTACATCGGCCGAAGCAACTTCTTCTGGCGTAAGCTCATTACCCACACCAACCGAGCCACGAGTTTCAACTTTACACCACCAACCACGTTTTTTAGCTTCTTCTTCAATTGCTTCAGCCGCCATAAAGGTGTGAGCAACACCTGTTGGGCAAGCGGTAACAGCAACAATGCGTTTTACCCCTGTATTATTACTTGATGTTGGCGCAATATTATTGCTTGCTTGATAAACTACAGCTTTACTTTGTGCATCAGTTAAAACTTGTCTTGGATTAGCAAAAAGCGGGTTTAAATCCTCAACCACATAAACTTTTTTACCTGTCACAGCTTTATCGCTAATGGCACCCGAGCCAACAGCAATAATAACATCTGCTGATGCGGCATTTTCAACTACATTTAAATTTAATGCATTTGCAGCTAAAGTTAATTCAGCTTTAGCTAAACGTCCATTAACTGGACCTGCATAACTACCTTCAGTAATATAGATATTCATGAATACTCCTTATCCAGCAATTATTTCGATTTTTTCTAACATATTATTTACAGCTTGACGATCAGAAATCCCCACACCAGCCTGCCCAACCGATAATGCAGCAACGCTTGATGCAAAAACTAAAGTGTCTTTTATTGATTGTTCAGTCATTAAACCATACATTAAACCTGCAACCATTGAATCACCAGCACCAACAGTACTAACGACCCGACATTTTGGCGGTTTTGCCAACCAAGCTTCATGTTTAGTTACCCATAAAGCGCCTTTACTACCTAGTGATATGATGACATTATCAACACCACCATTAACTAGATCCATAGCAGCTTTTTTTACATCGTTTAATGTAGGTAGTTGATGCCCTATCCACATTTCGAGTTCTTTATCGTTTGGTTTAATTAACCATGGCTTAGCTTTTAAACCAGCAACGAGTGCATCACGGCTACTATCAAAAATAACTTTTGGACAAATGGCTTTGACTTGTTCCATCCAATGAGTGAATTTTTCAAGTGAAACACCGGCTGGTAGACTACCACTAATGGCAACCATATCTATATTTTTTAGCCATTCTAGCGAGCTGGTAACAAAATTTTGCCAGTCTTGTTCACTAATTGTGAAGCCTGAAAAGTTAAGATCGGTAACTTCGCTATTTTCTTCGGTCAATTTGACATTAATGCGTGTACGACCTTCGACAGTTTGAAACTTATCAACCACATTTAGTGATTTAAATAATAAATTAAAACCATCACGGTTTTCTTTACCTAAAAATCCACCAACGGTTAATTGAACGTCTAAATCTGATAAAACTTTAGCAACGTTAATACCTTTACCAGCTGCAAGTAAAGCATTGGTTTGGACTAAATTAACATCACCAAGTTCAACTTTAGGACAAAACCCCAAAAGGTCATAAGCTGGATTTAAGGTAATTGTTGCAATACGATAAGTCATTTAAGCACCCTCACCTAAACCACTTTCAATCGCTTTACCTATAGCATCAAGCGCTTGCTGCGCATCATCACCAACAGCAGTAAATTGTAATCGACTACCTTTTTTAGCACCTAATGCAACAATTTTCATTAAGCTAGTTGCACTTACTGGTTCCGCTTTACCATCTAAATTAGCAACTGTCACTTTGCTGTTAAATTCTTTAACGAGTTTAACTAAAACAGATGATGGGCGTGTATGTAAGCCGTTTTCGTTAGGAACAATAAACTCACAAGTAAGTACACCATTATTGGAGCTAACTTCTGATACAGAATTTTCTGTAGCAGTTTGTTGTTCAGCAACAAGTAGATTAATAAGTTTATCAGCATTGGCTGAGACTAGTTGGTCTAAATTTTGATTGAAAGCTAAATAGGCAATATTGTTAACAACACCAGAAATAGAATCATCAACAGCAGATATGGTAATAAGCAATTTAACAGGGTCACCATTTTCATTCAAATTATTCGTTGTACGGCTAATAGCAATGGCATTTTTTACGTTACCTGTTTTACTATCATTTAACCAAACACCTTGACCAAGGTAATTAGGTTTGTTGTCTAGTACATCAGTAATAAAAGTTGTATTTACCGCGTTTTGCTGCTTTAAACGTGAGGCATTTAAAGCTTGTAGCATAGCTAAACTGTCGGCAGGAATATCAAGTAACAATGATGATGAATCAACAACAATTTGGTTATCTTCAGTGCTTGTTTTACCCGTTAAAATGGCAATGGCTTCGTCGGCGGTTTGAATTTTTTTAATTCGTTCCTCTACTCCATCGGCACCAAGTACATGAGTTAATTGTCGAAGCAATTCTAAATGTTCGTCAGAACTTGCTGCAATACCAATAGCAAGATAAGCCTTTTCACCATCATCCCCCCACTCAACACCATTCGGAAAACAAAATACTTGCACCCCAGTTTTTTTGACTAGATGTCGAGTTTTGGTTGTACCATGAGGAATGGCAAGACCTATACCCAGATAGGTTGCCGCTTGTGATTCTCGTTCAAGCATTCCGTCAACATAACCTTGTTCAACAAATCCCGCACTAGTTAAGGCTGCAGCAATTTTTTTTATCGCTTCAGTTTTATTAGCGGCTTGTTCATTTAAATGAATGTTTTCTGTAACTAAATGAAACATATAATAAATACCTCAGGGTTGAATGTATGTCGATTAAAAAATTCACACAAAAGTAAATCTTTTAATCAACCTTATTGAATCGTTTCAGCAATAATGAATAGATTAACATGAATAATCCAATAAATTATGGCTATCAATAACCTATTTGTGATCTAGATCTTGTTTTTATTTAAACCGTCAAAATGATAATAAAAATTTTGCTTATCAATTTATTATCGTCCTAAGCTACCGCGATAGATCAATCGTCTTGGGATAATTGTTGTGCCAGATTGATAATTCTGATTATCCATATAGTCTAAAAAAAGTTTTATTGTGACGTTAGCAACTTCTTTATGATCTTGTGAAAGTGATATGACTTTACATGGTAAAAAGTCTAACAACTCGTTATCACCAAAAGTCGCAATGGTTAAGCTTTCAGGTAAATGACCAAATTTTCTTAAAATTGCATCGATCGTTCCTTGTAATAACGAAAAGGAAGTGGTGAAAATACCATTAGGCATTTCATTGTGTTCTAACCATTGACTAAAAGCTAAATCGGCATCGTGACGACTATAATTATTTGCATATAAAAAATCAACTTTATTGCAACGATTAAGTTTGGTATCGTTAAAACCATCAAGACGGAGTTGGCTAACCGATAAGCTAGGTAAAGCCCCAATATAAACAACAGAGCCTTCTACAAAATTATTGAATGCTTGAGCCAATAATGTTGAGTCTTGTTTATCTGCACCAACGATGTTTCTAAATTTTGTTGTAGATAATGTTCTATCAAGTGCAAATAGTGGGATTTTTTCGTTTCGCCAATCATCATAAAAAAGATAGTCTTGGGCAGAAACAAATGACGATGAAATCAATAATGCATCGACGCGACGTTGTTGTAGATGTTTAACGCACTCTTTTTCGATTTGTGGATTATCTTCTGAACATGCAAGTAATAATTGATACCCTTCTTTTCTTACCAATTGTTCTAAATAATTAGCAATACGGGTATAACTGTTATTTTCTAAATCAGGAATAATAATACCAATAGTGCGGGTTTTACCTGCTCTAAGTCCAGCTGCAACTGCGTTAGGTTGGTAATTGTACTCTTTTACCACCGACATGACTTTTTCGATTGTTTTATCACTAACGCGGTATTTTTTGGCTTTTCCATTAATCACATAGCTCGCCGTGGTTCTTGATACACCAGCCAAAAGTGCGATTTGTTCTAATTTCATAACACAATCTCAACTAAAATACTGTTATTTAACCTGAATCAAAACCATTTGTAAATCTGATTCTAATGTCTAGTCAATAAGTTAGCTATATTTTCATATTATAAAAAATTTAAGATGGCTACTCTAAAAAAATAGTACTTAGCCAAAATCTAAATACTATCAATAATAATAAATGCATTAATCATTAGTAATAGATAGCAATATTTTGACCACTAATATTTTCAATCTTGACAGCTGTATCAAAGATATCTTCCAAAATAGCCTCATTCATGATCTGTTGTGGAGTACCTTGATATACCAGTTCACCATTTTTCATGGCTAAAATATAGTCTGAATATACAGATGCAAAGTTGATGTCATGAATAACAATCATAATTGTTTTATTTAGCTCATCGGCAGCTCGGCGTAATTGTTTCATCATGGCGACAGCATGCTTCATATCGAGATTATTGAGCGGTTCGTCAAGTAATACATATTCCGTATCTTGACATAACACCATAGCAACATAAGCACGTTGCCTTTGTCCACCAGAAAGCTCATCTAAAAAACGATCTTTATATTGCGTAAGATCTAAAAACTCAAGAGCTCGGTGGATATGCTCGTAATCGTCAGCCGTTAAGCGCCCTTTGCTATAAGGATAACGCCCAAATCCGACTAATTCAAAAACAGTTAATCGGCTAGTAAAACGATTTTCTTGTCTTAATACAGATAAATAGGTTGCTAGCTTATCGCTTGGTGTGCTTACAACATCCATGTTTTGAATTTTTACTCGCCCTTCATCAGCAAATAATAGTCGACTTATAATCGATAATAATGTCGATTTACCAGCCCCATTTGGACCAATAATAGCAGTAATACCACCTTTTGAAATTGTCGCATTGACGTTTTTTAATACCGGTATTGTTTGATAGTTTTTACTAATATTATCAATTTCTATCACATCGGAACCTTTTTCAATAATAAGAAGATAAACAATGAACCACCTATAAATTCAATCACAATCGATAATGCACCAATCATATTTAGCACCCGTTCTAAGAACATTTGCCCGCCAACAAGAAATATCACCCCCAATAAAAAAGCAGTGGGAAGTAAAAAACGATGCTGGCTTGATCCACTAACACTATAAGCTAAATTAGCAATTAAAAGCCCTAAGAAAGTAAATGGTCCGACTAATGCTGTTGATATGGAAACCAAAACAGACACAAGCAATAAAATAACGGTGACACTTTTTTGGTAATCAATGCCTAGATTTATAGCATTATCACGTCCTAACGCCAGAACATCAAATTGATATCGCATTCGCCATAAAAACAAACCAATAATACAGGCAATAATTAATGAAAAGATAATCAACATTGGTTCGGCACGGGTAAAGGTAGCAAAAATTCGGCTTTGTAATATTGCAAACTCGGAAGGCGTCATTAGACGCTGTAATAGGTTAGAAAAGCTACGGAATAATGTTCCCAAAATAATACCGATTAATAATACTAAATGTAAATTTTGCTTGAGCTTAGTAAACAAACCCCGATATAAAAATAGTGAAAATAAAATTAATAAAAGTGATTCAAATATAAATCGACCAATAACACCAATATAGGGAATACCTTGTGCATCAAGACAGAAGATCACAACAGTTTGAATAAGTACAAACAGTGATTCAAATCCCATGATAGAAGGTGTTAATATCCGATTGTTAGTAACGGTTTGGAAAAGTAATGTTGATGTTGCTGCCGAAAAGGCAACTAAAATCATTGTTAGTATAATCCAAGTTCGATGCTTCAAAATGTAGTTAATATTTCCTTTAAGACCAATTGTCATAAAACAAACGACACACATTGATGCAATAACAAACAATAAAAAGACCCTTTTATGACTTGAAATATGACGGTTTTGATTAATTAACATAGCGTTTTCGACTCAACAATATTAAAAAAATAATAGCGCCAATTACGCCAAGAATAACACTCACTGGGATTTCAAAAGGATAGCGAATTATCCGCCCAATAATATCGCAAATCAAAACCAATCCACTGCCAAATAAACAAACCCATGGAATGGTTTTACGAATATTGTCACCAAATAATAAGCTGACAATATTGGGGACAATTAATCCAAGAAAGGGTAAAACGCCAACAACCACAACAACAATACCACCAATCAATGCAATGACAATAAGTCCAGTCAACATAACACGACGATAATTAAGTCCAACATTGATCGAAAAATCACGACCTAACCCAACAACAGTGAATTGATCTGCACTCCAACAAGCAAGTAATGTTAATCCGCCAACTAACCATAATAATTCGTAACGGCCTTGCAAAATAGCAGAAAAATCACCAGACTCCCAACCTGCTAGTGATTGTAACAAATCAAAATACATGGCAAAAAATGTAGTCGCTGCACTAATAATCGCGCCCAACATAACGCCAATAAGAGGTACCATCAGTGCCGATTTAAAAATGATTTTACGAGAAATTGCCATAAAGACCATCGTGCCAACCATTGCAAATAAGCTTGCAACAGTCATTTTAGTCATAACACTTGCACCAGGAGCTAACACCATCATGATTAATAAACCAAGACTGGCCGATTGCGTTGTGCCAACTAACGAGGGTTCAACAAATCGATTTTGAGTCAACAGTTGCATAATTAAGCCAGCAACACTCATTGCGCTACCAGCTAACAATAAAGCAACCGTTCTTGGCACTCGACTAACAAAGAAAATCTCACGCATGTTGCTATCAGACCATAGTTCTAATAGCGTCACGTTTCCGGCACCAATAAATAAACTTATTGCAGTCATGATCAATAAAATGAAAATGCCTGCAATAAAATAAAATGATTTAATCATGCTTTACATTAATGTGCAGGCTCAGCTTGCAAAGCTACGCTAATTTGTTCCATCAAATTGCTATAAGTTTGAATACCGCCAGAAATATAGATCGACGTTGAATCTAAGTAAACAATATGGTTATGTTGCCATGCTGAGGTTTTTTGAATTAATTCGTTATTCAATACTTGCTGTGCTGATTGTGCTTCTTTGTTACCAATTGCATTATCTCTATCTAAAACAAATAACCACTCAGGGTTAACACTTAAGATAAATTCCGAAGTAACAGCATTACCATGGCGCCCAGCTTCTTGGAAAGTTGTAGCGGGTTTGAATCCTAACACATCAAATACAAAACCAAAACGAGATTTCGCACTATAAGCAGACATTTTGCCACCATTAACCATAATAACTAATGCTGTTCCTGCTGTACTTGTTTTAGGTTTTAGCTGTTCTATTCTTTGATTAAAATCAGCTAATAATTTATTTGCTTCATTTTGTTTATGAAAAATCTCGCCCAATTGTTGTGTTCTTTGCGTTATGCTTCCTAAAAAGTCATTGTAATCAATATCTAATGAAATCGTTGGCGCAATATCATTTAATTTTTTATAAGCATCATTAGCACGACCACCAGCAATAATGATATCAGGCTGAATAGAACTTAATACCTCGTAATTTGGTTCAAATAAAGTCCCTACATTGGTGTAATCTTTACTGCCGTATTTAGATAAGAAAGTGGGATAATGTACATCTGATTGAGGTACTGCCGTCACAGGAATATTCAATGCGTCCATAATATCAAGCGTTGCAGTGTTAAAAACAACAACTTTTTTAGGGTTGTCTGGAACTTCTGTTTTACCTTGAGAATGTTCAATGGTCACCGTTTTTACCGGCGATTGCTGTTCTTCTTTATTATCACATCCCACTAAAACAAATAATACAGTAAGTAGTATGATGGACTTCGTTTTAATATATGAATACATTATAACTCCTAATTATCGGCCTGATTAAAAATCCATGAAAAGATAATTATAATAATTATCATTTACATTCCGATTGTAACGAAAAAAGGCATAAGGTTCAATGAACTTTAAAGATTAAAAAACACAATATGTAACAAAAGACAAGATAAATAGAAGTAAACAATAATCACAGGACTGAAAAGCTACCGATTTATTCGGTAGCATAAAAAATATTGATATTTAAAAATTTTGATTTGAATCAACAGATAAATCTTTAAGTTTTCGAGTTAACGTATTGCGTCCCCACCCTAATAGATGAGCGGCATCCTGTTTATGACCTCTAGTAAAATTGAGGGCACTTTTTAATAAGATACATTCAACATCATGTATCACTTCAGTCAAAATGCCTGTTTTCCCACTCATAAGGGCTTGTTTTGCCCATTGTTCAAATAATAGTTTCCAATCGGCTTGTTGTTGTGGCAATAGGGTAGTAGACAATGCTGAATATTCATCATTTGTCGCAACCGTTTTAGTTGTTGATGACAGCAACAATTCTGGCGGTAAATCTTGAACAAGAACTTCTTTGCTGGAAGACATTACAGTGATCCATCGACAGGTGTTTTCAAGTTGGCGAACATTACCTGGCCAGTTAAATCGACATAAAACATCTAATGCTTCGGGTCTTAATATTTTACTTTCTACACCAAGTTCTTTTGCTGTAGTATACAAAAAGTGCTCGGCAAGTTTTGGAATATCTTGCGACCTATCCCGTAAAGGTGGAAGTAATATACGAATAACATTCAAACGGTGAAATAAGTCTTCTCTAAATTTACCTTCTCTGACTCTTGCTTCTAAATCTTGATGTGTAGCAGCAATAATTCGCACGTCAACTTTAATGGGTGAATACCCCCCAATACGATAAAATTGCCCATCAGCTAAAACTCTGAGTAATCGAGTTTGAACATCAAGTGGCATATCACCAATTTCGTCCAAAAACAAAGTGCCACCATTAGCTTGTTCAAACCGTCCATGCCTAATTTGAGCTGCACCAGTAAAAGCGCCTTTTTCATGCCCAAACAGTTCAGATTCAATTAGGTCTTTAGGAATTGCGGCCATATTTAACGCAATAAAAGGGGATTGTGAACGTGGACTGTGGGTATGTAGAGCTTTAGCAACTAACTCTTTACCTGTGCCTGATTCGCCATTGATCAGTACACTAATTGATGATTTAGATAATCGCCCAATAATACGAAATACCTCTTGCATTGAAGGGGCTTCGCCAATGATTCCTGTTGATGCTTTTGTACTTGTATTATTGTTAGTTTTATTAGTTTGAGTTTGAGAAATCGCCCTTTCAACCAGTTGTATAACTTCATCCACATCAAAAGGTTTTGGAATATAATCATAAGCACCTTTTTGATAAGCATTCACTGCTGCATCAAGATCCGAATGCGCAGTCATAATAATAACAGGTAAATGAGGCAATTTTTCTTTAACATAATGAAGTAATGTTAAACCATCAAGCCCCGGCATTTTAATATCCGAAATTAACACCACTGGTTTTTCAACATAAGTGTCCAAAGCCTCCATAACCTCTTGCCCTGTCGAAAAACAGACACAATTAAAATTGGCATGTGTTAGTGCTTTTTCTAATACCCAGCGAATGGAGCTATCATCATCAACAATCCAAACATTCATTTTAATTTACCTCACTGCTTAATTGGCAAATAGACAGAAAACATTGTATGCCCTGGCCAACTATTAAATTCAATTTTACCACGATGTTGATCAACAATATTATGTGCAATAGAAAGCCCAATACCTGTACCACCTTCATAACCACTCACCATAGGATAAAATAAGGTATCTTGAATATGAACAGGCACACCCGGACCCGTATCTTCAATATCGATACGAGCACATAAGCGGTAACGTTGTCCGTGTAAAGTAACCTGAAAAGCCGTTCTTGTCCTAATAGTAATTGTGCCAGAATTAGAACCAATAGCCTGTAAAGCATTACGAACAATATTTAGAATCACTTGCTCTATTTGTTCAGAGTCATGAATAAAATCTGGTAAGCTTGGGTCATAATCACGAAAAATCTCAATATTGATTGGCTTTTCTAAACACAGTAAAGCATAGATTCGCTCTATTGCTTGATGGATACTTTGCTCTTTTTGTTGTAATCGTTGTTGTGGTCCTAATAATCTATCTACAAGATTTCGTAACCTGTCTGCCTGTTCAATAATGATTTTTGTATAATCTTGTAATTCATTTTTAGGTAATTCACGTGATAATAACTGAGCGGCACCTCTTAATCCTCCTAATGGATTTTTAATTTCATGAGCAAGTCCTCTAACTAATTCACGAGCCGCATTTTGCTGAGCTTGTTGCAGTTGTTCTTGACTAAGGCGTTTATGATTATTTAATGGAACCATCTCAATTAAAATACGACCATTACCCAATAGCTGAGCGGTCAACGATAAAATATGTAGTTCATTATTAATAACTAAATTAACTTCATTATCGGTAAAACCTTGATTTTGTTCTAATGCACCAAGCATTAAATTAATATCTAATGAAAAATAACTTAATAAATCTGGAAAATAACTTTCTAGTATTTTTTTGTTACTTTGTGCTAATAACTGTTGTGCTGCAGTATTGACGTAAAGAATATTGAGTTTTTTATCAAGTAGTAAAATACTTGTAATCATTGAATCGAGAACAAGATTAGCATCAGATTCATTAGCAAATGTCATCGTCGGTTTTCCGTCCTGATTTAGGAACCACCGCATGCTAGCGGTGGTTTAGTGATTTAAATTATTTTAAAAATAACTTATAAGCTATAGTACATTTCAAACTCAACTGGGTGTGGAGTCATACGTACACGATCAACATCTTGACGTTTTAAATCGATATAAGCATCAATAGTATCGTTAGTAAATACGTTACCACGAGTTAAGAATTCGCGATCCGCGTCTAGTGCGCTGAGAGCTTCCTCTAGTGAACCTGCAACTTGTGGGATTAATTTAGATTCTTCTGGTGGTAAGTCATATAAGTTTTTATCCATAGCATCGCCAGGATGAATTTTATTGATGATACCATCTAAACCAGCCATTAACTGTGCAGCAAAAGATAAATATGGATTACCAGCTGGATCTGGGAAACGAACTTCAATACGACGAGCTTTAGGGCTAGTTACAACAGGAATACGAATTGATGCAGAACGGTTACGCGCAGAGTAAGCAAGCATAACTGGCGCTTCATAGCCTGGTACTAAACGTTTATAAGAGTTAGTCGCAGGGTTAGTAAATGCATTAATTGCTTTAGCGTGTTTAATAATACCGCCAATATAGAATAATGCCATTTCAGAAAGACCTGCATATTTATCGCCAGCAAATAAATTTACACCATCTTTCGCTAATGATTGGTGACAGTGCATACCTGAACCATTGTCACCAAACATTGGTTTTGGCATAAATGTTGCTGTTTTACCATAAGCATGTGCAACATTTTGTACTACATATTTATAGATTTGTACTTCATCAGCTTTTTTGGTTAACGTATTAAAACGACATGCAATTTCGTTTTGACCCGCGGTTGCCACTTCATGGTGATGAGCTTCAACCACTAAACCAAGTTGTTCCATAATTAAACACATTTCAGAACGAATATCTTGTGATGAATCAACCGGAGGAAGTGGAAAATAACCACCTTTCACACCAGGGCGATGACCTTTATTGCCTTCTTCATATTTAGTACCAGAATTCCAAGCAGCTTCGATATCATCAATATGCACAAAGCTACCTGACATTGGCGAACCAAAACGAATATCATCAAATAAAAAGAATTCTGGTTCAGGCCCAAAAATAACGGTATCAGCAATACCTGATGATTTTAAAAACTCTTCAGCTCGTTTAGCAATTGAACGAGGGTCACGATCATACCCTTGCAACGTTGCTGGTTCTAATACATCACAACGTAGATTTAATGTTGCATCTTCAAAAAATGGATCAATTACCGCCGTTGAGGCATCAGGCATTAATACCATATCTGATTCATTAATTCCTTTCCAACCAGCAATTGATGATCCATCAAACATTTTGCCTTCTTCAAAAAAATCATCATCAATTTGATTAACAGGGATAGTTACGTGTTGTTCTTTACCTTTAGTATCAGTAAAACGTAAATCAACAAATTTTACATCATTTTCTTTAATCAATTTTAAAACTTTTTGTGTAGACATGTAGCTTCTCCATTAAGGACAAATAATAATTGTTCAGTTTAAAAGGCGTTCTTGCCGAGTTATTAGATTATATGCAAATATGATGCCAATTTTTTAACTCTATTTTTTAGTAGCTTTATAAGCAGCTATAGTAACATAAATATTACAATTGCACTAAAATAAAGCAACAAGCACCAAAATAATGCACCAAAATAGTCACATAAAAATTAAAACCAATTTTTATGTCCTATATATCTTCTCGTAGTGCTTTAATGCTCAAATAAAAAGTTATTTTATTCCAGTCATACTCGATCGTTTCTTCTGAACTAAATACCACACTATACAGCATATGATCTTTAGGATTTACGAATGATGTAGAGGGATAACCATCCGTACCCCAATAACAGCAAATTAATTTCAGTTCACTTATTCCCATGGTGTTAGCTAAATACTGATGTGCTTGTTTAGCATATTTACCTTCAATTTTATAAATGACTTCAAGCGGTTTTCCTTGTCCTTTGTCATTTTTTATACAATCATTATATTTAAAGAAATCGGGTGCATCTGCATCAAACTCACGCAAAAAATCACGACAAGTTAAATCAGGATCATAGTAATAGTGAGGAAAATATTCAGGATGTTTGATTTTTACGTTACGAAGTTTTGTTTTCTTTAACTCAGAAATTTGTTCATTAAATTGGATTAATACATTTGGATTATTAGGAAATAAAGTTGCAAATAAGTCTGACTTTTGTTTTGCAGAAACATAATGGCTATTTGAAACAATATCAACAAACATTAAATTCCACAATTTTTCTTGTTGACTAATATAATGTGCAGCATTCACCTCGCTCATCATCAAATCATGATTAAATTGATTGAAATCTCGATAAACATCATAATAAAGATCAACCGCTTTATGTAGATCTTGCTCGGTACCATATCCATTTAAAATTAACCAAGCAAGGGAACGCTGAACATAAACTTTCTTGGGAAAATAAAGTTCAGTTTTCTTCATCAATTTCACATAATCACTATAAACTTTATGATAATCACCATTTTCTATATAACGATGTAAATCACTTAAGTTCTGCTCTATATAAGGATAAGAATTATCTATATCAATTTGCTGATTGATATAATCAGAATTGTCATCAGACCAAACAGGGAAAATTGAACAACAAAATAAACAAAACATGAAAATAAACTTTCGAATATACATTTATTTTTTCCTTAAAATTTAATAATCCCTATTTTTATAGAATAAGATTTCTCTTTTGGTACTGTATTTCAGTACATAATATAGTTATAATCAATACTTATATTTAAAAAATTAGGTAATCATACAAGTATGGAATTTATTACACTCGAAATTATACCTTTTGTAAAAAACCATCTTTTACTTTCATTAGGTTGGATAGTTTTATTTATTGCAATCATTGTATTAACCATTAAAGGAAAACTATCTAAAGTTAAAATTATTAATAATGCACAAGCTATCCAGATGATTAATAAGCAAGATGCCGTTATTATTGATATTCGTTCTGCGGATAGTTTTAAAAAAGGACATATCACAGATTCTCACAATGTTTTACCTATCGACATTAAAAATGCGAGTGCAAAAACAATTGAAAAATTTAAAGAGAAAATTGTTATTTTGATCGATGAGAATGGGTTATCATCAGCAGGTATAGGTGAAATACTTGTTAAACAAGGTTTTTTATATGTTCATGCCTTAAAAGATGGCATTGCAGGATGGAACGGCGAAAATTTACCATTAGTTAGAAAATAATTTTATAAAAATAAGGTTTTATTATGACAGAACAAAACAATACACAACAACCCGAAACACAATTTGCTATTCAACGCATTTATACTAAAGATGTTTCATTTGAAACTAACAATGTTCCTGAAATTTTTACCAAGCAATGGCAACCGGAATTAAATATTGAGTTAAACTCATCTTCACAAACATTAAGTGAAAATGTGTACGAAGTTGCGCTACGTGTCACTTTAACGGCAAAACAACAAGATGAGGTAGTATATATTTGTGAAGTAACTCAAGCAGGTATTTTTTCACTTATCGGATTTGACGACGGCCAAATTCAACATTGTGTTGGCGCTTACTGCCCAAATATTTTGTTCCCTTACGCGCGTGAAGTTATTTCCAGTTTAGTTAACAAAGGAACATTCCCTCAAGTAAATTTAGAACCAGTAAATTTTGAAGCTTTATTCATTAATTATCTTCAACAACAGCAACAACAAGCGGAATCGACCGAAACATTACAATAATAATGTTTTAGTTAATTAACGATAAGTTTATTGGAATATTATGAAAAAAAATGCTGCAGTTACAGTAATTGGCGCAGGCTCCTACGGGACTTCTTTAGCTATTTTACTAGCACGAAATGGTCATTCCACTCTATTATGGGGACATAACCCAAATAAAATGACCATTTTGCAGCATGATAGGCAAAATAAACAATTTTTACCCGATATTCCTTTTCCAGATTTATTACAAATTGAAAGTGATTTAAAAACAGCAGTTTCAGCTGCACCTATTTTACTCATAGTGGTACCAAGCCACGCTTTTGCAAGCACACTAACGCAAATCAAACCTTTTTTGCGCAAAGAGACTAAAATAGTTTGGGCAACAAAAGGACTAGAAGTTGATACAGGTCGATTATTACAAGATGTCGCAAGAGAGATTTTAGGTAATCAAATTTCATTAGCAGTTATTTCAGGCCCAACATTTGCCAAAGAAGTAGCATCCGGCCTACCTACAGCAGTAACTGTCGCATCGACTGATGATCAGTTTTTAGCTCAACTACAACATTTATTTCATTGCAGTAAAAGCTTTCGTGTTTATAGCAGCAAAGATTTTATTGGTGTGCAACTTGGTGGTGCAATTAAAAATGTTATCGCTATTGGCGCAGGATTATCTGATGGTCTTGGTTTTGGAGCTAATGCTAGAACAGCGTTAATTACCCGTGGACTTGCCGAAATGATGCGATTAGGTGAAGTATTGGGCGCAGATCCTGCAACCTTTATGGGAATGGCAGGACTTGGTGATCTTGTTTTAACTTGCACAGATAATCAATCCCGTAATCGTCGTTTTGGAATTTTACTTGGTCAAAATAAATCAATTCAAGAAGCCCAAGATGCCATTGCACAAGTTGTTGAGGGGCGTAATAATACCAAAGAAGTCTGGTTACTAGCCCAAAAATACCATGTTGATATGCCAATAACCGAACAAATTTATCAAGTTCTTTATGAAAATAAAGAACCCAAACAAGCTGCAATGGCATTACTTGGACGGTCACAAAAAGAAGAGCTAAAAAGCTAGTTTTTATACTCAAATATCTACCTAAAACTTTTTAATAAAAACTACTTTTCAATACCGACTTTTTTAATTAGATCAATAATATCATGTTTTAACAAACACTCGCTTTTTGATATCTAACATTAAAGGTTAGGCACGCATAAACAAAAAATTGGTAATTTTTTTAGTTTTTTATATTTAATATCCATTTTTTAAATCAAAAATCATTGTGAATAAAATTTTAACAATTTGTTTTATATAACAAAAATCACCTTTCTTGTATATTTTCTATATTTTCACTATTATTACAGAGTGTAATTTTGCACGATACTTGAGAAATCAGATGTTATTTAAAATATTAAAATTTTTCTTAAAGATCTTATTCCATGTAAAAATTCATGGTAATTTTGAAAACTTAAAACAAGATAGACTTCTTATTACTCCTAATCATGTATCTTTCCTTGATGGTATTCTAATCGGTGTATTTTTACCTGTAAGACCCGTTTTTGCTATTTATTCGGGTTATATTAATCACTGGTTAGTCCGCTTAGCAAAGCGTTATGTTGATTTTGTGCCAATGGATCCTCTCAGTCCAATGGCAATTAAGCGATTAGTTAGAGAAATTGAAAAAGGTCGCCCTATAGTGATATTTCCTGAAGGAAGAATTACTATAACAGGTTCTTTAATGAAAATTTATGATGGCGCTGCTTTTGTTGCAGCACGTTCTCAAGCAACCATCGTACCAGTTTGGATAGAAGGAGCAGAATTTACTCTGACCAGCCGTTTAAAAGGATTGTTTAAACGTCGCTTATTTCCAAAAGTAACCATTCATGTACTTGAACCGACATCAATTGCAATGCCTGATGCACCTAAGGCTAGTGAACGACGTTATATTGCAGGTGAAAAACTTCATCAAATTATGATGAATGCTCGTATGGCAAGTCGTCCCAAGTTAACACTTTTTGAAGCATTATTAGAAGCACAAGTTCGCTATGGCGTTAAATCGAGAATGGTGCAAGATCCAACAACACATGAAGCTTCTTATCGTAATCTACTCAAACAAATTATTGGCGTTAGTTGCATTATTGCCAAAATCACCAAAGACAAAGAGCGAGTGGGTGTTTTGTTACCAAATGCAACCATTACTGTTGCAACTATTTTTGGTTTATCAGTAAAAAATCGAATTCCAGCAATGCTTAACTATACCGCTGGAACAAAAGGTTTGAACTGTGCTATTACGGCTGCCGAAATTAAAACGATTATTACTTCACGCAAATTTATTAGAAAAGGTAAACTTGATTATCTACTTGAAGAAATCAAAGATGTTAAGTGGTGTTTTCTTGAAGATCTACGTCATAATTTAACCGTTACAAATAAACTTTATATCGCAATTCATCAGTATATTCCTCGATTAGTTAAATGCTCTCAGTCAAGTGATGATGAAGCACTAATACTATTCACCTCAGGTTCAGAGGGAAACCCAAAAGGTGTTGTCCATAGCCATGGAAGCCTACTTGCTAATGTTGAACAAATTCGGACTGTTATAGATCCAACCCCCGCAGATCGCTTCATGTCGGCTTTACCGCTATTCCATGCCTTTGGTATTACCGCAGGGTTATTTTTACCACTATTTTCAGGTAGCCGTACATTTTTATATCCAAATCCATTACATTACCGTATGGTCCCTGAAATTATTTATGACCAAAACTGTACGGTCTTATTTGGTACTCCAACTTTCTTGGCAAACTATGCCCGTTATGCACATCCATATGATTTTATGCGTTTACGCTATGTTGTTGCAGGTGCTGAAAAGCTATCAGACGCAGTACGAGAACAATGGAAAGATAAATATGGTATTCGTATTTTGGAAGGTTATGGTGTTACCGAATGTGCACCAGTTGTAGCACTTAATGTTCCCATGGCATTTAAAGCGGGTACTGTAGGGCGATTATTGCCGGGCATGACATCAAGATTAATTCACGTTCCAGGTATTAGTGATGGCGGTGAATTACAAGTCAAAGGACCTAATGTTATGAAAGGTTATTTACGTGTTGAAAACCCAGGCAAACTTGAAGAACCAGTCGCTATCGATGAACATGGAAAGTCCGAAAAAGGTTGGTATGATACTGGTGATATCGTTGCTATCGATAGAGAAGGATTTGTAACGATCAAAGGACGCCTGAAACGATTTGCCAAAATTGCAGGCGAAATGGTTTCATTAGAAAGTGTTGAAACCTTAGCAAAAAAAATCGACTCAGATGCAATGCATGGAGCAACAGTTAAAGCTGATGTGGCTAAAGGTGAAGCGATTGTCTTATTTACGACTTCTGAAAAATTAAATCGAGAACAACTTAACCTAGCCGCTCAAGAATTAGGTATCCCTGCATTAGCTGTTCCTCGTGATATTCGTGTGGTTAAAGCATTACCATTACTAGGTACAGGTAAAATCGACTTTATTACCCTACGAAAAATGGCTGATGAATAAACAAAGAGATGTCATATGAAACAGCACCCACTATTAAGCAAAGGCATGGTCGCGACCATGCTAGCGCAGTTTTTTTCAGCATTTGCCGATAACGCAATTTTTTTTGCCATCTTAGCTTTCATTAAAAATTTGCATTATCCAACCTGGAGCCAATCGGTATTACAGATTAGTTTTGTCGCACCGTTTATCATACTTTCACCTTTTGTGGGTCAATTTGCTGACAGCATGTCAAAAGGCAAAGCAATGATGATTTCAAATAGTATCAAATTATTAGGTGCAGGTTGTATTTGTTTAAATATAAGTCCTTTTGTTAGTTACTTTTTAGTTGGCATAGGAGCTGCTGCTTATTCTCCTGCTAAATACGGAATTTTAGGTGAACTCACTACAGGCAATAATTTAGTTAAAGCAAATGGATTAATTGAAGCATCTACCATTGCGGCAATTTTGCTTGGTTCGCTAGCTGGTGGTCATATAGCTGACTTTAATATAAATGCATCCTTACTTACTTGTATATTAATGTATGGACTAGCGGTTATTGCTAATTTTTTCATTCCTAAGTTACCTGCTGCACGGCAAAATATTTCATGGCAATTTATCGATATGGTAAACGATTTTACTAATACAGTAGAAATCATATGCAACAATAAACGTGTTTTATTTACGCTATTAGGTACCAGTTTGTTTTGGGGAGCAGGTATTACTTTACGTTTTCTATTAATTAGTTGGGTTCCTGCTATTTTAGATATTCATGACAACGCTACACCAACAAACCTTAACGCGATAGTTGCTATCGGAATTGTAATTGGTGCAGGGCTAGCAAGTACATTTATTTCAATTAACAACACATTACGTTGTATTCCGGCAGGAATAATGATGGGAATAGCTGTAATCGCCTTTACATTACAAGGCCATATCATTTCATCTTATATATTACTTATTGTTATTGGTGCATTAGGCGGTTTCTTTTTAGTGCCATTAAATGCATTTATTCAAAAAATAGGCAAAGAATTGGTTGGTGCCGGCAGTGTTATTTCCGTACAAAATTTGAGTGAATATACTGCAATGATGGTAATGTTAGGGATTTATACGTTAGCAGTTGCGTTAAAATTATCAGTAATTACCATAGGCGTTGGCTTTGGTAGTTTATTTGCTATAGTAATATTTTTGTTATGGTTAGGACTAAAAAAGAATGCAAAAAATTAACCTATCGGGTATGTTAACCGAAAGTCGTAACCCAAATAGTGAAACAATAGATAACTGTTCCACGCTGGAAATACTACAAATAATCAACAATGAAGATAAACAAGTTGCACTTGCTGTTGAAAAAGAGCTAATAAACATAGCAAAAGCTGTCGATGCAATTAGCCAGAGCTTTTTAAATCAAGGACGATTAATCTATATTGGTGCAGGTACTTCTGGCCGGCTAGGTATTTTAGACGCAAGTGAATGCCCACCTACTTATGGCACACCGCCCGAACAAGTTATTGGCCTAATTGCAGGAGGAAACTCTGCTATTTTTAAAGCAGTTGAGAACGCCGAAGACAATTCTGATTTGGCGATTAATGACCTAAAAAAAGTCAATTTTAACCCAAATGATATTTTAGTTGGCATTGCTGCTAGTGGGCGCACACCTTATGTAATAGGCGGTATGCAATATGCCAAATCAATCGGAGCAACTGTCGTCAGTTTATGCTGCAACCCTAAAGCCCCAATGATTAACATAGCAGATATAGCAATCACACCTATTGTTGGTGCTGAGGTAATTACTGGCTCGTCAAGAATGAAAGCCGGTACAGCACAAAAACTGGTACTAAATATGCTAACTACAGCCAGCATGATTAAAATAGGTAAAGTGTACGGCAATCTCATGGTTGATGTCGAAGCAACCAATGCAAAACTCATTGAGCGACAAATATCAATCGTCATGCAATCCACCGATTGTAGTCGAGAAATGGCTATTCAAGCATTAAATCAATGCCAAAAGCATTGTAAAACTGCCATTTTAATGATACTTTCAGGTCTAAATGCTGCACAAGCTAAGCAAATCCTTAACAAAAATAACGGTTTTATTCGTCGGGCATTATAGCGCTCACCAATCTTACTTTTTTAATAAAAAAAAGTATTTTTTTATTATAATGTGATGAGTAAATATTTTTTAGCTTATTTTGTAGTGTAAAATAACTGAGTATTTTTATTTTATAGACTTTATATTATGTAATTAATATAAAAATTAGGAGGTAGTTATTATGGTTGGAATTATCCTAGCAACTCATGGGGAGTTTGCTGAAGGTATTCTACAATCAGGAACGATGATATTTGGAGAGCAAGAAAATGTTAAAGCTGTTACCTTGCATCCAAGTGATAGTCCGGAAAGTTTAAAAGAGCGAATGCTTGAAGCAATAGCTACATTTGATAATCAAGACGAAATACTTTTTTTAGTTGATTTATGGGGAGGAACACCATTTAATCAGGCCAACAATTTATGTGGAGAGCATAACAACTGGGCTATTGTAGCTGGTTTAAATCTACCTATGTTAATTGAAGCCTATTCCTCTCGCTTTTCAATGGAAAGTGCTAAAGAAATTGCCGCTGCAATTATTGAACCAGGTAAAGAAGGCGTTCGTACAACGGTCGAGACTCCAACAAGTAATACTCAATCAAGCAAACAATCATCGACTATTCCAGAAGGTACAGTACTTGGGGATGGCAAAATGAAAATTGTATTAGCTCGTATTGATTCCCGCTTATTGCATGGTCAAGTTGCTACTGCTTGGACTAAATCAACAACCCCTAATCGTATTATTGTCGTTTCTGACTCAGTATCCCAAGATAAGTTAAGAAAAAAACTCATTGAAGAAGCAGCCCCTCCTGGTGTAAAAGCCAATGTTGTTCCTATCAAAAAAATTATTGAAGTATCTCGCGATCCACGTTTTGGAAATACAAAAGCTTTACTTTTATTTGAAACACCGCAAGATGTATTACGAACAATAGAAGGTGGTGTTGACATCAATGAGATTAATGTGGGATCGATGGCTCACTCTGTAGGCAAAGTTATGGTAAACAAAGTACTATCAATGAATGCTGAAGATGTCGAAACATTTGAAAAATTAAAAACAAAAAATATAAAATTTGATGTTCGCAAAGTTCCTAACGATTCTAATAGCAATATGGACGAATTACTAAAAAAAGCGAAAGAAGAATTAGCGCAACAAAAGAATTAGTTTATTTAAGGGGTTATATTATGACATTATCAATTATTGCTATCATTTTGGTGATATTTATCGCCTTTTTAGCAGGGATGGAAGGTATTTTAGATCAATTCCAATTCCATCAACCTTTAGTTGCTTGTTCATTAATTGGATTAGTGACAGGTAATTTAGAAGCAGGTGTTGTACTAGGTGGTTCATTGCAAATGATTGCACTTGGTTGGGCTAACATTGGTGCAGCCGTAGCACCCGATGCAGCACTAGCATCTATTGCTTCTTCAATTATTTTAGTGCTAGGTGGACAAGGTGTTGCTGGTGTATCTACTGCCATTGCTATCGCTATTCCTTTGGCTGTTGCAGGGCTATTTTTAACTATGGTAGTTCGAACCATTGCCGTCCCGTTAGTACATATGATGGATGCGGCAGCAGAAGAAGGCAATTTCCGAAAAATTGAATTATTACAAATTTCAGGTATTTGCTTACAAGGTTTAAGAATCGCAATTCCAGCAGCAGCATTACTCTTTATTCCTGCCGAAGTAGTTAAAAGCGCACTAGACGCAATGCCAAAATGGCTAACAACAGGTATGGCTATTGGTGGAGGAATGGTGGTTGCTGTTGGTTATGCAATGGTAATCAATATGATGGCAAACCGTGAAGTATGGCCATTTTTCATTATTGGTTTTGTAGTCGCAGCTATATCACAGCTTACACTAATTGCACTTGGTGCATTAGGTATTGCATTAGCACTGATTTATCTCAATCTTTCTGAACGTGGCAATTCATCAAATGGTGGCAGTAAAGGTGATCCACTTGATGATATTTTAAATGATTACTAGGAACTTGGAGAAAAAAATGACTGATAGAATTCAATTAAGTAAAAAAGATCGTTTAGCTGTTGCTTGGCGCTCAACTTTCCTTCAAGGTTCTTGGAACTATGAACGTATGCAAAATGGTGGTTGGGTTTATTCAATGATTCCGGCTATCAAAAAATTATATACTAACAAAGAAGATCGTTCAGCAGCCCTTAAACGTCACTTAGAATTTTTTAATACTCACCCTTATCTAGCTTCGCCTGTCCTTGGCGTAACGCTTGCACTTGAAGAAGAACGAGCTAATGGAGCAGCTGTTGACGATGTAGCTATTCAAGGGGTAAAAGTCGGGATGATGGGACCATTAGCTGGTGTTGGTGATCCAGTATTCTGGTTTACTGTCCGCCCTATGCTTGGTGCACTTGGTGCTTCGCTAGCGCTTAGTGGCAATATTATGGGACCAATTTTATTCTTTTTCTTATGGAATATTATTCGATGGTCTTTTATGTGGTATACCCAAGAATTTGGTTATCGTACAGGTTCAAAAATTACTGATAATTTATCTGGCGGTTTACTACAAAAAATTACTAAAGGTGCCTCTATTCTAGGGATGTTCATCCTAGCAGCCTTAGTGCAAAGATGGGTGTCAATAAAATTCCAGCCTGTTGTTTCAAAAGTAAAATTAGATAACGGTGCATTCATTGACTGGAACTCATTACCTGCTGGAGCAGAAGGCATTCAAAAAGCATTGATGCAAATCCAAAATGGATTATCACTTACTCAAGAAAAAGTGACCACCTTACAAAATAACTTAGATCAATTAATACCTGGACTCGTTCCTTTACTATTGACCTTCTTCTGCATGTGGTTACTTCGTAAAAAAGTATCACCAATTTTAATTATCCTTGGATTATTTATTGTTGGTATAGTTGGGCATGTAATCGGCCTGTTATAAAATATAAAGTTTTATAATATTTTCTAAAAAAGTACTATATTTTAATATATAGTACTTTTTATATATCACCATTTTATTATATCTTTCGATAAAACCATTGTTTTTACTCATTTAACGTTTAAAAATAATAGGTTAATTTATAAAACTACCAATTTATTTATGGATAATAATGGTTCAATCATTAAACACTAAATTAGACTTAACCACACAAGCAACAGCTTTCGTTGGTTTTACAGAATATGGCAATATTATGATTGGCGACAAAGCCTTTGAGTTCTACCACAAAAATGACCCTCGTAAATATATACAAATACCTTGGGACGAAGTAGACTACGTTGTCGCATCTGTGCTATTGGGCGGTAGATGGATTCCCCGCTATTCAATTCAAACCAAAAAAAATGGAACTTTCACCTTTGCATCTAAAGACCCCAAAAAAGTATTAAAAGCCATTCGAGTTTACGTTGACGGACAAAAAATGGTTCGCTCACTGGGTTTTTTTGATGTTTTAAAACGGGCTTTTTTTCGAAAAAATAAAAAGAAATAGCACCATCATTGCGATAACTCTCGATAAATAAAATAAAACGGACTATTTTTAGTGCTCTTTGTGGCACTAAAATTAAATAAATCATAATTATACTATTTTTTCTATTCTTTTTTGTAAGTTAGCTTAAACAAACAACATAGAATCACATCAACAACAATCAGCCATTGCACTTTTTACTAGAAAGAGTATAATTCTGGGGCTTTGATTTTGTCCATGTTGGGCAAAAAAAAGATTATTTTTTAACTTAAGAGGATGTTATGGTAACTATTCGTTTAGCTCGTGGCGGCTCTAAAAAGCGCCCTTTTTATCAAGTAGTTGTCACTGATAGCCGTAACCCACGTGATGGTCGTTTTATTGAGCGCGTTGGCTTTTTTAATCCAATTGCACAAGGTAAAGCAGAAGAATTACGTTTAGATCTTGATCGCGTAAATCACTGGGTTGGTTTAGGTGCAACTGTTTCTGATCGTGTTAACGCACTAATCAAACAAGCACAAAAAGCTGCTTAATAAAGTTATTAAGAGTCACTGTAATGATGAATACTGAGAACCTCATTGTTGTTGGCAAGCTTGGTTCAAGCTACGGAATTCGTGGGTGGATCAGAATTTTTTCGTTTACAGAAATTCCAGATAGTATTTTTGATTATACTCCTTGGTATATCCAGCGTGCTGGACAATGGCAAGAAATAATCGTAGAAAGCTTTAAACCGCATAATCAAGACATGATTGTGAAACTCAAAGGCATTGATGATCGAGATCAAGCTAATGCACTAACTAATGCTGAAGTATTTGTTGATGCAGAAAAATTACCCGCACTTAGCAATGGTGATTTTTATTGGAAAGATCTCATTGGTTGCCGAGTAAAAACAGTTAATGGTTATGATTTAGGGCTGGTGACTGATTTAATGGAAACCGGATCTAATGATGTATTGGTGGTAAAAGCAAATCTAAAAGATGCATTTGGAACAACAGAACGTTTGATTCCTTTTGTTGAAGATCAATTCATTAAACAAGTTGATTTAACAACAAAAACGGTTTTGGTCGATTGGGATCCCGCTTTTTAATTGGTAAGGTAACAATATGTGGATTGGCGTAATTAGCCTTTTTCCCGAAATGTTTCAAGCTATTACCTGTTATGGCGTAACTGGTCGAGCAGTAAAAAATGGTCTGTTAACAGTAGATTATTGGAATCCGCGCAATTTTGCGCATGATAAACATAAGACTGTCGATGACAGACCTTATGGTGGTGGTCCAGGCATGTTAATGATGGTACAACCACTTAGGGATGCGATTCATGCGGCAAAAGCAGTTGCAGGTGACAATACAAAAGTAATCTATCTTTCCCCGCAAGGGCGCAAATTAGACCAACAAGGTGTTTGCGAATTGTCAAAAAATCAAAAATTAATTTTGATTTGTGGACGATACGAAGGCATAGATGAACGCGTTATCCAAACCGAAATTGATGAAGAATGGTCAATTGGGGATTACGTGTTAAGTGGCGGAGAGATACCGGCGATGACAATGATTGATGCACTAGCAAGATTTATTCCTGGCGTATTAAATCACCAATCATCAGCAGAAGAAGACTCTTTTGCTAACGGTTTACTTGATTGTCCACACTATACTCGGCCTGAGGTGTTAGATGGAATGGCGGTGCCTGATGTGTTAATGTCTGGTCACCATGAAGCGATTCGTCGTTGGCGATTAAAGCAATCACTAGGACGAACTTGGTTAAGAAGAGAAGATCTTCTTGCAAATCTAGCTCTGACTGATGAAGAGCAATGTTTACTTGCTGAATTTAAACATGAATACAGCAATAAACAAAGCAATTAATATTTCAGTGAAACTAGCATAAGAGATAACATTATGAAAAATGCAATTATTCAGCAATTAGAACAAGAACAAATGAAAAAAGACATCCCGTCTTTTCGCCCTGGTGACACGGTTGAAGTAAAAGTATGGGTTGTTGAAGGTAACAAAAAACGTCTTCAAGCTTATGAAGGTGTCGTCATTGCGATTCGTAATCGTGGTTTACATTCAGCATTTACAGTACGTAAAATCTCGAATGGCGAAGGTGTTGAACGAGTATTCCAAACTCACTCACCAATTGTTGATTCAATTACTGTGAAACGTCGTGGTCAAGTACGTCAAGCTAAACTATACTACTTACGCGAACTTCGTGGTAAAGCTGCTCGTATTAAAGAGCGCCTTAACTAATTTTTTATTGTTTATCAATAAAAATATCAGATTAAGATGGTCACCTTCGTGGTGACCGTTTTTATATATAATAAAAAAAATTCAACCCAACAATTATTGTTGGTAAATTAACGTAGTTTTTAAAAGAATTAATATAAAAGGTGGACTATGATTGACTATATTTTTGCAATTTTATCAACAACGGTAAAATTATTTGCATTAATGACACCACCTGCTGTCTTAAGCGCATTTTTAAGTGGCACAAAACAATATAATGAAGAGCTTAAACGTAAAACTGCACTCAAAACATCTTGCGCTGTTTTCATCATTGGTATCGTACTCTTCTTTTTTGGCAATACTATGTTTAGTGTTTTTGGCTTTACGCTTGACGCATTCCGAATTGGTTCAGGGGTATTACTATTTATTACTGCGGTTTCACTCATGAACGACTCGCCTGAAAAAAACAAAATTAATAGCGATGAAGATATCAGTGTAGTTCCCCTTGCAATCCCACTATGTATGGGGCCTGCATCCATTGGTACTATTATTGTGATGGGAACAAGCTCACTAGGATTTGCTGCCAATATGACTGGTGCTATCTCTTTATTTATTGCTTCATCTGGAATTTATGCAATGCTTTTATGCGCAAAAAGAATTGCTAAAGTATTAAAAAACACAGGAATTGCAATTTTATCAAAGTTAACGGGGCTATTGATATCAGCAATTGCTGCACAGGTTGTATTTACAGGTATATCAGCTTTTTTAAAATAAGACACAAAAATAAAAAGCGATTGTATGTAATCATACTAAAATAATATTATTAGATGATTACATACACATACAAATTACATTAATCATTTTTGATTATATTATGTTTTTTATAAAACAAATAAGAAATAAGAATAACAATAATTAATATAACTTCCGACAATAAAATAAATTGCCCAGAATCACCAAACCAAACACCAACAATAATAACACTATTTATAATAATGGAAATAACAGCAAGCCAAGGGAAAAGTGGTGATTTAAACTTTATCATCTCTTTAGAGTATTTACCGCTATTTACACCTTTACGAAAACGATATTGACACCAAGCAATAATAATCCACGCAAAGCACCCTACTTGCCCTGTACCTGCTACTAAATAAATATAAAGCTTTTCAGCCGCAATATATTTAGAAAACAAAGAAACTAATGCAATAATGGCTATAAATAATATGCCCTTTGTTGGAACACCTCGTCGATTCACTTTTGAAAAATATTTTGGAGCCAAGTTATCTTGAGCCATAGACCATAACATTCTTGAGCTTGCATAAATAGCTGAATTAGCAGCAGATATAGCCGCACAAAAAATCACAAAAAGCATTATATACGAAGCAAATGTAATTCCAGCTTGATTAAATACCCACACAAATGGACTGATTTCAGTATGTTCTGTTCCATATGGATACACAAGCGCCAAAACAGCAATGGCCAAAACATAAAATAAAATAATACGAAAAGCAACACCAGTAATAATTTTAGGTAAAACAGATTGAGGAGACTCTGCTTCACCTGCTGCATTTCCAATTAATTCGACACCTTGAAATGAATAAGTAACAATAGTCATACAAACAAATATTGCTAAAAAGCCATTAGGAAACCAGCCTTTTTCGGTTTTAAATGTTGGTAAAATATGCGTTTCAGCATATTGGTGATTAAGTAAATAAATCCCCACACCAATAAATGCAATAATCGCAAGAACTTTAATAGTTGAAAACCAATACTCACTTTCTCCAAATGCACGAACAGAAGTTAAATGCACTGAAGTAAGAACAATTAAAATTAACAAACTAAAAAGATAAATAGGAATCGACGGGAAAGTTTGGTGAGCAATCATTGATGCGGCAGTTAAATCGGCCGCCATAGATAGCACCCAACTTAACCAATATAACCAACCTATGGTATAACTCCAAATTGGATTAGGTATAAACATTAATGCATAATGTTGAAAAGAGCCAGCATGAGGGAATGCACAAGAAAGCTCACCTAAACATAACATAGTTGAAAGCATAATGCTTCCTGCCATTAAATAGGCAATAATGGTTCCTAATGGACCAACCGTACTAAGTGGAGATGCGATACCGATAAATAACCCAGTGCCAATAGAACCACCTAAAGAAATCATCAAAAGATGACGATTTTTTAGATTTTTCTTCAAACTACTGGGATAAGGACTTTCTTGTGATTCTGATGTTGTCATGTAAACCGCCTAATAATCAATAAAAACTGCTGGTTTCCCAGCAGCTAACACAATTAATAAATAAACCGTTTTTCTACACCATTTGTTTGGCAAGCCATCAGTAAGGCAGTGTAATCAAGTTCAAAACCGATCATATCACCGACATGTAATGTTTCAGAAACATCTTCAATATCAACAATAGTATGATCACTTGTTTGCCCTAAAACAGTAATTTTATCATTGATAGGCACACAGCTTTCTGCGGGTACATCTTGTCTTCCAAAGGCAAGAAGTGCTCGTTTGCGTGTACCGTTATCAACAAACGTCTTACTGTTTAAAAAAGCATCCACACCTAACTCACCAACAGGAACCGTTGGCTTGCTATTGAGCTCAATAACTTGCGCATATAATTTATACAAATTACTACACGCTTTATCAACAGGTTTGCTTGAATGATGAAACTCATCCAGGTATTTCATATCCACATACTCAATACCAAATTCATGCAATCCTCCTATTCTTAAGTGATTCAACCCTTCCGGCCAAATACCTTTATCTAATAGGTGATAGCTTGTACAATTACCAGCCGATAAATATTTAATTTTAATATTACAAGACTCTTCTACTTTACGCGCAATATGTAAAAAGTCCACTCCATTTTTTACTGTTGGTAAAACAGTACCATAACAGTTAAAATTGGTACCAAGCCCATATAGCTCAACACCTGGTAAAGAAAGAATTAATTTAACCGTATCAATAATTTCATCAATATGTTCAAACCAAATACCTTCTCGTAAATCACCCATATCTACCATCAACAAAACTTGATGAACTTTTTGTTGCTTAACTGCTTCATCAGAAAGAGCTTGAATAACTTGCTTCTCGCTATTTAGGCTAATATCAGCGTATTTAACCACATCACTAATTTCACTTAAACAAGGGCTACGTAATAAACATGTTTTACAATTTAAAGCTTCTTTCAATTTTTTTAAATTGTAGGTTCTTGACTCAGCAATCACATCGATACCGCCGTCAAGCACAGCTTTGGCGGTTTCTACGCAGCCATCAAAAACTTTATTGACAGCCATTACTTCAATGCCGTGCTTAGCTAACAACTCTTTTTCAACACGAGCATTATTTCTTAATTTGCGCAAATCAATTTCTAATATAGGTTTGTACATACAATTACTCCTCTATATATTATTACTATTGCAAACGGTTACGCTTTTGTGCTCGATAGTAGATCCATTCAGCTAAACCAATAGCAAGCACAGCACCCCCTACTATTTTTGCGATATACTCAACATATCCCCCCATATCAATTTGAGCCGGTGGAATAAAAACCAAAATTACAGCAAATAGCGTTGATAAAAATCCTAATGCAGGTAAAACAATCGGCATAATCTTACCTGGAATCTTAAAGCTACGCGGTACATCAGGTTGAGTAAAGCGTAAACGATAATACGCAATAAACATCACTAAATACGGAATAAAATAACAAATTGTTGTAAGTGCTGTTAACATCCAATATGCCGCCGCAATACTTGGAGACACAAATGTTGAAAAACAAAGTACAGTGACAATAATTGCTTGAATAATTAAAGCAAAAGCAGGTGTTTTATACACAGGGTGTAAACGACCAATACGTTCACCAAGCAAATTATCTTCTTTTGATGCTTCTTGTAACATATAAATAGGGCCTACTAACCATGAGTTAATTTGTCCTAATGCACCAAAGAATAAACAAATTGCCATAACAGGTAATAACCAAGGCATATGTAATTCATTGGCCGCAGCTTCCATCGCTTGCATAACACCAGCAACAATATCGGTATCTGCAGCAGGTAACAATGTATTAATTGCCCATGAACCCACCATATAAATACCAACAATTACAATTGCTGAAACTAACATTGCTTTTGGAAAATCACGTTGAGGATCGCGCGTACGTCCTGCAATCATTGGTGCAACCTCAAGGCCAGCAAATGCAAACATCATACTAGACAAAAATACGATAGTATCCCAACTACTTAAATCAGGGATCCAATCACTAACATGACTATAACTCGTTGCCATTGGGTGTCCAGTAAACAACCATACCACGGCTAAAACAATAATAATGGCAGCAGGAATAAATACACCAAGCCACGCACTTACACTATTGATAATTTTAGTCCATTGCATGCCTCGAATATTCATCAACGTTAAAATCCAAAACACAACCATGGAACCAACGCCAATAAAAACTTGATTTTGAGCTAACTCAGCACTAAACATATACCCAATTGCAGTAAAACCAAATTGCAACATTAACGGAAAGAAAAGAACACAAGAAAACAAAAAGCAAACAACAACAATCCAACCAATACGTTTACCAAACGCTTCTTTTACCCATACAAAAATACCGCCATCTTTTGGCCAACCGGTTGAAAGCTCACCGCAAACCATTGCTAACGGAAAGAAAAGACAAAATGCAGCAAGTAACCAAAGTACCATTGCTGACGCCCCATAAGGAGCAACATTCGGAATTTGACGCAAACTGAGTATTGCAATGACATTCATAAACACAATGTCTTTAATACCAAGTAGGCTTGAATCTTTAGAATCACTCATAATAACCTCACTTTATAATATCTGGAGCATAAAATGCCCCAGATATTAATGATTAATATATGTCGTACCCAACCATATCTTCGTAAGTATCCTCACGGCGAATCAATCGATCTTTACCTTCTTTATCTATCATAACAACAGAAGTACGAGGACGATTGTTATAAACAGTTTGGCTTTCGATGGTATAAGCACCAGCATCAAGGAAAGCCACAATATCACCGATTTGAGTGTCCTTTGGCATCAAGAATTCTTCACCTTTAACACCGACATGGAAATAATCACCACCATCACATAAAGGACCTGCTAATTTGATGTATTCATCATGTGTTTCATTGATTTTTGAAGCATTATAAACATAGAAAAACCAATCAAAATGTTGACTATCAGATAACACACTATAACCCGCATCAACAAATTTCCACTCAACGTGTTCTTCAATGTTACCGTCTAAATCATAATTGGTTTTACGTTTTTCACAGGCAACTTCAGTTACAAGCACACCTGCTGAGCCTGTTACTTTACGACCTGGCTCAATACAGATTTCAACATCAGTACGCCATTTGTGGACTTCACTAATAACCGCATCAGCAAAATCTTGTGCAGTAATACCAGCATACATATTGTCTTCTAATGGATTACCATTTTCTTCATCATATTTATATGGAACAGGAATCCCCCCACCAACGTTGATTAAATCAAATTTAATACCAAGCACTTCTTCTAAGCGACGTGATTCATCAACTAAAACTTTTGTTGCTTTAGCAAAAGGCTCAGCTTCAGGTACCTGATCACCAACATGCATATGTAAACCACGTAAATGGACATATGGCATTTCTAAAATACGACGACAGGTTTCTTCTGCTTGTTCTAAATCAATACCTGATTTAGCATGATAAGCAGTGACTAATTCCGCGTGAGTTGCTGATGGAACATTTGGCTCAACACGAACACAAACATTCGCTACTTTTTTCAAATGTCTTGAAATTTCATCAATAATATCAAGTTCATACAAACTATCCACATTGATAATATAAAGATCATTTTGAATAGCAAACTCTAAATCCACAGGTTTTTTAACCACACCATTGAAAACAATTTGGCTACCAGGAAAACCAATATCTAAACATTTACGCACTTCAAACATTGAGTTGGCTTCTGCGTAAATACCCGCATCTTTAATTGCTTTAAGCACACCCATTACAGAACAGGTTTTTGATGCATAGAAAATTTTTGTGTTTGGATGCGCTTTAAATGCATCTTTGATTTCTTGCACATTACGATCAATTTCCTTTTCAGAAAACACATAAAAAGGTGTTGGATATTTTTTGGCTAACTTTTCTAAATTAATACCATCAAAACATAGTTTGCCACTTTCAGCACTAAAACGACGATCTTTAGTTACAAGATCTGTGCGTATTTTGTTATAATTTGACATAATTGTGTCAGACATATGACCTCCAGTTAATTAGTACATAAAAAAGTACATAATGAATAAGAAAAATGGCTTCTCACCTGTAATGCAATCAGTATGCCAACTTAAAAAACAATAATAATCAAATCATTAATAATAATTATCACAAAATAAAATTAGTCATATAGTGTAAAATATATCTTTATGACAAAAATTCGTCATTTTAGAAAGAGTTGAAAAGGATTTAAATTAACCTAAGCAAAACTTAAAAATAATTCAAAATTAAAAGGCGCTCATATCATGACAATCGATCCTGAATTATTACAATCGCTAGATATATTTAAACATTTTTTTGATCTAATCCATCAGCCAATAGCTATTATCAATAAAGAAGGCAAATATATTTATTACAATCAAGAAAGTGCAGAACTAGATGGTTACCCTATGGAGCAAGCTATTGGTGAACCCATACTTAAGGTTTATCCAAAGATGAGAAAAGAAGACAGCACCATGCTGCAAGCACTACAACAGGGTAAAGAATATCAAGATAATTACCAAAGCTATTACAATCATGTTGGTAAACTTGTTGATTACATGCACACAACAGTACCACTTTATAACAATAATAAAGAAATTATCGGCGCAATAGAAATAGGGCGAAATTTATCAACTGTTAGACAACTACAAGATCAAGTATTTACCCTAAATAGCAAGTTATACCAAAACAAAGAACAGCCATTACCTGAAATCGTTTTTGTTTCCCAAAAAATGCAACAAGTTATTGATCAAACCAATATGTTAGGAGCAAATGATGTTCCTGTATTAATTGTTGGCGAAACAGGCACAGGTAAAGAGCTATTTGCCCGCTTAATACACCAAACAAGCCAACGCCGACACAAACCTTTCATATCCCTAAATTGTAGTGCGTTACCAACAACACTAATTGAAAGCACATTATTTGGCACAGTAAAAGGCGCATTTACGGGCGCAGAAACTCGACAAGGTTATTTAGAGCTTGCAAATGGTGGCACATTGTTTCTTGATGAATTAAATGCCATGCCTTTAGATATGCAAAGCAAATTATTACGATTCCTACAAGAAAAAACCTACTGGCCACTGGGTGGTAATAAAGAAATGTATTCTGATGTTCGTATTGTTGCAGCGATGAACGAATCACCAGCAGAATTACTAAAAACAGGTAAAATGAGAAGCGACCTGTTTTATCGATTAAACGTAGGTTTAATAAAACTCCCAGCATTACGCGACAGAACAGAAGACATTCCCGTTTTAGCGCGCTATTTTATTGATAAACATAAACACGATATAAATATCGTCATCAGCGGTATTAGTGAACATGCACTACAACAATTAATATCAGCCCCTTGGCCTGGCAATGTACGAATGCTTGAAAATGCCATAGTCAGAAGTATGGTATTACAAAGCACTCCCGGTGAATTACAACATATCACACTTGATGAAGAACTATTTGATCTCAATAGTTCATTTTATCAAGGCGATGAAAGCAGTAAGCCAAACAAAACAACACAAATCACATCACCAAACGGGAAAAATTTAACCGAACAAGTAGAAAACTACGAACGACAGCTTATTATTGATGCCTTAAATCAAGCTAATGGCAAAATTATTGCAGCGGCAAAAATATTAAACATTTCACGCACAACGCTACAATATAAAGTCAAAAAATACCACATCCAAATGGGAGTGATTGATGATTAATCTAATCACCCAAAAACGATCAACCAAATGCTTGCGCACAAGCGAATGCACTACTCCAAGCCCATTGAAAGTTATACCCCCCTAACCAGCCTGACACATCAACAACTTCACCAATAAAATAGAGATTGGGCTGGGTTTTCGCCTCCATGGTTTTTGATGATAACCCATCGGTACTCACACCGCCTAATGTCACCTCGGCGGTACGGTATCCTTCAGTACCATTGGGAATAATCGCCCATTGGGTTAAAGAATCATAAAGATTTTGTTGCTGCTTAGGATTAAGTTGCTTCACTGTCAAATCGGCCACTAAATTTAATTGCATTAATGCTTCAACAAGCCTTTTAGGTAAAACCTGAGCTAAACAATTTTTTATATTTTGATTACGATTTTGCTCTAATAATGGTTTAAATTCTGTTTCAAAATGCATATTCGGCAACAAATTAACCTTAATTATATCCCCCGCTTGCCAATAGCTTGAAATTTGTAAAATAGCAGGACCAGATAATCCCCGATGAGTAAATAACAGATTATCTTTAAAACTGATTTTAGGTATTGATACCTCAACTCGCACAGCAATACCAGACAATGTTGAAAGCACATCTAACAAAGGTTTATGCAGAGTGAATGGCACTAACCCTGCTTTTACAGGAACAACGGGCAAATTAAATTTCTCGGCAATTTTATACCCCACTGACGTCATCCCCAACGCAGGCATAGATTGCCCACCGGTTGCAATAATCACTTTATCGCACTCAATCACACCTTTTGAAGTGTGTAATTTAAATTTTCCTGCATCCGATTCCATGTCATTAAGTTGCGTTTGCATTATAAAATTGACGCTCCCTTTTTGACACTCATTAACTAACATATCGACAATCTGCTGGGCTGAATCATCACAAAAAAGCTGCCCGTGTTCTTTTTCATGATAAGCAATATGATATTGATTCACCAAATGAATAAAATCCCACTGTGTATAACGCTTTAATGCCGATTTACAAAAATGCGGATTTTGTGACAAATAATGCTTAGGCTCAACATTCAAATTAGTAAAATTACATTTTCCCCCGCCAGACATTAAAATTTTACGGCCTAACTTTTTACCATTATCAATCACGGTAACATCATACCCCTTTTGCCCCAGTAAACCAGCACAAAAAAGCCCAGCGGCGCCAGCGCCTATAATTGTAATTTTCGTTTGCATTATTAAAAGATTAAAAATAGAAGATAACAAATTATAACAGCATACAATTGCTACTCATAGCCATTAGCTCGAACAGTAGTTTTTATACTGAAACATACATTTACCTGAAACCTCTTAACAAAAAGAAAAACAACTTATATCAAAAATATCTCCACAGATTACTAAAACATGGCTTTAAATAATAAAAACGTTAAAAAATCATTATGATAAATGCAATTATTAGCTTTATTAATAACGTCCATATTAGTTATTAAAAGGTTGACTTATAAGTAATATTTATTTGACCAAAATACGATTTTTCTTTAATTTTGTAGCCAATATGGGATTAATGCCTATACCTTCTCAAAATGACAAAAGCGATGAATTAGAGGCAATGATATGTTATATAACCAGCATCATGAAAAAGATAACTGCGGATTTGGTTTAATTGCACATATTGAAGGGCAACCAAGTCACAAAGTGGTGCGTACAGCAATTCACGGCTTGGCCAGAATGCAACACCGTGGCGCAATTTTATCTGACGGAAAAACCGGCGATGGCTGTGGGCTTTTATTACAAAAACCCGACCGTTTTTTTAGAGTCGTCGCCCAAGAAGCAGGCTGGCGATTAGCGACCAATTACGCCGTTGGTATGTTATTTTTAAGTCAAAACGAAGCTGAAGCACAAGCTAGTCGTGATATAGTAGAACAAGAGCTTGCTGAGGAAACCCTATCAATCCTAGGTTGGCGTGAAGTACCGATTGATAAAAGCGTACTTGGCGAAATTGCATTATCATCACTACCAAAAATCGAACAAGTATTTGTCAACGCTCCAGCGGGTTGGACAAAAATTGATTTAGAGCGTCGCTTATATATGGTACGCCGTCGTATTGAAAAGCGAGTTCAAGACGACACCTTTTACGTTTGTAGCTTCTCGAATCAGGTCAATATCTATAAAGGCTTATGTATGCCAAAAGATTTACCTCGATTCTATTTAGATTTAGCCGATATCCGCATGGAAACAGCAATATGCTTATTCCATCAACGATTTTCAACCAACACTGTACCCCGTTGGCCTTTAGCGCAACCTTTTCGACACCTTGCTCACAATGGCGAAATCAACACCATTGAAGGCAACCGTCAATGGGCGCAAGCCAGATCATATAAATTTAAAACGCCACTCATTCCAGACTTACAAAATGCAGCACCGTTTGTCAATGTAACGGGGTCTGATTCAAGCTCATTAGATAATATGCTTGAACTGTTTTTAGTTGGTGGCATGGACATTGTGCGAGCCATGCGCTTACTTGTACCACCCGCATGGCAAAATAATCCTGACATGAACGAAGATCTCAAAGCCTTCTTTGATTTCAACTCAATGCATATGGAACCATGGGATGGCCCAGCAGGAATTGTCATGTCTGATGGTCGTTATGCCGCCTGTAACTTAGACCGTAATGGACTTCGTCCTGCTCGTTATGTTATTACCACTGACAAACTCATTACCTGCGCTTCTGAAATCGGTATTTGGGACTATCAACCAGACGAAGTGGTCACCAAAGGGCGTGTTGGTCCGGGGGAATTGTTAGTTATCGACACCGAAGAAGGTCGCATTTTACAATCGTCAGAAACAGACAACGACTTACAAAAACGCCATCCTTATAAAGAATGGATGGAAAAAAACGTCAAACGACTTATTCCTTTTGAAAGCTTGTCTGACGATAATATCGGATCGCGTGATTATGACGATACCTTACTAGCAACCTATCAAAAACAATTTGGTTACAACGCCGAGGAACTCGACCAATGCATTCGAGTACTTGGTGAAAACGGACAAGAAGCTACAGGCTCAATGGGTGATGATACACCGTTTGCGGTATTATCAAGCCGACCTCGTCTAATCTATGACTATTTCCGCCAAAAATTTGCACAAGTCACAAATCCACCCATTGACCCATTACGTGAAGCACATGTTATGTCGCTATCCACCAGCATTGGTCGAGAAATGAACGTCTTTGCCGAAGCCGAAGGACAAGCTCACCGTGTTGCGTTCAAATCTCCTGTTTTAGTTTATTCTGATTTTAAACAATTAACCGCATTAGAATCACGCTACTACAAATCAGAAACACTAGATATCACCTATGAAATTGACGGTAGCCTGCGCGATGCCATTGAACAGTTATGTGGCGATGCCGAAGCAAAAGTGCGTAATGGAACCGTATTACTCATATTATCAGATAAAAACATCGCAGCCGATCGCCTGCCAATTCCAGCACCAATGGCAGTGGGTGCGGTACAACAACGTTTGGTTGAAAAGAATTTACGTTGCGATGCCAATATCATTGTAGAAACAGCAAGTTGCCGTGACCCACATCAATTTGCCGTACTGCTTGGTTTTGGTGCCACAGCCATTTATCCTTACTTAGCTTACGAAACCTTAGCACAAATGGTTGATAATGGCACAATCAACAAAACTCACCGTCAAGTAATAACCAATTACCGCAATGGAATTAATAAAGGCTTATACAAAATTATGTCTAAAATGGGCATTTCGACCATTGCTTCTTATCGCTGTTCAAAATTGTTCGAAGCGGTAGGACTACACAAAGAGGTCGTTGAGCTTTGTTTCCAAGGGGTAACTAACCGTATTAGTGGTGCGAATTTTGATGATTTTGCGCAAGATCAATTCAATTTATCCAAACAGGCATGGTTACGTCGTAAACCATTAGACCAAGGGGGATTACTAAAATTTGTTCACGGTGGCGAATATCACGCTTATAACCCTGATGTTGTACAATCACTGCAAAAAGCAGTCAATAATGGCAGTTATGAAGATTACAAACGTTATACTGATATTGTAAATAACCGCCCAGCGGCTACATTACGTGATCTATTAAAGCTCAACCCGCCTGAAAACGCCGCCATTCCACTTGAACAAGTCGAACCCGAAGAATCGTTATTTAAACGCTTTGACTCGGCCGCTATGTCAATTGGTGCGCTCAGTCCAGAAGCACACGAATCGCTTGCCCAAGCCATGAACACATTAGGTGGCTACTCAAATTCTGGCGAAGGGGGTGAAGATCCTGCTCGTTATAACACCATAAAAGTTTCCCGAATTAAACAAGTTGCATCAGGACGCTTTGGGGTAACACCAAGCTATTTGATGAGTGCTGATGTAATTCAGATCAAAGTTGCCCAAGGAGCAAAACCGGGTGAAGGTGGACAACTACCGGGCGACAAAGTCACCCCTTATATTGCCAAATTACGGTTTTCTGTACCGGGTGTCACACTCATTTCGCCACCGCCTCATCACGATATTTACTCGATTGAAGATTTAGCGCAATTAATCTTTGATTTAAAACAGATCAACCCAAATGCCATGATTTCGGTCAAATTAGTTTCTGAACCGGGTGTTGGTACTATCGCAACAGGCGTTGCAAAAGCCTATGCCGATTTAATCACCATTTCGGGTTACGATGGTGGAACGGGTGCTAGCCCGTTAACATCGGTCAAATATGCTGGCTCACCATGGGAACTTGGCTTGGTTGAAACCCAACAATCTCTTGTTGCCAATGGCTTACGACACAAAATACGCCTACAGGTTGACGGTGGTTTAAAAACCGGTACTGACATTGTCAAAGCCGCGATATTAGGTGCTGAAAGTTTTGGTTTTGGAACAGGCCCAATGGTTGCCTTAGGTTGTAAATACCTACGTATTTGCCACCTAAATAACTGTGCAACGGGCGTTGCAACCCAAGACGAAAAATTGCGCAGCCATCACTATCATGGCCTACCAGAAAAGGCTATCAACTACTTCCGCTTTATTGCTCGCAATACACGTGAAGTCATGGCTGAACTTGGCGTAAGCCGAATTGTCGATTTAATTGGGCGAACTGACTTACTCTTAGAGCTTGATGGTATAACCGCTAAACAACAAAAACTGGATTTATCAGGACTGCTTCAAACAGCAACTCCACTTGAAGGCAAACCAGTTTACTGTATTGAAGATAACAAGCCATTTGACAAAGGCGTGCTAAACAAAGAAATCATCACCCAAGCCCAACAATCGGTGGATGAACGCCAAAGCAAAAGCTTCTATTTTGATATACAAAACACCGATCGCTCAGTGGGCACAAGCCTATCTGGCTACATTGCCCAAAAATATGGCGATCAAGGCTTAGTCACCGACCCAATTTTGCTAAACTTTAACGGCACAGCGGGGCAAAGTTTTGGCGTATGGAATGCCGGTGGCGTAAACTTAACCCTAACAGGCGATGCCAATGACTATGTTGGTAAAGGCATGGCTGGCGGACGCATTGTCATTCGCCCACCACAAGGGTCGGCATTTTTAAGTCATGAAGCCACTATCGCAGGCAACACCTGCTTATATGGAGCAACAGGCGGTAAATTATTTGCCGCAGGGCGAGCAGGCGAACGTTTTGCTGTCCGCAACTCTGGCGCAATTAGCGTTGTTGAAGGCATTGGCGATAACGGCTGTGAATATATGACAGGCGGCATTGTTTGCGTACTGGGTAAAACTGGCGTTAACTTTGGTGCGGGTATGACTGGTGGGTTTGCTTATATCTTAGATGCTGACGGCGAACTGCACAACCGCATTAATAAAGAGCTAGTTGAAATGTTAAATGTGGCAGATTACGCCATTCACGAAGAACACCTTCGTGGTCTAATTATGGAGCATGCTCAACTTACCCATTCATCACGCGCAGAAGAAATTTTGGCAAATTGGAATGATTATTCTAAACAATTTGTATTAGTCAAACCAAAATCCAGTGATGTAACAGCATTACTTGGGCACCGCAGTCGCTCATCGGCAGAACTGCGTGTTCAGGCACAATAAGGAGAACACGAAAATGAGTCAAAATGTTTATCAGTTTATCGATTTACAACGTGTTGATCCGCCTAAAAAATCGTTAAACATTCGCAAAATTGAATTTGTTGAAATTTACGAAGGATTTTCAGCCTCACAATCACAAGCGCAGGCCGATCGTTGCCTTGCTTGTGGCAACCCATATTGTGAATGGAAATGCCCTGTACATAACTATATTCCCAATTGGTTAAAACTGGTTAACGAAGGCAAAATATTAGAAGCGGTTGAACTTTCACACCAAACCAACAGCCTGCCTGAAGTTTGTGGTCGCGTCTGCCCACAAGATCGCCTTTGTGAAGGCTCTTGCACCTTAAATGCTGAATTTGGCGCTGTCACCATTGGTAATATTGAACGCTATATCACTGATGAAGCATTCAAAATGGGCTGGAAGCCAAACCTCAATAATGTAGAACAAACAGGCTTAAAAGTTGCCATTATTGGCGCAGGACCCGCTGGTCTTGCTTGCGCCGATGTCTTAGTTCGCAATGGTGTAACGCCAGTGGTGTTTGATCGCCATCCCGAAATTGGCGGACTATTAACATTTGGCATCCCTGCATTCAAATTAGACAAAGAAGTCCTTATTAACCGACGCCATATTTTTACCGAAATGGGCATAGAATTCAGACTAAATACCGAAGTGGGCAAAACCGTACAATTAGCCGACTTAATCAATGAATTCGATGCCGTATTTATTGGCACAGGTACCTACCAATCAATGCGAGCAGGGCTTGAAAACGAAAACGCCAACGGCGTTTATGATGCCTTACCGTTTTTAATCGCCAATACCAAGCACATTATGCAACATCAGCAAAGCCAAGATACACCTTACATTGACATGAAAAATAAGCGTGTTGTTGTACTTGGCGGTGGTGATACGGCAATGGACTGTGTACGCACCTCCATTCGCCAAGGTGCAACTGAAGTGACCTGTGCCTATCGTCGAGACGAAGCCAACATGCCCGGCTCAAAGCGCGAAGTGAAAAACGCCAAAGAAGAAGGCGCACAGTTCCAATTTAACGTACAGCCACTCAGTATTGAAATTAATAGTACAGGACAAGTCACGGGTATAAAAATGGTTCGAACAGAACTCGGCGAACCCGATGCAAAAGGTCGACGTTCACCGATGGTGATTGCAGGTTCAGAATTTGTCTTACCTGCTGATGCGGTTGTAATGGCATTTGGATTTAAACCCCACGCCATGCCTTGGTTAGTAGAGCACGGTGTTGATTTTGATGCACAAGGCCGAATCATCGCCCCAGAAACCAACGGCTACCAAACCACTAATGCTAAAATTTTTGCCGGAGGCGATGCCGTTCGAGGGTCAGATTTAGTGGTAACGGCAATTAGTGAGGGACGCAAAGCGGCTGAAGGTATTTTGAATTACTTGGAAGTCTAAAAATTATTGGCATTTAAATTAAAATAAAATTAACTGTGTGGAAGCCCGTTTTTTAAGCGGGCTTTTTTATTGTTAATGCAAGTGGGTGGTTTTGTTTGAAAAAAGTTAGATAAAAACCTTAATAAAATCAATACCTTTCCTGACCACTTTTTGGAGAGTTTTTGCAGTTTTTTTATAAAAAAGTGACTCATAAAAGCCACTTAAGGTTATGTTATCTGTCTTATTCCGGCGTCGGACAAATTTGTCTGGAACAAATTTGAACATCTGAGCATAGCGAAGATGGCCTCGTAGCGGTGAGTATCAGGATGATACGAGTAAT
>NZ_WTFA01000039.1:0-1383 GCF_009795755.1 Gilliamella sp. Pra-s60 | reverse complement strand
GGCATAATACAATCAATAATTTTTATTTTAGGATCGATTATAACGATTTTAAAGAAGGTGATGCATTACTTGATAAGCCAGAAGGCTATGTTACGCAAGGCCGAGGACATACTCTCTATAAAGGGACGCGTGAGAGTAATGGGTTATTGCTAGAAGAGTGGATAGCAAAAGGGCAATTTTTCCTTAATGAAGATGGCTCCTATTCCGATGATTGGGGATATGTATTTTCGCTGGGGATTCATATGACCGACCCAACCTATAAAACACCACAATTACGTTTAGAAATGTACTACAAAATCCCTGATGATGAAACACAAGCATACAGTGAAAAGCAACTTATGGTCATTTGGCGAGAAATCACTAATAGCATTAGAATAAGGGGAAGCGCTTTTGAAAACGAATAAATATTACGGTGGTTTTATTGTTGGTCTATTCGCTTTGACCGCATTAAGCAGTTGTCAGGTATTTAGCAAGAATATTCAAACAATTACATTACCACCCAAAGCGCAGCAGCCAGTAGCTGCGTTACTATCAAATTCACCAACACGCTGTATTGGGACCTATTTAATTGATTTACCCGCTGAATTTAAAGTCAAAAAAAAGGGGAACTTTGATTATAAAAGTAATCATGCTGTCACCATTACCACAAAGCAACAATATTTACCCTCTTTTAAACAGATGATAGCTCGGCGTGAGCAAGAGTTGAAAAATACTAAACCCGTTAATCCAATTAATGGTGATTATTTAAAAGCCATTTATCCCGTATATACAAATAACCGCGATAAAATGCAAGGCATTATTTTTGAACGTATGAAAAGTATTGGTACTTCTGATATTCTTAGAGTGTTAGAAGGTTATCGCTGGCAAGATGAAGTCACGTTAAAGATCGAAATGAAAGCACAAAATGGCTTAGGCGAACAATATACTAAAGCTAGGAAAAATGATCCTGAATCCTTTGGGAATAACGTGCCCCAAAAATTAGCTGAGTTACATAAACTGTTTGACCGGATTAAGCCGCGCGATGATTTAACTATCCCAACAACACCTGGGTTTTGCATGTTTAACAGTTTTATGCATGGAGAAGATCGCGAATGGAAAGATATGAATTATGGTTATTGGCATGATAGTATTGAAGATTTTTCTTTCTATTTTGAATTTAATGATTTTGCAAGCGATTATGCATTACTTAATATGCCAGAAGCTTATTTTACACAAGGGGATGGTTATACCATTTATAAAGGTACGCGTGAGAGTAATAACTTAAAATTAGAAGAGTGGGTGGTTAAAGGTAAATATTTTGAAGACAATTTGGAATTTAATAGTGACGGGTTAGCTTATATTTTTACTTTAGGCATTCATGTAACAGATCCAACTTATAAAACG
>NZ_WTFA01000038.1:0-1394 GCF_009795755.1 Gilliamella sp. Pra-s60 | reverse complement strand
TTATATTATCCCCTCAGGCACCATAATCGCCCCCCGCGCCCTAAGGATTAAGAACTAAACGCTAAAAGCTAAGGTGTGGTGCAAACAACGCCATAGCTGTAGTTGGCTGTGTAGCTGCTGACGTAGCCGGTGCTCGAGAGGACTCTGAACAGTTCGCTACCCGCCGCGTCACTCGTCCAGTAGCCGCGGTCGTAGAAGCCCAGATAAAGGTAGCCGACCATGTAGCCCCACTCCGTGAAAAATCCTGCTCCTATGTGACGCTGGTAATGATTATCAGATGAGCTAGGGGCTGCGCCATCTATGCCATTTCTACATGGGAAAGAACTATCTACACCACACTTCGCATTGGTTAAATCCCTTACCCTAGGCATCCGATAACCCAAACTATTACACCATGCTGTTTGAGCTGAAGGGGTATACCTTTCACCACCACGATGGACGAACCACTGCTTTAACACAAATCCATAACGAACCTCATTACCATTACTATCCCTACCGACCAACTCGAAAGTCTGTGGCAAAGATGGCACGGTAATTCGACCTGGATTACTTGAGCTCATTTGACTACTACTTGCCTTAGGACCATGCAACGTTACCCGTGCTACCCGTTTCCCTCTATCAACACTAGGAATCCAATCATTATTAGCTGCTACCACCGATACTGTAGCTGTTATTCCACTGTGAGTGACCGAAGACCAAGTTAACTGAGCTACATCTAACCCCCCTACATCCAAATCAAAATACAAACCATCTGCTCCCGTTGTTGGAAAGTTCCTGTCGTAAGATGATGGACTTGTTGATTGAGTTAAGAAGCCCTTACTAGGATTCCATATGTTAGATGGACCTGCAAAGTAGGGGGCGTCGTTGTATCTACCAACATTATTAACACCAGTGCCGCCCATGTACAAATTCGGCCTGACCGAACAAATACCTGCATTATCATATGGGTTGATATAATAATCCACCGTTGCGCCACTAAAACTACTACTCCTTGGGACCCCATACTGCGTACTTAATGTGCCACCTGTACTTGTTAAAGTTACCTTATAAGGTGCACCGCATATACTTAATGCATCGCTGCGATTAACCGTATTACCGTTTTTATCCCTAAACGCCACCAATATACTCCCCGATGCCGTTACTCCACCTACTCCCTGTCCGTCCCCATCATCATCTCGCCAATATCCCTGACTCACCAAATCATTCATCGTGATTGAACTCCGTGATGCTGGTACTATCATCTCTATATCATTGAAGCTAGCCCCCGCATTCGGCAACCTGATTGGATTAGTTGGTGTCGATGGGTTGATTGACCTTGTGTATACCGTGCCATCCTGCAACTTTATTGACAATAAACGGTCTGTATTCGTTAATTTTGTTACCCCTCCATCAAA
>NZ_WTFA01000037.1:0-1401 GCF_009795755.1 Gilliamella sp. Pra-s60 | reverse complement strand
GGAGGATTTCCAGTAAGTGTCATCAATAAACGGGTTCCTAACGCAGTACCGACTGTTTATGGATATAAGTTGCTTGGCGACTACGGTTTAAGTGGCTATCAAGCTTGGTATCAACAGCAGTACCACTTATACCAAAAAAGAAAAGCCCAACAAAACCAACCACCACAACCACAGCAAACCGTCACTCATACAAACGAAGTCACTGCACCGCAGTCATCGATTTTCACAGACTCCGAGCCAATAGTCGAAACCGCACTGAGTAACATAAACAAAACATTAACATTACAACATTTGCTGTTTTTATCATCATGGCAACCTAACAAATATCCGCCGATTGTGGATAGTGCATTTATTCAAGAGTTAAAAAACTATTTCAGCCAATAGCAGCGCACACGGTTCCCGATGGGGCTATTGTTTTGGGTGTATTTTTGCTAAAAACACATTAAGAAAAAACTTCAATAAAATCAATGTCTTTCCTGACCGATTTTTTATTAAAATAATGTCTTTTTTTGTTGGTGCATAGAATGGATTAGGTGCGGTGGTTTCGGACGTTTTGACTTTTTGCGAATAAAATAGCCACAGTGACCACGTCCGAGCAAAGGGAATTAAAGCGAATTCCCTTTGCAAACCCACGCTTTTGCTACAGAATGTGGCCTACGGCTACGCTACTCGTATCATCCTGATACTCGCCTCTACGAGGCCATCTTCGCTATGCTCAGATGTTCAAATTTGTTCCAGACAAATTTGTCCGCCGTCGCTCGGTCTTAACGCACAGGCTATGATTCGCTCCCGGCGAAGCATAGCCTCGCTCTGTTGTCGGCACATTCTGACGCCGTAACAAGACAGACAGCATAACCTTAGGTATTTTTTTTGAGTTGTTTTTGTGTTAAAAAGCAATGCAAAAAAACGGTCAGGAAAGGTATTGATTTTATTGAAGTTTTTATTTAACTCTTTTCAAACAAAATCAACCACTTGCATAACTAGCGTTAAATACCAACAACTAACAAATCCACAAAACCAATAAAAGCACACTCAGGATAACAAAACTTAACCGCAAAAAATCAGTCAGGAAATGTGTTGATTTTATTGAAGTTTTTTTCTGTCCGTTTTTTTGAATATAAACCTCTCCCACCCCTTTTTTTATAATAATTTAAAATTTAATAAAATCAAAATGTTAGAAAAAAGCTTAAAAAAAGGGATTTCAAAGCCAAAATTGTTGTTTATCTTTATATAACAAGATTTATCAAATTTTGAGTTCTACCTTAACGCCGTATAGGCGGCAATAAAAAATAAAGTTAATCACATAATTAAAAAGCAATCGGCTATGCTATCTGTTTTATTCAGGCGTCAGAATGTGCCGACAACAGAGCGAGGTTAGCACGCCAAACAGGACGTTTGGCG
>NZ_WTFA01000036.1:0-1497 GCF_009795755.1 Gilliamella sp. Pra-s60 | reverse complement strand
GGGTAACAAAATTAACGAATACAGACCGTTTATTGTCAATAAAGTTGCAGGATGGCACGGTATACACAAGGTCAACCAACCCATCAACACCAAGCAATCCAATCAGGTTGCCATATGTGGGGAGTAACTTAAGTCATATACAGACGATAGTACCGCCATCAAGGAGTTCAATCACGATGAATGATTTGGTCAGTCAGGGTTATTGGGGTGATGATGATGGGGACGGACAGGGAGTAGGTGGAGTAACGGCATCGGGGAGTATATGGGTGGAGTTTACCGATAAAAACGGTAGAACGGTTAATCGTACTGATACATTAAGTATATGTAATGCACCTTATAAGGTAACTTTAACAAGTATAAGTGGTACATTAAGCACACAGTATGGCGTGCCAAGAAGTAGTAGTTTTAGTAGCGCTACGGTGGATTATTATATTAATCCATATGAGTATGCCGCTATTTGTTCGGCCAGGCCGAATCTACTCAAGGGCACAAGCAACTACGCAGGTCCATCTAACATATGGTCTCCTACTAAGGGCTTTTTAGTTCAGTCAACGAGTCCATCATCTTACGACAGGAACTTTCCAAAGACTGGTGCAGATGGCTTGTATTTTGATTTGGATATAAGTGGGCTTGACGCAAGTCAGTTAAGTTGGACAGTTAACACACGTGGTGATATAAGCGCAACGGTGAGTTGGACAAGGCCGCGTTCTGATGCATTCACATCCCCAGATGGGTATGTTACCCTAGCTGATAATTGGATTAGGGATAAATCCAAAAATGTAACACGGGTAACACTGCATGGTCCTAGGGCAAGTAGTAGTCAAACAAGCTCAATTAATCCAGGTCGAATTACCGTGCCATCTTTGCCACAGACGTTCGAGTTGGTGGGTAGAGGTAGTAATGGTAATGAGGTTCGTTACGGCTTTGTGTTAAAGCAGTGGTTCGTCAATCGTGGTAATAAAACGGATAGCGCTTCTACTCAAACAGCATGGTGTAATAGTTTGGGTTATCGTATGGTACGGGTAAGGGATTTAACCAATGCGGTTTGTTCTGGGCAGTGGAGTGGAAGTAATTGTCGAGGAGCAGTAGGCGCTACGCCGTCGTCTAGTGATGATACTTACGAGCGTCACATAGGTGCAGGCTTTTTCACGGAGTGGGGCTCCATGTACCACTACGCTGATTCGGGCTTCGCCAACAGCCTCTACTGGACGAGCGGCGCGACGGGTAGCTACAACTACCAGTTCATTGTCCGCTCGGAGGACGGCTACGTCAGCAGCGACGGTGCCCACTGGTCCCGCTATGGCCTTTGCACCGCACCTTAGTTTTTAGCGTTTAGTTCTTAATCCTTAGGGCGTGGAAGGGGGTTACGGTGCCTGAGAGGACAATATAACAAAGAATCAAGCCCCCGCGGCAGTTGGGGCTTTGAGCAGGCAAAGCCTGCGGACTCAGCGGTTTCATGACAGAAGGTCAAAAAACCGCAGTCCGACCGAAGGCGCC
>NZ_WTFA01000035.1:0-1524 GCF_009795755.1 Gilliamella sp. Pra-s60 | reverse complement strand
AAGAAGCCGCCAGACAATCAGTTAACGATTTATTAACAGGTAACTGGGGATATAGGGCTCATAATTATGATTATCCATATTTAGGGACAAAAGAGCAGCAAGAGCAATATAATGCTGCTTACTGGGAATCTATCGCAAATAAATCATTACTTGAAAAATTATTTAGCTCTCGTGCAATGGATGAAACTGAAGAATATTATCGAGAACAATATAATATTCAGAACTATCTTCAAGCAACGGAATGGGTGCGACAAGTCGGTCGTCCAGTAATGAACTTTTTGCCTGGAGGAGTAGGTTTAATCTATAATACGATGGATACAGTAGAATCAGCAAGTGCGTTATTTGATGTAACCAAAAGATTGAATAATGGTGAAGAATTTAGTACTGAAATGGCGATGAAATTAATCGATGCTGGTTTTACATTTATGCCTGTAGCTGTTTCAAAATCGATTTCTAGAGGGGGTGGAAAGGGGAATACTAATGCAGCGACCATATCTGAAAGCATTCCCAATATTAAAGGAACTCAAGTTGGATTAAGAAACCCAGCTCAAATAGACTCTATGAAACGTGATATGATGAATGGAAACTATGATTTTAAAAAAATTGATAATATTATAGCTGGATATGTTGATAGTAAAGGAAACTATTATATTACAGAAGGCCATCATAGAATGGCGGCTGCAATGGAAATTTATAAGAAAACAGGAAATACTTTTTATGTCAAAAAGCTATTATCTAATGGAAAATGGACAGAGACACAAAAGCCTCCTATTGATGCAAGACCTCTACCTAAAAGGTGAACGTTATGATGAAAAATGAAATTTATGTTGAAATGCTAGAATGGGCTTTGCCTTATATCAGAAATGTTCAATCACAAAATGCAATTAGAAAGGCGAATGATGAATCATGTTATTATGAGGCTGAACTGATTCATAATTTACCTAGAAAGATACTGGTTCAAGATTTTACAGAAAGTGATATTCACTTTATAAATAATCAAGCCAAATTTTATTATGATAATTGTAATGAAGACATATCCCCAAATTACCGAGGGCATATAGAAAGAATAAAAAAATTATTTGATTTGGTTCCTTACGAGTTAAAGAATAGATTAATTTGGAGTGGTCCGCAATGAGGAATTAATTTTGGTAACTCAAACTTAACCCGACAATTCTAACACCATCTTACTTAGTGTATTCGTTATTAAAAAGTGGCAGTTAACTCTGTCACTAAACTCTATAATTAATTTTTTAATTACTAATTTTGGCTTAGCACTACTTTTTAGCCATTATTGTTTTCATGCGCATATATCCCTCAATTCAAAATACAAAAAATAGGTCAGAAAACGTATTGATTTTATTTAAGTTTTTTTGGTGTTTTTTTGTGCTAACCGTGGCGACACTGGCGGAGCGGGCGCCCCGACGGCGTATCAAAACAGCGGAAAAGAGTCCAGTATAACGCATTCAGCGGTAGAAAACGGACAACTCATCATCCGCAATAAAGACGACCAAAAACAAGATATCA
>NZ_WTFA01000034.1:0-1813 GCF_009795755.1 Gilliamella sp. Pra-s60 | reverse complement strand
GTTAGATCAAAAAGGAGATTATCTAGTTGGAAAATATTATAAAGATCCGAACTCATTAACGGAAGCAGAGGTTCAACAACTAGCTGTATCTTTGTCACGTTATTACCAACAAGTGGAAGGAATGAGCGGAGAAGAAGCCGCCAGACAATCAGTTAACGATTTATTAACAGGTAACTGGGGATATAGGGCTCATAATTATGATTATCCATATTTAGGAACAAAAGAGCAGCAAGAGCAATATAATGATGCTTACTGGGAATCTATCGCAAATAAATCATTACTTGAAAAATTATTTAGCTCTCGTGCAATGGATGAAAATGAAGAATATTATCGAGAACAATATAATATTCAGAAGTATCTTCAAGCAACGGAATGGGAGCGACAAGTCGGTCGTCCAGTAATGAACTTTTTGCCTGGAGGAGTAGGTTTTATTTATAATGCAATTGATACGGCTCAAGGAAGTCATGCATTAGGTGAAGGAGTTTCTCAAATATACAATGAGGGCAAATTTACAACTGATGCCGTATTAAAAGTTGTTGATGGTGTTTTAACATTAGCGCCGGTAGTAACTTCTAATTTTATTCCTAAAGACAATTTAACAGGAACAGCTGGAAATGTCATTTTAGATAAAGGCAATCAAATTGTACTTGCGCCTGATAGTAATTCAATTAGTAATATTAATTCCGGTAAAACCGGAACGATGATTTTTGAACAAGGTTCAACACCAAATGCTAATGAGATAAGAGCAGGTAGTGGTTTCTTATACTTAGGTTATGATGTTGTTGTTAAAAAGGAAGTTAATCAAAATAAGGTTAAAACTCAAGATCTTTATGTTGAAGGAATTGGTAAAGTTGATGTTTATACACCAAATTCTAAAATAATGACTGAGAAATCAATATTAAGGACAATTGAAAATAAAAATAGACAAACAAACTCTATTATTATTCAGGCAGATCTATCAAAGACTGACATACAAAGTATTGTAAATCGCACATGGGGAAAACCGGGAGCAAAAAATATAAATACTCTATTCTTTCAAGATTCTAAAGGTCAAATTACTCGTTATGACAGACCCAATAAAGGAGCTCAATAATGCCTAAATTTATTTGTAAATGTGGCCATGTAATGCATTTATCTGATAGTGATAATGATTATGAATATTCTTTTATTGCTGAAAAAATAATTGATGAAATTATATGGATATTAGAAAAAAATCATAATCAAATTAACGTTGATGATTTTGTTTTAAAAGTAGACGCAAAAAGAATTAGAGTACTTGTTTGTACTAAATGCTCTCGTTTTTGGTTAGAAAATGATGATGGAACTTATAAGTCTTATGTACTAGAAGAATAATATTTTTAATAATTCAGTTCTGCGAAGTAGATTGTAGAACTGAACTAATAATTTATGAACAATATGATCTACTTTGCAAGTTGAACCATTAACTTGCCCTTTTGTAGTAGCTCAAACTTAACCCGACAATTCTAACACTATCTTACTTAGTGTGTTCGTTATTAAAAAGTGGCAGTTAACACTGTCACTAAACTCTATAATTAATTTTTTAATTGTTAATTTTGGTTTAGCACCAATTTTTAGCCATTGTTGTTTTCATGCGCCATGGATAATAAATTCCGTTTACTGTATTGCTCATTGTGTCATATGTTCCTTTATTCAAAACATAAAAAACACATTAAGTTATGGTTTTACTTACAAAAAATCAGTCAGAATACCTGGATTCAAACATGAAGTGCAATTTTAAACACGGTGGAGTGAAGAAAGTGAAAGGTGATTTATACTAGCACCTTCGCACCAC
>NZ_WTFA01000033.1:0-2177 GCF_009795755.1 Gilliamella sp. Pra-s60 | reverse complement strand
CTGCTTTTGCCGCTTCATACATATCCGCAGCCGTGCCCGTTAACGCTACCGTTAAGCCTGACTTTTCGTAACTGTACTCTTCTTTGTACGTCGTTTTGGCATCTAATGCTTCGATATTGACGTTTTCGCCTTGTAATTTGATGTTTTGTTGGGCGATGACATCACTGCCTTTGATATTTAGGTCTTTGCCCGCTTGGAGGGTGACATTGCCATTTGTACTACCCACCACACTGCCCACAAAGGCTTGTTCGGTATCGGTCTGTTTTAGATTTTCCTTTTCCTTGCCTACCGTAAAACCAATTCCACCACTGCCCATTAATCCCGACTTTTTGGTCTTGGTTTCGTGTTTTCGGTAATACGACGCTTCCACCGCGTCAATATTAATTGCTTTACCTGCCTCAAGTGCTACATTATGCGTACCAATGACTTGGCTACCGGTCACCGTTAAGTTGTTGCCCGCATTAATGCTGACACTATCGCCATAAAGCTCACTGCCTTTTTGGCTGGTGTTGTCTATTTGGGTATGCGTTGTTGTGGTGCTCTTGTTTAAAAAGCCTTTCTTTTTGCTCTTGTGAAACTCATCTAACTCAAACCGTTCTGTCGAGGAGCCTAATGTAATGTCGTTATCTGCTTGTAACCCTAAATGATTCCCCGCAACAATATCAACCGTTTTGGCGTTTATGTCATTACCCGCCATAAGCATTACATTATTAATGGCACTTATCTCTGTACCAACTACGCTTTTTTCATCGGTTTTGCGGTAGTCCTTTTTGACCCTAAATTCTAATTTTTCTTCAATCTCTGCCGTGTTAAATTTGATGTCATGACCGGCTTGTAACCAGGTATTGCCCGTCTCGCCATTATTTATTATCCATCCCGCTTTTGTCGTGATGTCACGACCCGCATCTATCACGATATTGCCATTGTTCACTTGAATAATACTACTTTGGTCAATATTGGTGGTTAAGTTGCGACCTCGAGTTTGTGTGCGCGTGCTTGATAATAGGTTGATGTCGTTATCGGCCGATAAATAAACCAGTTTATCACCTATTAGTTTACCGTAATTGGTAATATCATTTTCAGCATTAATGGCAACTCTATCACCATAAATCGTCCCTTTATTAGTGACGTTATGCCCTTCTAATAAAATATCGTTCTTGGCGTTTATTAATCCATTGCTATTAAGTTCATCGCCTTTAATAAATACATTTTCGCCTGCAATTAATGCCCCATCGCTACCCAGCTGTGGCCGATTAACCACATAAACTTGTGGCACTAACACATCCATGCTTTGACCATCAACATTGATGGTTTTTTTCACTAATAACACGATGTCGCTGGTTAAGGCTTTCATCTGCTCTGCCGATAATTCAACGCCGGGGACAATGCCATAATCATTGGCAAAACGAATTCCAGCATCCATCAATGCTTGGTATTGTTCTAAATCTGAACGGTAACCGTGTAAATAACGATGTCCCGTTAACCCTATAATTTGCTCCCGAATCAGTTGTTGCTCGTAATAACCATCCCCTAACCGTTTTTGGATGTGATTCGGATCAACCTTTAAGCGGTTGAGCATATAATCTGAGCTCAACCATTTTTTGCGTTGGGTAAAACGCGGGTCGGTTTCAATAATATAATTTTTGTCTGTATCTTTGTGAACTATCCATAAGCTATTATCCGGTAAGGTTAGATTCGGCTCGTAAATACTGATCGTTTTAGACGGCTCCATGTCATCTTCAGTTGCCGGTAAATCCGGTTCGGTGACTGTCGGCGTGTTGGTTTTGTTTTCTAAATGTCCTTCAAAATCATCAGGCAGAAAAGGTATGGTGGTAATGATATCTTGCTTGTGAGTTGAATCGGCAATGATATTTGTTTTATATGATGTAAGTTTATTGTCTGGATTTAAGCCGATAATTGGATTAGTTAGCTGTTTTTCTTGCTTAGAAATTGAGTTGTCAATGATTTTACCCACAATCAGTTGGGTGTGCGGGTTTTCAACCTCAACGGCTTGTTTGGGTGTTTCGTTTAATGGTGTGCGCTCAAAGATTTGATGATCTAAAATATTATGATTTAATGCTGTTAGCTATATATCCTAGATTACACCATGAAGTGCAATTTTTCTTAGCTCCTTCGAATAAAAGGAGGCAGGGCTTTTAAACTTATGCCGTTTTCTT
>NZ_WTFA01000032.1:0-2464 GCF_009795755.1 Gilliamella sp. Pra-s60 | reverse complement strand
ATCATTGTTTTATTTGGTTTTTTTATAAGCAATCACTTGTTTTAGTGAGTTTTTATAAAGTATTTAAAGCATATAGTTTGTTAAAGATTAAATCACCACTTTTTTTTTTAAGAATTGTAATGTTTTATTTATACTTAGCTTAGTTTTTCGTTATTAAGTTTTAAGAAACTTTTAATATGGCATGTAACTATTTGATTTTATTTAAAAATAATCACATAAAAACATCAATAAAATCAGTACCTTTCCTGGCTACTATTTTATCAAAATAGGGCTTTTTTTGTTAGTGTATAGAATGAGTTAGGTGTGGTGGTTTCGGACGTTTTGTCCTTTGGTGAACAAAATGGCTACAGTGCCCACGTCCGAGCCAAGGGAATTTAAGCGAATTCCTTGACAACCCACGCTTTGGCTACAGAATGTGGCCTTCGGCTGCCCCGACGCAATTACTCGTATCATCCCTGATACTCGCCTCTTCGAGGCCACCTTCGCTGTGCTCAGATGTTCAAATTTGTTCCAGACAAATTTGTCTGACGCCTGAATAAAACAGATAGCATAGCCGATTGTTTTTTAATTATATGATTAATTTTATTTTTTATTGCCGCCTATGCGGCGTTAAGGCCTTAGCGTACGGGATTTACCCGATTTATATATTTCTAAACCGCCTATACGGCGTTAAGGGAGAACTCAAGATTTGATAAATCTTGTTATATAAAGATAAACAACAATTTTGGCTTTGAAAACCCTTTTTTTAAGCTGTTTTATAATATATTGATTTTATTGAATTTTAAATTATCGTAAAAAAAAGGGTTTGTAGAGGTTTATATTCAAAAAAATGGATAGAAAAAACTTTAATAAAATCAGTGCCTTTCCTGACCACTTTTTTGCGGTTAAGTGTTGTTATCCAGAGTGTACTTTTATTGGTTTTGCGGGTTTGTTAGTTGTTGGTATTTAACGCTAGTTATGCAAGTGGTTGATTTTGCTTAAAAAGAGTTAAATAAAAACTTTAATAAAATCAATACCTTTCCTGACCACTTTTTTGGGGTTTTTGCATTGCTTTTTAATACAAAAACAACTCACAAAAAAGGCCTAAGGTTATGTTGTTGTCTTATTACGGCGTCAGAATGTGCCGACAACAGAGCGAGGTTAGCACGCCAAACAAGGACGTTTGGCGAGTTTGTGGCGCGCTTGACAAATTTGTCTGGAACAAATTTGAACACCTGAGCACAGCGAAGGTGGCCTCGAAGAGGCGAGTATCAGGATGATACGAGTAATCGCACAAACGGTGCGTTAAGACCGAGCGACAAATTTGTCTGGAACAAATTTGAACATCTGAGCAAAGCGAAGATGGCCTCGAAGAGGCGAGTATCAGGGATGATACGAGTAATTGCGGAGGGTAGCCGAAGGCCACATTCTGTAGCCAAAGCGTGGGTTTGCAAAGGGAATTCGCTTTAATTCCCTTTGCTCGGACGTTGTCACTGTAGCTATTTTGTTCACCAAAGGTCAAAACGTCCGAAACCTTGCCGTACTAAAAATAGACCACCGCTTTAAACCACCACAGCGTAATCCACTAAAACTGCCATCGATACTTTCAGCGTTGCGGCGGGGGGCGGCGCTATTGTGGCTTTGCCACAACGGCGCAACCCTAAGGGAAACGCCCCAACTTACGCGGGGGTTTTATTCTTTGTTATATTGACCTCTCAGGCACCGTAACCCCCTTCCGCGCCCTAAGGATTAAGAACTAAACGCTAAAAGCTAAGGTGCGGTGCAAACAGCAAGGAAACTGTAGCTGACCCGGTCGCTGCCGACAAAGCCGGTGCCCGGGGAGACGTAGAACTGCTTGCTACCCGTAGCGTCACTCGTCCAGTAGCCGTAGTTGTCGAAGTCCGCATCAGCGTAGCTGATCATGTAGCCCCACTCCGTGAAAAATCCTGCACCTATGTGACGCATGAGAACATTATTACTAGACGACGGCGTAGCGCCTACTGCACCAGTACAAGGATAATTATTATTTATATTCCAACCAGAACAAACCGCATTGGTTAAATCCCTTACCCTTGACAATCGATAACCCAAACTATTACACCATGCTGTTTGATTAGGAGCGGTATTCCTTCTATTACTACGATCGACGAACCACTGCTTTAAAACAAATCCATATTTCACGACAGCATTACCACTACTATCCCTACCCACCAACTCGAACGTCTGTGGCAAAGATGGCACGGTAATTCGACTAGGATTATTGTTGTTCCTCTGGCTTCTTGCCTCTGGACCATGCAACGTTACCCGTGTTACATTTTTGGATTTATCCGTAATCCAACCATCAATGTAAGTTCTATTTCGGTCTGAGACTGGCAACCTCCAACTCACCGTTGCTCTTAGACTACCACTTGTGTTAACTGTCCAACTTAACTGACTTCCATCTAATCCACCTATATCCAAATCAAAATACAAACCATCTGCTCCT
>NZ_WTFA01000031.1:0-2556 GCF_009795755.1 Gilliamella sp. Pra-s60 | reverse complement strand
CATGGTTGGCATCTGGCATCTGGCATCTGGCCTGCCAAACCTATGCCCTAAATCTTATTGATTCACACAGTGGTCAAAAACAGGCACCACAGTTATTTTTATCATCGAAGTCATTTCGCGTAGCGAAATCGATGCCGTCATTAGCAACATCCTCGGCAAAATTATCGTCGATATCCAAGTGTTTATTCAAACCGCCGTTGTTGTTTAAGTCTCCGTTATTACGTAAATTGGCATTATTCTTTGCGCCATTGTTGTTATTGTCATATACGCAGAGAGTACAGGCGTTAACGACAAGTACAATTAATGTCATAGAGGGCAGTGCGCCGTATTTAACGTTTGATGGGGGTATAACTAAGGTAACTGATACAAATAATTTATTGTATATAGAGTTGCCAGATGGAAGAACTATCACGCCTTCAACTAACACATCGAGTTCAACAAACCCGATAATGTTACCTAGTGGAAATTTTACTTTTAATGATATTCATATGGTAATACCGTCGGGTACAACCTCGACTAGTTTAAATAGTCTAATTAGCCAAGGGAAATGGGGAGACGATGATGGAGACGGACAGGGAGCAGGAGGAGTAACGGCATCAGGGAGTATATCGTTAGTAATAAAGGGTAGGGATGGCGCTACGGTTAGTCGTAATGATACATTAAGTATATGTAATGCTCCTTATAAGATCACTTTAGATAGTACAGAGGGCACTTTAGAGACTCGTTATGGTATGCCAAGAAGTAGTCTATTTCACAGAGGGACGGTGGATTATTATATCACGACACCACAGCCAGTTATTTGTTCGGTCAGGCCGAATTTGTTGTTGGGTGGTACAAGTGACATCCCTTCTCATGATAACCCACGCTATGCAGGCCCAGCTAACATATGGAGTTCTACAAAGGGGTTTTTAGTTCAGTCAACAAACCCATCATCTTACGAATTAAACTTTCCAACTACAGGTGCTGATGGATTGTATTTTGATTTGCTTATAGGTGGGGTGGATGGAAGTCAGTTGACATGGTCTCCGGTCACGCGTGGTGGAATAACGGCTACGGTGACAAGTGTAGCAGCTAATGATAGTTGGATTCCTGATGTTGATAGAGGAAAAGTTGTCGCACGGGTAACGTTGAGTGGTCCTAGGGCTGATAGTACTCAGTTAAATTCAAGTAATCCAAGCCCACTTACAAGTCCATCTTTGCCACAGGACTTTGAGTTGGTCGGTAGTGATGGTAGGGGGAATGAGGTTCGTTATGGCTTTGTGTTGAGGCAGTGGTTCGTCAATCGGGATAATAGGCTGGATAGCGCTTCTAATCAAACAGCATGGTGTAATAGTTTGGGTTATCGTATGTCACGGGTAAGGGATTTAACCAACGCGGTTTGTTCTGGTTGGAATTCAGGACGTTATTGTCGAGGTGCAGTAGGCGCCACGCCATCTTCTCGTAATAATGTTTTCATGCGTCACATAGGTGCTGGGTTTTTCACGGAGTGGGGCTACATGAGCAACTACGCTGATGTGGGCTTCGTCAGCTTCAACTATTGGACGAACGACGTAGCAGGTAGAAATGGGTTCTATGTCTACGCGTACGATGGTTCTATCTTTGGCGACAGTGATTCCTACAGCGGTTATGCTGTTTGCACCGCACCTTAGCTTTTATTTCTTAGTCCTTAATCCTTGGGTCGCAGGGCGGTTATGGTGCCTGAGGAGACAATATAAATAAGAATAAAGCCCCCGCGCCAGTTGGGGCGTTTCCCTTAGGGTTGCGCTGTGGCGGTTTAAATTCATGGTCTATTTTTAGTACGCAAGGTTTCGGACGTTTTGACCTTTGGGTGAACAAAATAGCTACAGTGACAACGTCTGAGCAAAGGGAATTAAAGCGAATTCCCTTTGCAATCCCACGCATTAGCTACAAAATGTGGCCTTCGGCTACGCTACTCGTATCATCCTGATACTCGCCTCTACGAGGCCACCTTTGCTATGCTCAGGTATTCAAATTTGTTCCAGACAAATTTGTCCGACGCCGGAATAAAACAGATAACATAACCTTAAGTGGTTTTTATAAGTCACTTTTTTATAAAAAACAACACAAAAACCCTCCCAAAAATCGGTCAGGAAAGGTATTGATTTTATTGAAGTTTTTTTTGTTTGGTTATTTTTAATAAAAACAATTAGTTACATACCATGTTAAAAGTTTCTTAAAACTTAATAACGAAAAATTAAGCTAAGTATAAATAAAACATTACAATTCTTAAAAAAAAAAGTGGTGATTTAATTTTTAACAAACTATATGCTTTAAATACTTTATAAAAACTCACTAAAACAAGTGATTGCTTATAAAAAAACCAAATAAAACAATGATTTAATTGACGGAACAAATATTATGTGTTATCATGTTAATGAAAGGCAACCGGCAACCGGCAACCGGCAACCGGCAACCGGCAACCGGCAACCGGCAACCGGCAACCGGCAACCGGCAACCGGCAACCGGCAACCGGCAACCGGCAACCGGCAACCGGCAACCGGCAACCGGCAACCGCCAACCGGCAACCGGCAACCG
>NZ_WTFA01000030.1:1584-4572 GCF_009795755.1 Gilliamella sp. Pra-s60 | reverse complement strand
CGGAACAAACTGTTTATCTAAATTTTAATCATCTCTTCGCGTAACCCAAAACAACTCCGAGTTGTAAGGTTAAGACTCTCGGTTCATTAGTATCAGTTAGCTCAATGTATCACTACACTTACACACCTGACCTATCTACGTCTTAGTCTCAAACGGACCTTACTGAATCTCTTCAGGGAAAACTCATCTCGAGGCTAGTTTCGTGCTTAGATGCTTTCAGCACTTATCTATTCCGCACGTAGCTACCGGGCAATGCAATTGGCATCACAACCCGAACACCAGCGGTGCGTTCACTTCGGTCCTCTCGTACTAGAAGCAAACCCTCTCAATTTTCCTACGCCCATGGCAGATAGGGACCGAACTGTCTCACGACGTTCTAAACCCAGCTCGCGTACCACTTTAAACGGCGAACAGCCGTACCCTTGGGACCTACTTCAGCCCCAGGATGTGATGAGCCGACATCGAGGTGCCAAACACCGCCGTCGATATGAACTCTTGGGCGGTATCAGCCTGTTATCCCCGGAGTACCTTTTATCCGTTGAGCGATGGCCCTTCCATTCAGAACCACCGGATCACTATGACCTACTTTCGTACCTGCTCGAGCCGTCACTCTCGCAGTCAAGCTAGCTTTTGCCATTGCACTAACCTCCTGATGTCCGACCAGGATTAGCTAACCTTCGTGCTCCTCCGTTACTCTTTGGGAGGAGACCGCCCCAGTCAAACTACCCACCAGACAGTGTCCCTTACCTCGATTCAGAAGTATAGGTTAGAACATCAAACATTAAAGGGTGGTATTTCAAGGTCGACTCCACACACACTAGCGTGCATGCTTCTTTGCCTCCCACCTATCCTACACATTAAGGCTCAATGTTCACTGTCAAGCTATAGTAAAGGTTCACGGGGTCTTTCCGTCTTGCCACGGGTACACCGCATCTTCACGGCAATTTCAATTTCACTGAGTCTCGGGTGGAGACAGCCTGGCCATCATTACGCCATTCGTGCAGGTCGGAACTTACCCGACAAGGAATTTCGCTACCTTAGGACCGTTATAGTTACGGCCGCCGTTTACTGGGGCTTCGATCAAGAGCTTCTGCTTACGCATAACCCCATCAATTAACCTTCCAGCACCGGGCAGGCGTCACACCGTATACGTCCACTTTCGTGTTTGCACAGTGCTGTGTTTTTATTAAACAGTTGCAGCCAGCTGGTATCTTCGACTGATTTCACCTCCATCCGCATGGGACTTCAATTAACATCAGCGTGCCTTCTCCCGAAGTTACGGCACCATTTTGCCTAGTTCCTTCACCCGAGTTCTCTCAAGCGCCTGAGTATTCTCTACCTGACCACCTGTGTCGGTTTCGGGTACGATTAACTATAACCTGAAGCTTAGAGGATTTTCCTGGAAGCAGGGCATCAATTACTTCACTACCTTAGTAGCTCGTCATCACACCTCAGCGTCTCAGTGACCGGATTTGCCTAATCACACGCCTACATGCTTAACCCACCATCCAATAGGTGGTAAACCTAGCCTTCTTCGTCCCCCCATCGCAGTTATAGCCAGTACGGGAATATTAACCCGTTTCCCATCAGATACGCCCTTCGGCCTCTCCTTAGGGGTCGACTCACCCTGCCCCGATTAACGTTGGACAGGAACCCTTGGTCTTCCGGCGAGCGGGCTTTTCACCCGCTTTATCGTTACTTATGTCAGCATTCGCACTTCTGATACCTCCAGCATGCCTCACAACACACCTTCTACGGCTTACAGAACGCTCCCCTACCCAATACACTTACGTGCACTGCCGCAGCTTCGGTGCATAGTTTTAGCCCCGTTACATCTTCCGCGCAGGCCGACTCGACTAGTGAGCTATTACGCTTTCTTTAAATGATGGCTGCTTCTAAGCCAACATCCTAGCTGTCTAAGCCTTCCCACTTCGTTTCCCACTTAACTATGACTTCGGGACCTTAGCTGGCGGTCTGGGTTGTTTCCCTCTTCACGACGAACGTTAGCACCCGCCGTGTGTCTCCCATGATTAAACTTGTCAGTATTCGGAGTTTGCATCGGGTTGGTAAGCCGGGATGGCCCCCTAGCCGAAACAGTGCTCTACCCCCAACAGTTACTCATGAGGCGCTACCTAAATAGCTTTCGGGGAGAACCAGCTATCTCCCGGTTTGATTGGCCTTTCACCCCCAGCCACAGGTCATCCGCTAATTTTTCAACATTAGTCGGTTCGGTCCTCCAGTTAGTGTTAACCAACCTTCAACCTGCCCATGGCTAGATCACCGGGTTTCGGGTCTATACCCTGCAACTTAACGCACAGTTAATACTCGGTTTCCCTTCGGCTCCCCTATTCGGTTAACCTCGCTACAGAATATAAGTCGCTGACCCATTATACAAAAGGTACGCAGTCACACATATCTTATGATACATGCTCCCACTGATTGTACGTACACGGTTTCAGGGTCTATTTCACTCCCCTCCCGGGGTTCTTTTCGCCTTTCCCTCACGGTACTGGTTCACTATCGGTCAATCAGGAGTATTTAGCCTTGGAGGATGGTCCCCCCATCTTCAGACAGGATATCACGTGTCCCGCCCTACTCTATAAGCTTCCACATATCGCACCTTCGTGTACGGGACTTTCACCCTCTATCGTGCGACTTTCCAGACGCTTCCACTAATACAATATGCTACCCGCTTGGGCTCCTCCCCTTTCGCTCGCCGCTACTTAGGGAATCTCGGTTGATTTCTTTTCCTCGGGGTACTTAGATGTTTCAGTTCTCCCGGTTCGCCTCATATGACTATGTATTCATCATATGATAGTGTAGTCGCCTACACTGGGTTTCCCCATTCGGACATCAACGGCTATAGCGCCTTTTATCGGCTCACCGTCGCTTTTCGCAGATTAACACGTCCTTCTTCGCCTCTGATTGCCTAGGCATCCACCGTGTACGCTTAATTTCTTAACCTTACAACTCACAGTTGTCTTGGTT
>NZ_WTFA01000030.1:0-1486 GCF_009795755.1 Gilliamella sp. Pra-s60 | reverse complement strand
CTTTCTTCTAAACAAACAATCTGTGTGAACACTTACGAGCACTTCGTAAGGAGGTGATCCAACCGCAGGTTCCCCTACGGTTACCTTGTTACGACTTCACCCCAGTCATGAACCACACCGTGGTAAACGCCCTCCCGAAGGTTAAGCTATCTACTTCTGGTGCAACCCACTCCCATGGTGTGACGGGCGGTGTGTACAAGGCCCGGGAACGTATTCACCGTGACATTCTGATTCACGATTACTAGCGATTCCGACTTCATGGAGTCGAGTTGCAGACTCCAATCCGGACTTAGACGTACTTTATGAGGTCCGCTTGCTCTCGCGAGGTCGCCTCCCTTTGTATACGCCATTGTAGCACGTGTGTAGCCCTGGTCGTAAGGGCCATGATGACTTGACGTCGTCCCCACCTTCCTCCGCTTTATCAACGGCAGTCTCCTTTGAGTTCCCGACCGAATCGATGGCAACAAAGGATAAGGGTTGCGCTCGTTGCGGGACTTAACCCAACATTTCACAACACGAGCTGACGACAGCCATGCAGCACCTGTCTCACAGTTCCCGAAGGCACTCTCGTATCTCTACAAGATTCTGTGGATGTCAAGACCAGGTAAGGTTCTTCGCGTTGCATCGAATTAAACCACATGCTCCACCGCTTGTGCGGGCCCCCGTCAATTCATTTGAGTTTTAACCTTGCGGCCGTACTCCCCAGGCGGTCGATTTATCGCGTTAGCTTCGGAGCCCATCACTCTAGGCAACAAACTCCAAATCGACATCGTTTACAGCGTGGACTACCAGGGTATCTAATCCTGTTTGCTCCCCACGCTTTCGCATCTCAGCGTCAGTATCTGTCCAGAAGGCCGCCTTCGCCACCGGTATTCCTCCACATCTCTACGCATTTCACCGCTACACGTGGAATTCTACCTTCCTCTACAATACTCCAGATAACCAGTTTTAAATGCAATTCCTAGGTTGAGCCCAGGGCTTTCACACCTAACTTAATTATCCGCCTACATGCCCTTTACGCCCAGTCATTCCGATTAACGCTCGCACCCTCCGTATTACCGCGGCTGCTGGCACGGAGTTAGCCGGTGCTTCTTCTGTGATTAACGTCAATCGATGCACCTATTAGATACACCGCCTTCCTCATCACCGAAAGTACTTTACAACCCGAAGGCCTTCTTCATACACGCGGCATGGCTGCATCAGGGTTCCCCCCATTGTGCAATATTCCCCACTGCTGCCTCCCGTAGGAGTCTGGACCGTGTCTCAGTTCCAGTGTGGCTGGTCATCCTCTCAGACCAGCTAGAGATCGTCGCCTAGGTGAGCCTTTACCCCACCTACTAGCTAATCCCATATGGGTTCATCAAATGGCGCATGGCCCGAAAGTCCCATGCTTTGGTCTCACGACATTATACGGTATTAGCAGTCGTTTCCAACTGTTGTCCCCTTCCATTCGGCAGATCCCCATACTTTACTCACCCGTCCGCCA